>CAINXC010000488.1 GCA_903854655.1 uncultured Verrucomicrobiota bacterium | reverse complement strand
GTTGTAGGCGAAGCTGCCCTGGCGGCGCACGTCAGGGCCGTACATGTCCAGAATGTGATCCGGCTCCTTCGAGATGTCCGTGAGCTCCGGCACGCTGGCCTGCATCTTGTACGCCATCTCATACTGTGCGATGCGGGCGGCGATCTCAGGGTCGCCGAAGTCGTTGAGCTTCACCTGGTTGAGCCCGGCCAGGTGGTCCAGCAGCGCACGCCGCACCGGCCGGCTCATGCCGTCCGGGCTGGCCACATAGAGGACGGGATCGCCCGAGCCGCGAAACTTCACGCCCTGGTGCTTGGAGGGCAGGAAGCCTTTGCCCCAGTAAAAGTCATAGAAGATCTGGCCGCACGAGGCCTCCTTGTCGCGCGAGGTCATCACCACAAACCCCGGCAGTTCCTCGCCCTCGCTGCCCAGTCCATAAGACAGCCAAGCGCCCATGCTCGGCCTGCCCGGCTGCTCGGCGCCGGTCATGAAAAAAGTGATCGCCGGGGCGTGGTTCACCTGCGTGGTGTGCATCGATTTGATGAAGCAGATGTCGTCAACAATCTCCGCCGTGCGCGGCAGGAAGTCGCACACCCAGGCGCCGCTCTTTCCGTGGCGCTTGAACCCGGTGAAAGCCGGCAGCGTCAGCTTCGGCTTGCCCTGCGTCATGGTGCTGGTGCGCTTGTTGCCATGAATCGCCTCCGGGATCTCCTTGCCACGCCACCGCTCCATCTGCGGCTTGAAATCGAACATGTCCACATGCGGCGGCCCGCCGTTCATGAACAGATAGATCACGCGCTTGGCCTTCGCCGGAAAATGCGGCAGCCCGCCAATCGCCGGCCTCTGCATGCCAAAGCCGTCGCGCTCCAGCAAGGAACCGAGCGCCGCCGCGCCAATGCCGGTGGCCGCCTTGCCAAAGAAGTGGCGGCGGGTGAGGTGGAAGGGATCTGAAGACGGCAATGGCATACGGCTAGATACGTTGGGTGACGCCCCTGTTGTTCACTGCCTCACAGAAGCAAAAACTTCGTCCACCGCCACCCTCACGCCGGCAAGGCTGCCAGACTCAATGACCTCGCCCCTGCCAAACACCCGGCAGTCCATGTAGGCTCCTGCGAAAGGGCGCTTGTGAACTTCGATCTGACCGGTGCCGGCAAGGATGATCCAATACTCGTCAATGCCTGCCTCGGCATAGATTTCCGCCATTTCCCGATCCTCCTCGACAGTGCTGACCGCCACTTCAATGACCAGTTTGGCGGTGGAAGGGTGGCGGTCGCGGAAGTCTTTTCGCTCCCCCTCCACGACTGAGATGTCGGGCTCGGGAACACTCTCCCGCAGGCTGAGCGGGTCTTCCTTGCGAAGGACATGCCCCGCCGGAACGATTCGAGCAAGGATGTCGCCGATCTCTCCGGCGAGCAAGGCGTGAAGAGGTGATTTGGACATCTTGGCAATGACAATGCCTCTGACGAGTTCGATCTGCTTCGGCAGCACCCCCATGTCCCCCAGCCGGTTGTACAGCTCCACCGGCATTTTGAAGGCATGCTTCATGGTGTTGGGCATCGGGCTCGACATCAGTCCAGGCTACTCTTTGTTCAGCACCTCGTCGAGATTCAAAATCAGCAGGCACAGGCTTGTCCAGGCGGCATGTTCGGTCACCTCCAGCTTGGGATCGCGGTTCGAGTCGCCTGTGGCGAGCAGTTCTTCGGCACCCTTGCGGTCTGCGCCAAAGCGTTGCCTGAAGTCCGCCAGGGCGGCTGCCAGGCGCCTGCTCTCCTCGGCACCGGGCACGCGGCAGGTGGCGAGCCGCCAGGCCTGTGTACAGCGGTCGCCATCCGATTTCAGTGACGGGTCCGAGATAAGGCGCTGCGCCATCACACGCGCCGCCTCGACATAGGTCGTCTCGTTGAGCGTGATCAACGCCTGCAGCGGCGTGTTGGTGCGCATGGCCTTGGTGACGCAGAACTGGCGCGGAGCATTGTCGAAAAACATGGTGGGCCCGACGATGCGCCGCCAGAAGGTGTAGAGGCTGCGGCGGTAGAGCTTGTCGCCGCTGTCCTGCGTGTACTTGATCTTGCCAAAGCTGGCCTCCTCCCAGATACCTTCCGGCTGGTAAGGCTTCACCGCCGGCCCGCCCAGCTTTTCAGCCAGCAGGCCGCTGACCGCCAGCGCCTGATCGCGCAGCATGAAGCTGGGCATGCGGAAGCGCGGGCCGCGGGCGAGCAGGCGGTTGTCCGGGTCTAGCTCATGCACCTCGCGTGTCACTTTGGAGGACTGCCGGTAGGCCCGGCTCGTCACGATCACTCTCAGCAGCCGCTTCACATCCCAGCCGCTTTCCATGAAATCGGCCGCGAGCCAGTCCAGCATGTCCATGTAAACGGGGCGCTCCCCCTGCACGCCGAAGTCCTCCGCCGTCTTCACCAGCCCGATGCCAAAGAGGCTCTGCCAGTAGCGGTTCACCGTCACCCGCGCAGTCAGCGGATTGTCGCGCGACACCAGCCACTGCGCCATGCCGAGACGGTTGCGCGGGGCGCTTGCAGGCATCGGCGGCAGCTTGCCGGGCGTTGCCATGACCGCCTTCGTTGTCGTGGGGTTGTCATACGCGCCCTTGACCAGGATGAAGGTGTCGCGCGGCCCTTCCTTGCGATCCTGCATCACCATGACCTTGGTGATGCCGTTCTTCGACGCATCACGCCTGCGCACGGCATCCATCAGTTTCTGCAGCACCGCAGTGTAAGCCTTGTCCTTGTCTTTGAAGTAATTGATGGATTCCAGCAGGGGATCGACGCCGCGCTTGATGGGCGGGGTCTTCGCGATGTAGCTGGGCAGGTTGCCGGGAAGCTTGATCGCGTCCGTTTCCTCAAGGCCCTTGCCCTTGGGGCGCGGAAACTTCGTCAGCTCAAAATCATCCACCTCCTGGGCGACCTTCTTCACCGCCTCCTGCGCCACCTGCATCCTCTTTTCCTCCGCCGGGGTGCTCATGTCGAGCACCGGCACCGTCTGCCCCCCGCCGGCGCGGCCATCGACCGGGGTGCCGTTGAAGAAGGCGATCAGCCCATAGTAGTCCTGCTGGGTGAGCGGATCGAACTTGTGATCATGGCAGCGGGTGCATTGCATCGTCAGCCCCAGCCATACGGTGCCCACCGTCTCCGCCTGGTCGAACAGGTACTCGATGCGGTTCTCCTCCGCAATGCGACCGCCTTCGCCGTTGATCATGTGGTTGCGCACAAACGCGGTGGCCAGCTTCTGTTCCTTGGTCGCATTGGGCAGCAGGTCGCCCGCGAGCTGCCAGATCGTGAACTGGTCATAGGGCAGGTTGTCGTTGATG
>CAINXC010000487.1 GCA_903854655.1 uncultured Verrucomicrobiota bacterium | reverse complement strand
CAATCACCGTCCGGAAAGTGTTTTCAGTGCCGTCGATGATCGAACCCAGGTCGATGACCACCTGGCCGGACGACAACTGCTGGCGCACCGTGGCGGCGGGCAGCTTCGTGTTGATCCAGGCGGGGATAAAATTCGGGTCAAAGCCCAGGTCCTGGGGCGTCTGGCCTTTCAAAACCGCCGCCAGGGAGATGTCCATCATTTCATCGCCCGCCCAGGTGCTTGCGCCAGCTTGCGGGCGGGTGGTTCCCGGAACCGGGGGCATGTTGAAAGGCGGGGGTGGTGCGGAGCTGGCCGCCATCGGAGGCGAACTGAAGGGCACCGCACCCAGCCTGGGAGATTCCGGCGTCGTCGGGCGGGGTGTCGGCTCGAACGAGGCCACGCTGGGAACCATGGAAGCCGGGGCGCGCTCGGGCATCTGCGGCATGGGCGGCATGGGCATCGAGGCGAAAGGCGAGGCTCCGGGATCGCCCGCAGGCTGCGGAGGCGGGGATGCTGCGGCGAAGAACCCCTGCGGCTGCGCTGGGGGCTGCTCCTGGGGCATCGAGAAGGGCGATGTGTGCATCAACGGAGCGGGAGACTGGGCGGGCGGCGAAAACGCCGGGGCGGCAAACGGTGAAGGCATCTCCGGTCTTGCCGGGCTGGCGAAGGGGGAACCCAGGGGAGGCATGGCGGCGAAGCCTCCTGCGGCCAGCTCGGGATCCGTCACCGGAGCGGCCGCACTGGAAAGCAACGAGGTCATGCCCGGCCCGGCCTGCATCGAGGGCTGCATCGCCTGAGGCATGCCAAAGGGTGACGGCATGGGGGGCGGCGGCGGGCTGGCCTCACGGTTGTACGGCGGGGCCTCCGGCTGCTGGAAAGTGAAGGGATTCGCGCCCTGCGTGGGCGATTGAAAGGAAAAGGGGCTGGCGGCGGCCTGTTCCTCGCTGCCTGGCAACTGCAAGGACGGCCTGGCGCCAAACTCACCAGGAGCGGGCAGGGGAGGCGGCATCCCGGCCGGCCTGCGCGGAGGCAGTGCGCCAGCGGGCCGCATTCCACCTGTGGGAGGGTTCGAAGGAGGATTCCCGTACCCCATGGGCTGCGACGAATAGGCGTCGGGGGCGGACATCCCGTTCGCCGGTGCCGCAAACGGATTGCCTCCCTGCATAGGCGGCGAAAAACCGTTCACCGGCGGCGCTCCTACCGGAACGGAACCAAACGGGCTGCCGGACGGCGCAGCCCCCCACTGAGGCGGGGCTGGTGCAGGTGCCTGGGCACCTCTGCTGGAGGCCATCAACGCCGCCAGCTTGCTCTGCGGCAAGGGAACCATGCGCGGATCCTGGGGCGAAACAGGCACTTGAAACAGCACCGGGCAAACCCGGTAAACCTCAAACACCGGCACGGACAGCATGCCGCTGGCCAGTGCCGCCTCCAGCGCCTGCGGAGAAATCGTCACCGGCTGATCGGGTGCCGCACCGCCGCTGCGGGCGATTTCCGGCGGCAGCAACGGCAGGATGTCCGCCACAGTCAGGGAGATTCCTTCCTGCTGGCCAAAGGGAGAAAAGGGCGATGAACCGGAGCGGGGATTCACAGGCTGACCATGCAGGTCTTCATCATCAAGGGTTTTGAAAATCGAGCCACCCGAACCAGGAGGGGGCGAACCCGCCGCCATGCCGAAGGGGCTGCCCTGGGGAGTCGCTGTGGCCACCCCCGGACCCGCTGCGCCGAACAAGGAGAAGTCTCCGCTGGTCCCCCCTTGGCCAGGCCCACCCGTGCCTGTGTCAGCGCCCTTTTGGAAGATGTTGCGAATCGAAAATGCCATGGTGGAAAGCGAGTGGGCGAAGGTATCAACTAATAATTATGGAAAACCTATTATTTATTGAAGCTTATTCAACCGGAAAAATGGCTGCTATTTCGCCGATGGTAATAATTAAGATTGCTTAAATCAACTTTTTTTTCTGACGCAAGAAGTTTGCCAGCTAGGCGGCTTCAGAAATGGGCAAAGCATTCAGATTGATTCAGAGCGACAGGTGGCCCAGGGCCAGCAGGCCGTAGTACGTGTACTCGCAGTCCAGGGTGTGGTCCGTCCAGTTGCCATGAAAGCCGCCTTCGGCGCTCCACAGGCTGTCCACAAAGTCAAGACAGGGCTCCTTGATGCGCGAAATGTCCGCCTCGGCCCCCACCAGCCCGTGCAGGGAGACGGCGGTGGAGAGCAGATCAGGAATGGGTGACTGGGGGAAGGCGACGAAGCCGCCCTCGGCGCGGCAGCAGCCCATCAGCCAGTCGATGCTTTGCGCCGGCACCTCCCAGCGCATGCGCCGGTACAGGGCCAGTGCGGCGGCAGTGGCCGGGGCGATCCCCAGCGGCAGCCCCGCCTCGTTGGTCCAGCCGCCATCGGCGGAACGCAGTTCATCCATGCACTGCCGCACCTCTTCAGGGCGGGGCAGCGGCAGGCGCAGATCTTCATAAGCCGCCGCCGCCAGCAGGCAGCCATAGGCGCTGCCCTGGGCGCGGCCGGAGTTGGGATGGAAGCCCCCGCCCGGGGTTCGATACGCGGCGATGCGTTCCGCCAGGCGCAGGCCCTTCTCGGGGGGCAGCCCTTCGCCGCCCAGGGCCGCCCAGCAGCGTGCGAGGCAGCAGAGGTGGACAAAGTCCAGCCCCTCGCCGTCGCCCAGGCGCGCCAGCCAGGCGCCGGTCTTTTCACGCGGGAGCCCGGCCTGAAGCGCCAGCAGCCCTTCGAGGCCAAATACGGTGTAATACAAATCCGCCTTGCCGTCGCGGTTTTTGAAGCCGCCCTCGTCCGTGAGCTGTGAGAGCAGAAACTGCTTCACCAGGTCGGCGGACTCCCCCAGGGCTCGCGGCGCGAGCCTTGCCACCTGCAGCATCTCCAGTCTGAATGACATGCGGCATGTGCTAGCCCAGCCGCCGGGGTTCACAATCGTTTTTCGATCATGGCAGGCACTGCTGCCGCCCGGAAAACCCCACCTGGCGACTGGAAAACAAAAACCATCAATTTTTCCCTTGTCAGAGGGAGGCTTCCCGTTATGATCTCGACCCTCGCCCGGCAGGTCTCGCACCTCCAGGCGCGGCGTCTTTGGGGTTTTAGCTCAGTTGGTAGAGCACCTGCATGGCATGCAGGGGGTCAGCGGTTCGAGTCCGCTAAGCTCCACCAAAGACCGCCTGTGGAGTCCCCGAGAAAATCGGCGGAACCGCCTGAAAGAACTCAGGCGTGCAACTGTTACTCTGCACTTCCATGCGCCACTTCACCCTGATCGCTCCTGTCTTCGCCCTGCTTCTCAGCAGCAGCCTCCCCGCCGCCGACACTCCTGCCGCACCTGCCAAGCCGGTGCTCAAGATCAATCCAGGACAGGTCATTGTTCCCACCGACGCGATGCGCCGCATTTGGGGCGAACTGGTGAGCATGGACCTCGCCACCCGCACCGGCACCTTCCGCAAGGAGGGCTCGGATGAAATCATGCCCTTCACCGTGCTGCCATACGCGGAGCTGTACCACTATGGAGCGTTTGGCGATCTGCAGGATTTCCGCATCGGCGAGCGCGCCATCTTCCGCATGCATGAAAACGGCGCCACCGGCCAATGGACCTGGCTGACCTACATCCAGGACCAGATGAACATGATGAACAACCACAAGGAGTACTTTTATGTGGACGCCATCGACGCCGCCAAAGGCGTGCTCACCTGCACCCAGGCCAATTTTGACAAGAGCTTCATTCGCGAAAAAGGCATCCTCATCAGCACCGACACCGCCACCCGCTTCTGGAAGAAGTCCCAGCCCGCCACTTTCGCGGACATCAAAATTGGCGACAAGATCCGGACTCAGACCCATGGCATCGGCAAGGGCAAGACCCAGATGTGCTGGGAGGTCTTCCTGGATGACGAAAGCCTGCTTAATTTCCAGACCGGCCAGAAGTCCGTGCATGCCCGGCGCATGACGGCGGAAGGTGCTCCGGGCTACGTGGACAAGATCGACGGCCAGGCGGTGCAACTGACGCTGTTTCAGGAAGGCGGCGAGATTTCCCACGCGCTGAAGCCCGGCCTCAAGGTCCTCCTGGCCCCTGCCGGGGTGGATCGCAAGCCCACCTCCGCCCCCGTTGATGCCACCGTCACGGAAGCGAAGATGGCGGGCAATCTGGGCAAGACCACGGTCACGCTCACAGGTCCCGCCACCGGCTTCCAGATCGGTGCCGTGGCACGTCTCTGGCTGGTGAAGTAGTGTTATTCCAGCCCCGCCTCGAACGCCTCGTTCACCAGGCAGTCCGGCCCCAGCGCCTCCTTCAGCGGATCGCTGTCGGTGGCGCTGAAGCCCAGGTGCAGATGGCGGCGCCAGCCTTCGGCGTATTTGAACTCTCCCGACAAAGCCCCCACTTGGCGGGACAACTCGTCCATGGCGGCGAGGTACGAGTCCATCCCCTGGCTCACGTCCAGCCAGTGCTTCTGGCTGTGGTGCAGGGCAAGAGCATCCCGCTTGAGGGCGTGCACACGGGTGGTGTTCACGTACAAACCGGCATGAACCCGCTGGCGCAGCGGGGTGCGCAGGCCGTGGGGCAGTGCGTGGTACACGGTGACGTCGCCCTCATACGTCGGGCGGGGCGGATCGGTCGTCCAGTTCGGCATGGCGTGGCAGAACGCGGCGGAGACAGCCAGCCGGCAGGTGTTGGTGTGGTCCTCCATGTAGTCCACCGGCCCGTGCGTGAGCACCACGGACGCCCGCGCCTCGCGGATCACCGCCGCCACCTGGCGCATGCGCTCCGGCGTGTACATGATCTCCATGTCGTTGGCGATGGGCCCATGAAAGTGCGCGCCCAGCAGCCGCGCTGCCTCCCTCGCCTCCTCCAACCGCACCCTTGCGGTGGTTTCGGAATCGTGCTGCTGGCTGCCGCAGTTGCCGCGCGAGAGATTGAAGTAATGAATGTCCCAGCCCGCCTGCTTCAGCAAAAGCAGCGTGCCTGCGGCGCAGAACTCGATGTCGTCAGGATGGGCGGTGATGGCGATGGCGGAGGGCATGGTGGAGTGGAGCACAAGCAAACGGGCCTCCGGGCACCCCTCTGTCGCCCTCTTGGGATCTGACCGGCCACTTCCCTGCAATAGCCACGACTTCCCACTGGCGCAGCCCGCCGCTTCATCATACCATCGACCCCGAATGTCCAAAAAGCCAGACGACCTCTCCTCCATCCCCCGTCACATCGCCATCATCATGGATGGCAACGGACGCTGGGCAAAGGAACGAGGGCTGCCGCGAACCGAGGGCCACCGGATCGGCGCCGAATCCGTGCGCGCCATCACCGAGGGCTGCAAGGAGCTGGGCGTCGAATTTCTCACCCTCTACGCCTTTTCATCCGAGAACTGGAAGCGCCCCAAGCGCGAGGTGCAGGCGCTCATGAAGCTGCTGGAGCTCTACCTGCGCCGGGAAACCCAGGAGCTCATGGACAAAAACATCCGCCTCCAGGCCATCGGTCGTCTTCACGACCTGCCCCAGCACACCCAGGAGGAGCTGCACCGCGCCATCGAAACGACGGCGAACAACACCAGCATGACCCTGATCCTGGCGCTCAGTTACGGCGGCCGCGAGGAGATCATCGACGGCGTGAAGAGCCTCATCGACAGCGTGGAAAAAGGCCATCTCGACAAGGCCATGATCGACACCGAGGTCTTCAGCAAGCACCTCTACACCCGCTACTACCCTGACCCCGACCTGCTCATTCGCACCAGCGGCGAAATGCGCCTCTCCAACTTCCTGCTCTGGCAGTTGAGCTACACCGAATTCTACGTCACCCAGAAGCTCTGGCCCGACTTCCGCAAGGAAGAGCTGCGCGACGCCATCAAAGCCTACGCGCAGCGCCACCGACGGTTCGGGGCGGTGTAGAAAGGCCCCTTTTTCTCAAAAACGAGTGGCAGTCCCCCTTATTTCCCCCTGGCTCCAGGGTTGCACGTCCCGGATTTATCCCGATAATTGACAGTCCTATGTCCGTCTCTTCCGTCCCGGATGACATCACCCGCCTCTACCTTGTCGATCACGACTTGGATTTTCTGGCGTGGGCCAGTGGTCACTTGAAAGCCCCCGGTGTCATTATCGAAACCTTTCATCGTGCGGAGGACGCCGTGGCCGGCTACCAGAAGGCCAAGGCCGACATCGTTCTCAGCGAGCTGCGCCTGCAGGGCACCAACGGCATCGAGCTGCTGAAGCGGCTGCGCCAGGTGAACCCCAATGCGATCGTGATCCTCACCAGCGCCATCGCCAGCACCAGCCATGTGATCGAGGCCATGCGCCTGGGCGCCTACGATGTGCTGCCGAAGGAAAAACTCACCTATGAGCTGCGGGTGGTGGTGGAAAGCGCCATGCGCTCCATCGAGGCCCGCCGCCACACCCTGGCCAATCCCGCCGAGGTTGTTCCCTCCGAATCGATTCAGGAGACGATCATTGGCCGCTCCGGCCCCATGCAGGACGTGTTCAAGCTCATCGGCCGCGTCTCCCGCTCCGATGCGCCGGTCATGATCACCGGTGAAAGCGGCTGCGGCAAGGAGCTGGTGGCGCGCGCCATCCACAAGTTCAGCCCGCGCACGCAGAAGGAGTTTGTCGCCATCAATGTCACCGCCATTCCGGACAACCTGCTGGAGAGCGAGCTCTTCGGCCACGAGAAGGGCAGCTTCACCGGCGCGATGGCGCTGCGCGTGGGCCGTTTCGAGCAGTGCGACGGCGGCACGCTGTTCCTTGATGAAATCGGCGACATGCCGCTGACCGTGCAGAGCAAGCTGCTGCGGGTGCTGCAGGAGGGCGAGCTCTGCCGCGTGGGCAGCAATCAGACGCTCAAGACTGATGTGCGCGTGCTCGCCGCCACCAACAAGAACCTCGAAAAAGAAGTCGAGGCCGGCAACTTCCGCGAAGACCTTTTCTACCGCCTCAACGTGGTGCGCATCCACATCCCGCCGCTGCGTGAGCGCCGCGAGGACGTGCGCCAGCTCGCCGAGTTCTTCCTCAACCGCCTCTCCGCCCGCAAGCGCGGCCCGCAGATGCGCTTCAGCGAGGACGCCCTGATCATGCTGGAAGCCTACGACTGGCCCGGCAACGTGCGCGAGCTGGAAAACACCATCCAGCGCGCCTGCGCCCTCTCGAACACCGACGTGCTCCTGCCCAGCGACATCCCCCTGGGCAGCAGCGGCAGCCGCTTCGGCAGCGCCGTGAGCAACGTGCTGCGCATGAGGGACGCCCTCAACGTCCTGGTCCACGCCGCCTCCACTTCCGCCGACATCGAGCTGATCCCCTGGGTGCAGAAGGAGCTGTGCAAGCTGGTGATGCGCCACTTCGACGACGACGTCAACAAGGCGGCCAAGATGCTCGGCATCGAGCCCGAACTGCTGACCGAGCGCGTGGCCAAGCCGGTGGAAAAGAAGCTCAAGAAGGCGAGCTGAGGCCACCATCAACCGCTTCGGCTGCACTCCCTCTCCGCTTCACGGCGGAGAACTGGGGCGGGAGTTCATTTTGAGCCAAGACCCGGCCGTTTGCAGCGTTTGAGCCGTGGTGCTTTTTCGCTTCATCATCGCCCTGTCCTTGCTTGCCGCCGGTGCTGTCACCCTTGCGGCATCGCCGCTGCCCTCGTTGCAGCCGTTCTTCGAGAAGCACTGCACCGAATGCCACGACAGCGAGGTGAAAAAGGGCGGCCTGGATTTGACCGCCATCGGCTGGAAACCGGAGGAGCGAAAAAACTTCGACGCCTGGGCCAGGCTTTACGACCGGGTGCGCGAGGGCGAGATGCCGCCTGCCAAAAAGCCCAGGCCTGCACGCGCCGAACTCGACACCTTCCTGGCCTCCGTCAAAACTCCCCTGCGCGATTTCAACGCCCACGAACAGGCAGCCCAGGGGCGCACAGTGCTGCGCCGTCTCAACCGCACCGAGTATGAAAACACCGTGCAGGACCTGCTGGGCATCGACATCCCGCTGAAGCAAATCCTGCCCGAAGACACGCCCATGCACGGGTTCGACACCGTGGCGGAGGGCCTGCGCTTCTCCCAGCTTCAGATCGAAAAATACCTCGAAGCCGCTGATGCCGCGCTCGACGCCGCCATCGTGCTCACCAAACGACCGGAGCCGCTCAAGCAGCGCTTCAGCTACAAGGACGAGGAAGGCATCCGCAAGAACCTCGACACCCCGCCGGGCACGCAGACCGACAAGTTTAATCCCAAGAACACTCATCGTGTGATGTTCCGGGAGACGGCGAACGAGGTGATCATGTTCACCACCGCCGACTACCTGGTGGGCCTGCGCAAATGCCAGCCGCCGTCCGACGGCATGTACCGGATCAGAATCTCCGGCAACGCCTTCCAATCCGACGGCCAGCCGCTGACCGTCATGATTTACTCGAACAATTTCCGGGAAAAGCGTCTGCTTTCCTACTGCGAGCTGCCGCCCGACAAGCCTCGTGAATACGAATTCACCACCCGGCTGGCCAGGAATGAGCACATCGTTATCAATTGCGACGCGGTGGGGCGCGATGCCAAGGGCCGGAACATCTACAACGAAGGCGCGAAGGACTTCACCGGCACCGGGCTCGCCATGCAATGGGTGGAGGTGGAGGGCCCGATCATCGAGTCCTGGCCGCCATCGAGCCTGAAAAAGGCCCTGGGCGAGGTGCCGCTGGTGGAAGTGCCCGCGAACAAGCGCAAGTATCGCGACAACAAGCTGCTGGCATACGAGCTGGCGCCGGCCGATGTGAATCAATCCATCGCCAGCGGCCTCACCCGGTTCGCCGCCCGTGCCTTCCGCCGCCCCCTGGACCAGGACGAGGCGGCCCCCTACATCAAGCTGGCCGCCGATCAGCTCGCGGCTGGCGCCACCTTCGAAGATGCCATGCGCGTGGGGCTGCGCGCCATTCTCTCGTCGCCCGGCTTCCTGCTGCTGGAGGAGCATCCAGGCAAATTGGATGGTTTCGCGCTCGCCTCGCGGCTCTCGTATTTTCTGTGGAGCAGCATGCCGGATGAGGAGCTGCTCAAGGTCGCCGCCGCCGGGGATCTCACCCAGCCCGCCGTGCTCAAGGCGCAGACCGAACGCCTGCTGAAGCATCCCAAGGCCATGGCTTTCACCCATAATTTCATCGGCCAATGGCTGGAGCTGCGCAACATCGACGCGACCACCCCGGACAAGAAGCTCTACCCGGAGTTCGACCAGCTTCTCCAGCTCGCCATGGTTTCGGAAACCGAGGCGTTCTTCAGCGAGCTGCTGAACCACAACCTCAAGGTTGCCAGCCTGATCCAGAGCGATTTCGCCATGATCAACAACCGCCTGGCCGATCACTACGAGATCGAAGGCGTGCGCGGCGAGGAGTTCCGCCGTGTGTCACTGCCTGCGGACAGCCCTCGCGGCGGACTCCTCGCCCAGGCCAGCATCTTGAAAATCACCGCCAATGGAACGGTCACCTCGCCCGTGATCCGGGGTTCCTGGGTGATGAAGCACCTCCTCGGCCAGCCGCCCCGGCCGCCGCCCGCCAATGTCGGCACCATCGAGCCGGATACGCGGGGCAGCACCACCATCCGCGAGCAGCTCGCCAAGCATCGCAACGTGGAAAGCTGCGCCACCTGCCACAGCAAGATCGACCCTCCGGGGTTCGCCCTGGAGAACTTCGATGTCATCGGCGGCTGGCGGGATCATTATCGCTCGCAGGACAAGGGTGCGAACGTGAAAAAGCGCCTCAACGGCCAGAACATCTGGCAGTACAAGGAAGGCCCTCCCGTGGATGCCAGCGGCGAACTGCCGGACGGCCGCAAGTTCCACGACATTGCCGATTTCAAGAAGCTGCTGCTCGACCGGCAGGACCAGGTGATGAAATGCCTGGCCGAAAACCTTGTCACCTACAGCACCGGCGCCGGCGTCCAGTTCGCCGATCGCGACGCCATTGCCGCCATCATGCAGCAGACCAAGGCCGAAGGCTCCGGCCTCCGCTCCCTGGTTCACGCCGTGGTGCAGTCGCCTTTGTTTTTGAACAAGTAATCTCGCCCACGCCATGACCACCCACCCCGCCATCTCCCGCCGCGCCTTTCTTCACGGTTCGGGCGTCTCGCTCGCGCTGCCCTTTTTGGAGGCAATGATGCCGCGAGTTTCCAGCGCCGCCGGTGCCACGCCGCCGAAGCGCATGGTGTTTGCCTGCGCCAGCCTGGGCATCTATGGCCCCAGCCTGTACCCGAAGGAGACCGGGCGCGATTATTCGCTGACGCCCTACCTCGACGTGCTCAAGGAGCATCGCGATGACTTCACGCTTTTCTCCGGAGTCAGCCATCCCGACCAGGCGGGGGCGGACGGGCACACCTCGCAAATGACCTGGCTCACCTCCGCCAAGGGTCCGGGCCTGGGAGGCTTCCGCAACACCATCTCCGTCGATCAGCTCGTCGCAGAGAAGATCGGCCACGAAACCCGCTACCCGTCGCTGGTGCTCAGCACCGCCGGCCAGACCAGCCAGAGCTACACCCGCAGCGGTGTGATGGTGCAGGCGCAGTCCAAGCCTTCCCAGGTCTTCGCCAGGCTCTTCCTCGACGGCACCCCCGGCGAAATGCAGGCGCAGATGCGCAAGCTCAAGGAGGGCCGCAGCATCATGGACACCGTGCAGGAGGAGGCGAAGCGTCTCGAACGTCGCGTGGGCGGGGCGGACCGGGAGAAGCTGGACGAGTACTACACCTCCGTTCGCGAAATGGAGGAGCGCCTCCTGAAGGCCGAGGCCTGGGTGCAGAAACCCAAGCCCAAGGTGGACGCCAGACCGCCGGCCGATGTCCAGAATGAATCCGACCTCATCGCCCGCATGCGCCTGCTTTTCGACCTCATCCCGCTGGCCCTGCAAACCGACAGCACACGCGCCATCACGGTCCTGGTTCAGGGCCGCAACGACGTGCCGCCTGTGCAGGGGGTGACCATCGACCATCACAATCTCTCCCATCATGGCCAGGACCCGATGAAAATTGAGCAGCTCCAGCGCATCGAGCGCGAAGAGTTCGGCGCTTATCGCGATTTGCTCGCCGCCCTCAAGGCGAAGAAGGAGGGCGGCGGCAGCCTGCTGGACAGCACCATGGTCCTGTTCGGCAGCAACCTGGGCAACGCCAACAGCCACGACTGGCACAACCTTCCCCTGCTGCTCGCCGGCGGCGGGTTCAAGCACGGTCAGCACGTGGCGTACGATGCGAAAAACAACCAGCCCATGTGCAATCTGTTCGTTTCCATGCTGCAACGCATGGGCGTGGAAGCCGGCAGCTTCGGCAGCAGCACCGGCACGCTGACCTGGGGCTGACCCAGCAAAGGCCAGGGGTGGTGGCGGCGGTCAGCGCTACAAGCCGATGCGCAAATTTTGCACGACGACCCTGCGGAAGTCTTGACCTTTCGCCCGCTTGGGTTCATTATCAACCCCATTTCGTTCCTCTCAAAACGCCCAGACATGGCGTTGCTCCGGGCATGCAATCCGGCATGGGACGTTTTTCTGGCGACTGGCTGACCCATTTCCCGAGGCGCACAATGACATAAACCAATTTTTAGCCAAACTTACGTCATGCGCACATTGACGAGTGCTGCTTGTCTTCTGTTCCAAAGCATGAGATAAAGCGCCAAGGTACCGAATTTAATGAATTTGTCAGCTCTCCACCTTTTCGTGCCGCGCTTGCGGCGCTGGGCTTTCGAGTTCGGCCTCACGGACCGCGCCGCGCGCAAGCAGGCAGGGGTGCGAATGCTCATGCACCATGGCGTCGGCGGGTTCTACAAGGCCAAGGCCTTAGACGAGCAACTGGCCTGGATCAAGCGCAGCCACTCGGTTTTGCCGATGGATGAGGCTGTGAACCGTCTTCGCAATGGAAAATCATTGCCAGACTTTGCTATTGTGCTTACGTTTGATGATGGCTTGAGAAACAATCTTACGGAAGCTTATCCGCTATTGGTCAAGCATCAGGTGCCGGCCACCTTTTTTGTCTGCCCCGGCCTCATCGACAGCGGGCGCTGGATCTGGACCCACGAAATGCGCGAGCGGCTCAAGACCCTCGATTTTGACCAGTTCATTACCCTTGCCGAGGCGCTTTCCGGCACCCACTTTGGCGCCATCGACGCCTTCATCAGTTGGATGAAGCAACTGCCCAATTCGAAGCGCGAGCAGACCATGCTGGGCGTGCGGGCCGGCACGGCAGGCTTTTGCCCGACCGAACAGCATCATCGGGATCATGACCTCATGTCCTGGGAGGAGCTCGCATCGCTCGACAAGCGGCTCGTCACCATAGGCAGCCACACCATGAGCCACCCGATCCTGTCCAGCCTCAGCGACAACGAAATCGAAACCGAACTCAAGGACAGCAAGAGAATTCTGGTTGAACGCGGCCTGATGCGCGAGCCCGCCCTGCTCTGCTACCCCGACGGGGCGCACGACGAACGCGTCACCGCCAGCGCACGGCGGCATTACGCGGCGGCCTGCAGCACCAAGAAGGGCATTGTCACCTCCGGTGTGCCGCTGTTCTCCCTCCCTCGCATCGGCGGCAACTCCCGGATCGAGGATGTGAGCTGGCGGCTGTGGCGGCCAGGGGCGTAGGCATGGGCCTCCACGCGAATGGAGGCGGTGACGCTGGCCAAAGGGTTG
>CAINXC010000486.1 GCA_903854655.1 uncultured Verrucomicrobiota bacterium | reverse complement strand
GGAATTCGTCGAGCCCCGGCATGTTCACGTCATAGTTTTTCCACGCCCTCCGCCATGTGGCCCAGCCCCAGATGTGCGCGTATTTCGAAAAGTAGAACGAGCCTTCTCCCCGCCAGCGGCCTTGCTGAAAATTCACCCCGCCAATTTGCATCACCTCCTCGACGTCGCGATACTGGCGGAGCAACTCGCCGCAGAAGGTGAAGAAACTTGGGTCAGGCAGACAGTCATCTTCGAGAATGATGCCTGCTTCGACGTGGTCAAAAAACCATGAGATGGCGGATGACACAGCTTGCTTGCAGCCGTGGTTGTCGCTGCGAAGCAGTGTTTTGACCTCGCACGCCCAGTCGATTCGTTCCAAGACAAACCGGCGGGTGATCTCACATAGATCGCGTTCGCCAGGCACCTGGCGACGAGGCCCGTCCGCAGCGACAAACAACTGGCGCGGGCGTTGCTGGCGAATCGCCTCAAAAACTTGCTGTGTCAGATCAGGCCGGTTGAAAATGAGAAACAAAACCGGTGTTTCCAAGCTCGTCCCCAGTGTCGCCGCCGATGGAAGCGCCGCCTGCCTGATCATCGCCATGGGCTGCAGAAGCTCGATAAACGAAGGGCCTCCGACGGTGTTGAAAAAATGAGCCGCACAATCCTCCCTGCCCATCGAAGCCACCACTTGATCCAGACATTCCACGAGCGTTCCTCTCCGGAACAAGCAACGTGACAACGCCATCTCCGGGTGACTGTGAAGCGCGGGAAGCGTGCGGCAAGCCTCATGGAAGTCGCGGCAGGGATATTGCACTGTTCCCAGTTCGCCATCAATAGCACCGTCGGCCTTCACCACCCAGGCCCCGATTCGGACGCCGCCAGCCGTCTTGTCGGCCTCCAGCGCTTTCAATGCAGTGCGGACGAAAGAAGCGTCATACTCGAACGCCTCACCGGCGACGATCACATACTCCTCCTCCACCGCACCCAAACGTTCTTTCAGCGTTTCCAAAACGCCGCGCCAGGAGGCGCTCGCAGCATCGGCATGACCTCTCGGCACCAGCGTGCGATGCCGTGACTGTGCACACCAGGCCGGGGTTCCAGGGCTGCCGCTCCCCACCGTGACCACCGCCACAGGCAGGGCGGCCAGGTTGCAGGGCGCCACGGAATCCTGTCGGGACATTTGCGCCCTGGCCTCGCTCAAACGCTGCCATTCAGCTTGGTAAAACGCGTCTTCAACAGCAGTGTCCCGCTGCGTTTCCGCATTGCCTGGCATGTTGAAAATGGGCGTCCCGGAAAGCAAAAACTCGCAGGTGCGATCCAGTTCCTGGTCGTGCCCTGGCAGCAGTTCCTCTTCATCTTGAACACGAATGTCGTGCGAGAAAAAATCTTTGATGCCGAAGGCGTTGAACTTTGATGAATGCCGCGACAACGAGGCCGAAAGGTAGCGGTAGCAGGATCGCAGGTCGGAAGCTTGGAATGAGGCCGTTTTCTCGAACAGCCCGTCAACCAACCTCGCGAAGCCCTGCGTGCTTGTGTCATCGATAATGAACGTGGCGGCATCCCGTGAATAAGATTCCGGCAGCGCCGCCGAGGCCACCCCGCGCGAGACCGACTCCATTCCCGTCGAGCTGAAGAAGGCGATCGCGCCGGCCAGTTGTGGAATGAGCCCGTAGCTGGAGAGCTTCTCCGAAGGCATGATGATACGGACGTTTGCCGGAAGAAACCTGGCCTGCTCCCGGGCCCGGCGCAGAAAATCCCAGTCTGCGGCGACGCCTGCGTCGCCTGCGATGTTGGGGTGATGCCGCACCACAAGATAATCGTCGGGACGCCCGCGAAACACTGAGATCAATGTGTCAATGTAATCGATCTGGCTGGTAACCGAGGTGTAAGCGCTGTTGTTGGCCAGTTCGAACTCGCTGCTGGTGAAAACGCCCAGGGTGCGCGCCGCGACGGGGATGTTGAGCGCCCGCCGCACCTCTGCGGCCTCGGTGCCGTAATCGTAAAAGCCCGGGAAGTTCATGTGGGCCCCCGTCTGGCGTTTTGTGACAGCAGAGCAGCGTTCACAGTCCGCAGAGGTCAGCGGCACCTGCATCCAGCGTTCAATGTAGTCGAACACAGGCTTTGGTTCACAGCATGATGCGTTCTCGTACAAGGTGAAGGAACCGGGCTCCAGCCCGCGCTCATGGCCCAGCACCCTGACCTGGCGCTCTCGCGCCACTTCGAACGCCACACGATAAGGCGCCATGCGGCCGTTGAAGACCGCCATCGCATCTGCGGGAAAACGGTCCATCAACCTGGACAGCGCGATCCAGGTGAGCAGGGCATTGACGAGGTAGCCTTGATGAACGGCGCGGACCTCGGGCTTGTGCAAGCTTGCGGAAGTGATGCGAAAATGGCTGAACACCGATGACAAGGCCCACGCTCCCACCGGCTTGCCTTCATACGTCGCGTTTGAGTAGGAATCCACATTCAGTTCCCTGCTCCACCGCCGCGCGCTCTCAAAATCATCGGGGGTGAGAAAATCCCGCAACTGGCGCACCGGCAGCTTCAATTTGGAAAAAAAGCTCCTTGAATGCGCCGCGCAGTTTCGGCAGGCCTCGGCCTTGTCCGCCCCAACCCATGCGAGCACGTCACAGGTGCTGTAAATGCCGTCACAACAGACAACCTCGACCTCATGGCCCCGCTGGTGCAACGCCATCGCCAGCACGGCATCAAGCTGGTGATGCACGGAAAAGGTGCCAAAGGGGGCGAAAAAGAGAATTTTCTTCATGAGAAATATGGCCGCAGCGATGTACGAACCTGCAACGCTTGGTGCCACAATGACGGAACGTCAGCAACCGGGATTTGCCCTGGAGAAGGGCCGTGGATCGGGATACTGAAGCACCGCCGTCACAGGCGGACGCCTCTTGCCAGGCCGCCTGGCGGATGCTCTGGCAGGTTGCCAAAAAGGGCCAGGTTTTCGATCACATGGATAAAAGCGCCCATGGAACGGCTGTGAAACTCTTGGTTTTGCGTTGTTCATCATTTCGGTTTCGAGCTCAAAAAATGGTCTGTCGTGCCAGTGGCAAGGAGGTTTCTTGCCTCCCCCCTTGAGGTCGCCGGACCCAATCCTGCCGGAAGTTCCGCCTCAGAGCCGTCGTATGAACACTCCGATGAACCGTCGCACTTTTACCACTGCTGCTCTCTCCACCGCTGCTTTCGGCACGCTTCGCGCCGCCGACAAGGCAAACGACAAAGTTCGCATCGCCGTCTGCGGCCTGGGCCGCGGGATGGGGCATGTGGGCGCCCTCTTGAAATGTGAAAATGTCGAGCTTGCCTACCTTTGCGAGCTGGACGAATCGCGCCTCTCCAAGGCGATGCAGATGGTGCAGAGCCAGTCGGGCAGGGCGCCCAAGGGAGTGGAGGATTTCCGCAAAATCCTGGAGGACAAGGACGTGGACGCCATCACCTTCGCCCTGCCCAACCACTGGCACGCCCCGGCCACGATCCTCGCCTGCGCCGCCGGCAAGCATGTGTATGTGGAGAAGCCCGGCAGCCACAACCCGCATGAGTCGGAGATGATGGTGCAGGCGGCACGCAAGCACCAGCGCCTGGTGCAGATGGGCAACCAGCGCCGCAGCTACACGATGGTGCGCGAGGCGATGCAAAAGCTTCGTGAAGGCGTGATTGGCAAGGTGACCTATGGCCGCAGCGCCTACACCAACACGCGCAAGGAGATCGGCCTGGGCGCGCTGAAACCCGCCGCGCACATCGACCTGGACATGTGGCAGGGCCCCGCGCCGCTGCGCGACGACGTGGCGAAATACGTTCACTACGACTGGCACTGGCGCTGGAACTGGGGCGGCGGCGAGCTGGCCAACAACGGCCCGCACGGCATGGACCTGGTGCGCTGGGGCCTGGGCGTGGAGTACGCGCAGAAGGTGTCCTGCGTGGGCGGCCGCTATCACTTCAAGGACTCGCAGGAAACGCCGGACAGTTTTGTGGTGGGCTATGACTTCGGCCACTGCGGCGCGGCCTGGGATGACAGCAGTTGCAACCCGCGCGCGGTTGACAAGCCTGCCTTCGTTGAAATCTACGGCGACGGCGGCAGCCTCGTGCTCGCCGGCAACAATGGTTATACCGTTTACGACATGAAGGGCAAGGAAGTGGAAAAGCAGAGCGGCCCCACCAGCGACGTGGCCCATTTCCAGAATTTCATCGACGCCATCCAGGGCAAGGCCAAGCTCAACTCCGAGATCGAGGAAGGCCAGAAAAGCACCCTGCTCTGCCACCTGGGCAACATTGCCTGGCGCACCGGCCGCACCATTCACTTTGATCCTGACGCCAAAAAGATCACGGGCGACGACGAAGCGATCAAACTCTACTGGAGCCGCAAGTACCGCGAAGGCTGGGAGCCGAAGGTCTGAGCCGCTCCCACAAGGGCGAGGATAGCAGACTCGATTGGGAGGGAGGCAACGCTTTGTCGTCTCCGCCGGTGATCCATGCTTACGGTTGAATTTAAGCGAGTTCTCGCCGATGTTTTTTTGTGCCATTCCAACCCGAATCCTTCCGATCCTGGCGCTCCTATGACCGGCGGAGTTTGGTTGCCGATGTTTTGTCGGGTGTCACAGTGGGGGTGATTGCGCTGCCGCTGGCGATTGGTTTTGGCATCGCCAGCGGGGTGACTCCCAACCAAGGGCTGTGGACGGCGATTGTGGCCGGCCTCGTCATTTCATTGCTGGGCGGCACGCGTTTCCAGATCGGCGGGCCCACCGGGGCATTTGTGCCGGTGCTGGCGCTCATCGTGGCGCAACATGGCTACGAGGGGCTGGCGCTGGCGACGATGATGGCGGGGGTGATGCTGATCCTGATGGGGGCGCTGAAGATGGGGCGGCTGATCAAGTTCATCCCGTACCCGGTCACGGCGGGATTCACGAGCGGCATTGCGGTGATCATTTTCACCGGCCAGTTGAATGAATTCATGGGCCTGGGGCTGAAGATGCCTGACCACGTGCCGCAGCAGGTGGGCGTGCTATGGGCGCACCTGGCGGCGACCAATGGCTATGCGCTGGGCCTGGGGGCGCTGACTCTCCTGATTGCGTTTGGTCTGCCGAAAGTGGCGCGAAAAGTGCCGCCTTCCATCGTGGCAGTGATTGTCTGCACGGTGCTCACGCAATGGCTGCATCTGCCGGTTGCGACGATTCAATCCAAATTCGGCACCATCCCTTCCGGCTGGCCGGGATGGCATTTCCCGGCGGTGTCGCTGGATCTGATGCGCGAGCTGATGGTCCCGGCCTTCACCATCGCCGCGCTGGGGGCGATTGAGTCCCTGCTCTCCGCCATGGTGGCGGACGGCCTGGCGGACACGCGGCATGACTCGAACCAGGAGCTGATTGGCCAGGGCATCGCCAATGTGCTGACCCCGCTGGTGGGCGGCATTGCGGTGACGGGGGCGATTGCGCGCACAGCGGCGAACATTCGCAATGGAGCCCGCTCGCCTTTGTCTGGCGTGGTCCATTCGTTCATGCTGCTGCTGGTGGCCTTGTTTGCCGCCTCCTATGCCGGCATGATCCCGCTGGCCTGCCTGAGCGGCATCCTGATCGGGGTGGCGGTGCGCATGGCGGAGTGGGATACGTTTCCCGAAATCTGGCGCGGACCCAAGGCGGACTTCGCAGTGCTGATGGCGGCGTTCACTCTGACAGTGATTTTTGACCTCACCATCGGCGTGGGGATAGGGCTGATGATGGCCGCAGGGTTGTTCGTCAAGCGCATGGAGGAGCTGACGCAGATCAAGCTGGTGACGCCTGAAACCGAGGTGGAAAGCGGCGGCCACAGCATTGCCGGCAAAGATGTGCCGGAGGGCGTGGTGCTGTACAGGATCGAGGGGCCGTTCTTTTTTGCGGCGGCGGAGAAACTGGAGGCCGCGCTGCGCAACTCCGGCGGCAGACCGCGCGCGGTGATTCTGCGCCTGCGCAACGTGCCCACGATGGACATGAGCGGCCTGCATGCCTTCGAAGTCGTGGTGCATAAACTGCGGCGCGATGGCGTGCGCATCCTGCTCACCGCCGTGCAGCCCCTGCCCTTCGCGGTGATGGAGAAAGCCGGTCTGGTGGAACTGATCGGACGAGCGAAGTTCTGCGCAGACATCGACGAGGCTCTGGCCAAGGTGCGCAAGGTTTTCGGCGGCGAAGCGATTGCGTAGTTGGGTGCGGAGGAACCATTCATCCCCAGGTCTTTCCAGTTGCGATCTTCGCCATTTCAGAATACTGTTCAATAGAACAGTATGAGCATTCCCTCCAACATCATTGCCTTCCGCGAACTCCTTCGCCAGCGCTTCCCGGACGCACATGCGGCGCAGAAGGTTGTGCAGGAACGGGTGGCAGGGTCCGGCCTTGCCTGCGTGGACTCGTTGGGGCTGCAGGCGGGCTGCATGACAGAGGTGGTGGCTGAGGCTGGCGGCGCAGGCTGCGGGCTTCTCATTCAAGCCCTGCTGGAGGGTGCCGGAGAAGCCATCCGGGCGCCGCTGGCCCTGGTGGATGGCGGTGACGGGTTTGACCCAAGATCCGTGTCGGCCTCGGCGCGGGAGCGGTTGCTGTGGGTGCGCTG
>CAINXC010000485.1 GCA_903854655.1 uncultured Verrucomicrobiota bacterium | reverse complement strand
TCTGCGCCGTCAGGCGGGCGTGCTGCCCGCCGAGGCAAAGAACACAAAGAACCAGCCCGTCGAGGTGACGCTCGTGGACGTGGACTTCGATTCCACCGTAGTCACATTCAGCTACGACAGCGCGACGACATTCAAGAAGCAGCCGTCTGAAAAAATTCGCGAGCGAATTGATCAACTGCTGCGTCAGGCATCGAAGGGCGCGTTCAGCATCGCGCCGCTGGGCACGCTGAAGCCCGAGCAGCTCAAAGTGGAGCGCATCGCAGTCGCCGGTCACGACTGCAAAGGCTGCAACTTCGGACTCTATCGCAGCATCGCAAACATCGAAGGCGTCGAGCGCGCTGTCGCAAGTTTCAAGGAAGGCCACGTCACCGCGTGGATCGATCACACGAAGACGAATCGCGAGGCGCTTCTCGCGGCGCTGAAGAAGAAGGAAGTGGACGTTTTGGAACTGAGCGGCTCCGACGAGGGAAAAAACAAGAACTAAGAACCTCAAACCTGAAACCGATTACTACCCATGCATTTCTCCAAGGCCCCGCTCAACCGCCGCACATTCCTCCGTGGCACGGGCATCACGCTTGCCCTTCCGTTCCTCGACGCGATGCGGCCCGTCTTCGGCGCGGCTGCGAAGGCTACGAGTGCGGACTCCGCCGTGCCGCGCCGCATGATCTGCATCCAGACGAACCAAGGGATCATGCCGCAGTTTTTCTTTCCGGAAAAAGCGGGACGCGATTTTGCGCTCACGCCGTATCTGGAAAAGCTGGCCGCGCATCGCGATCAGATCACCGTTTTCTCCGGCGTGAGCCTGCCGGGCGTCACCGGCGGCCATCAGGCGGAGAAGTGCTTCATCACCGGCACGCCCCATCCGGATCAGAATGGCTTTCGCAACGACATCTCGCTCGACCAGTTCGCAGCGGAGCGCATCGGCAACCTCACACGGCATCCTTCGCTCGTGCTGGCAATGACAACTGAGAACAAAACGCTGAGCTACACCCGCAATGGTTCGCCCATTCCCGCGGAGAACAGTCCGAAGCGCCTGTTTCAAAAGCTGTTCGTGCAAGGCAAGCCAGATGAAGGCGCCGCCACCGTCGAATCCCTGCGCCAGGGCCGCAGCATGATGGATTTCCTCAGTGAGGAAACCGTGCGCCTCAACCGCACGCTCTCAAAGGACGATCAATCGCGTCTCGATCAGTATCTGACCTCCGTGCGCGAATTGGAGCAGCGCATTCATGCCTCCGAGGCCTGGGAGCAGAAGCCAAAGCCCGTCGTCACCGCGAAACAACCCGACGACATCACCGAGGCGATGCGCTTCGTGGACAAGACCGCGCAGACCTTTGATCTGATGAAGCTCGCGCTCGAAACCGACTCCACACGCATCATTTCGCTCTTCATCGACACCACCGTGATTCACAACATCACCCACCACGGCAACCGCCCTGAGGTCGTCGCCGAGCTGCGCGCGCACGAGGAGGGCCAGTTCAAGGCGCTGAACAGTTTTCTTACCGCGCTCGCAAGCGCGAAGGAGGGCGGTGCGAGCCTGCTCGACCGCACGCAGGTCCTCTACGGCACCTGCATGGGCAGCGCCAACTCGCACAGCAATGTGAACCTGCCCGTGCTGGTCGCCGGCGGCGGCTTCAAGCACGGGCAGCACCTCGCTTTCGACACAAAGAACAACCACAACCTCGCAACGCTGCACGTCTCCATGCTGCAACGCCTCGGCATCGAGGCGGAAACCTTCGCCAGCGCGAAGACGACCATGAAGGGCCTGGAGATGGCTTGAGC
>CAINXC010000484.1 GCA_903854655.1 uncultured Verrucomicrobiota bacterium | reverse complement strand
GCCGTAGAGATTGCCATCGCTGCCCCGAATGAGGCTGGTGGGAGGATCACCGATGGCGGAGGTGACGGTGGCCAGCGTGGTGAACACGCCGCCGGGCGTGAGCTTGAACGCCGTGCCGAGGCTCTGCGCACCGCCCTGGGTGGAGATGCCATAGAGGTTGCCGTCGGGATGCTTCACCACCGAGCGGAAGGCCGCGGGCGAAATCGAAAAGCCGCTCACCGCAGTGAAAGTGTTGGTCGTGCCCGGCGTCAGCCGGTAAAAGGCTCCCTTGGACGTGCCGGAGTAGGTGACGGCACCGCTGAGGGTGCCGTAGAAATTGGCGTCTCCGGCCACCACCATGCCGCCATACGGGCTGCTGGCGAAGTCGGTGCCCGTTGAAATCGTGCGCAGCGAGGTAAACACGCCCGCCGTGGTGCACTTGAACAAGGTGCCTGTTGAGCCCGGCCCGCTCACCGTGGTGCCGTACAGCAGCCCGTCGGACCCCACCGCCAGCGGCGCATTGCAATTGCTGCCCAGCACGGCGCCGGTGGTCCCGGTGAAGCTCTGCAGCGTGGTCAGAACGCCCGCCGTGGTGCACTTGAAGATCGTGCCGGCGGCCGAGGCACCACTGGTGGAAGTGGTGCCGTAGAGGTTGGTATCGGGGGCCTGCACCAGCGCGCCCAACGGCGTGGAGCCCAGGTTGCCGGAGGCACCGTTGAACGACAGCAGGTTGGTAAACACCCCGGCGGTCGTCAGCTTGAACACCGTTCCTAAACCATTGGTGCCACCGCTGCCAGTGACTCCGTAAAGGTTGGTGTCCGTAGCCTGGATCATGGCCGCCTGGCAGTTGGAGCCCAGCACAGCACCGGTCGTGCCGGTGAAGTTCGCCACCACTGTGAGGGAACCAGCAAGGGTCATCTTGAAGATGGTGCCCAGGCTGCTGGTCCCGCCGCCCGTGGTGGAGCCCCACAGGTTGCCGTCCGAGGCATACAAAAGCTGCGCCCTGGGCGCAGTGCCCGTCGTGGCGGTGCAGTTCACCAGGACGGTGAGCACGCCCGCCGGAGTGACGCGGAAGATCGTCCCCAGGTTGCCCTGCCCGCCCGCCGTCGTGGTGCCATAGAAGTTGCCGTCAGAGGCCAGGCACAGGCTGCCCTGCGGCGTGGCGCCGTTGTAGCCGTAGAAGTTGGCCAGCGTGGTCATCACCCCCGCCGTGGTGATCTTGTACACCGTGCCCACGCCATTGGCGCCCCCGCTCTGCAGCGTGCCGTAAAGCAGCCCGTCGGTGCTGTTGTACACAGGAGTGGAGCGCGGGTTGTTGCCGCCGAACAAGGCCACCGTCGCCGCCGGCTCCACGATGCCCACCGGCAAGGAAGAAACGATGTTGAACGCCGCGCTCGCCCCGCTGTGGCCGCTGCCATCGCTGGCCGCCAGCACCACATTGGTGTCCGTGCTGCTGATAGTCACGTTGCCGGTCCACACCCCGGCGGTAAAGCTGCCGGTGGTGGCAGGCGAAACCACGTCCGCGCCACCACTGCCTGCCGCCGTCATGGAGGCTGTGCCAGTGTAACTGGCCAGGGTGACGCCGTTCACGTCCTTCGCCGTCAGGGTGACCCCGAAGGGCGCGCCCACCTGCTGAGGCGAAGGAATCAGGGACACGCTGTAGTGATGCAAATCGTTGTCCATCACCGCCGTCGTCGTGCTGGCGCTCAGGACACTGGCGTTGCTGGCGGTGATCAGAACGTTGGCCGTGCCGTCCGTCAACGTGTTGTCCACCGCTGTGACGGTGAAGGAGGCGCTGCTGGAGCCCGCCGGAATCGTCACCGTCGCGGGAACGGTGAGGCGGCTTGGATTGCTGGATGTGAGCGAGATCACCATGGTTCCGGCGACGTTTTCCACCAGCGAAACCGATCCGCTGCCGCTGCCTCCTTCAACAAGTGTGATCGGGGTGAACAACGACAGTTGCGTGGTAACGCCATCCAGCACGCTGATCGTTTGCACACCATCCGTCCAGTTGGCCTCATGAGCCGTGAGGGTGATCGAGCGTGTGCCGTGGATGAGGCCGTCATTGACGACAGTGATGGTGAAGCTGGCCGTGGTCTGTCCCGCCGGAATGGTCACCGAAGCGGGTACTTGCAGCGTGGTGCTGTCACTGGAGGTCAATGCCACGCTGACGGCGATGGCCGGAGCGGCGCTTAGAGTGACAGTTCCCAGAATCGATCCGGCGGTCGCCTTCACGGTGGACGCCGCCGAGACCGTCAGGGTGGCGGTTTCGTTGTCATTGACCGTAAGCGTGTTCGTCCCGTTCCAATAGCCGCTGGTGGCTGCGGTCAGCGTCACCTGGCGGGAGCCGTTGAGCAGAGCATCGTCAATAATCGTGACGGGAAAGGTCACGCTCGACTGCCCTGCGGGAATGGTCACCGAGGGCGGCACAGTGGCTGAGGTGGTGTCGGAACTCGACAGGCTTACCACCATGTCGCTGGTCGGAGCAGGACTGGCGGTCAAGGTCGCGGTCACCGGCGCGGCGCCTTCGGTGACATTGGAGGAACTCAACGAAACGGACAACACCTGCACGGGTGAGCCGTCAATTTCAACGTCGTCGATGTTCCAGCCAGAGTAAGCGTAGGCTCCTGCGGCGGCCACCTGGTGACCCCAGCGCACGTACACGGCGCTGTGCTTGTCCGCCACGGCGGAGATGTCGTACTGCACCGTGGTCCAGGCGGAGTCGGTCGTCGCGATACTGCTGCCGTTGTTCCACACGTTCGTCCACGAAAGGCCATCATTGGAAACATCGACCGTTTCGCTCACATAAGGCTGAACGTCCGCATTGAGCCAGCGCTTGAAGCGCAGTTGCGTGCCAGTGAAGTTGGTCAGATTGATGGCTCCCGTCGTCAGGTAAGCCATGCTGCCGACGGTGGTCTTGTAGTCGCCCTTTAGATTGATGCCGAAGACATTGCTGCCAGTAGCCGCACTGGCCGGGTCGTGGTTGCCATAGGAAGCCCCGCCACCAGCGCCCGGCGTGCCAAAGGCCCACTCGCCTTGCCGTGTCCAGCCGGGGTCCGTATCCAACGGGAAATAGGCGACACGCGGGGAGGCGACGGTCAGAGTCAATCCCAAAACCTGGCTGACACCGGTGCCGGTGTTGGTGAAGGAAATCGTGTCGGTGTAATTGCCAGGCGCAAGCGCGTTCGCACCTTGGGTGAGGGACCAGGTGACGGTGGTGGAAGCGCCGGAAGCCAATGTCCCGCCGGTGACCGAGAGCGTGGTCCAGGTCTGGGTCTTGGAAGCAGTCCATGTGACTGGCGAAGCGCCGTTGTTGGTGAGCGTGTAACTCTGCGAAGACGGACTGAAAGGGCCGCCCAGGGGGCCGGTGGCCAGAAAGGTGGTGCTGGACGCCTGCAAGGGATCCGGGGCGGCGGAAAGCGCGTTGATCAAGCCAACGCCATTGGGCGTTCCCCAGCCGGTGGCCAGGTCGTAGCCGGTCACGGCGGGAAATTTGATCCGGCTGCTGGGGCTCGTGTTGTCGCCGGTCGTCGTGTCGTGGAGCGCGGTGGTATAATTCGCGTTCTTGCCGATGGTGTAAATCGCGGGATTGATGAAGCCCACGGGAGGCCTGCCATTGGCGGCCGCCTGCTGGTTCACCAGCGCGGTGAACGCGGCCCACAAAGGCGCTGCACAACTGGTGCCGCCAAAATTGCCGGTACCCCCGTTGCCATAGGTCACCAGAATGTTATCAGCCGTCAGTGCCACGTCAGGAACATTGCGCATCGTCGTTGAGCCCAGATTGGCGGTCATGCTGATGCCCGTCTGCCAGCTTGGGATCGGCCAGTTGGTGCTGACGCCGCCCGAGCTGCCCGTGCCGCTGCCCCAGTTCCAGACCTTTTCCGAAACATATGCGCCGCCCGGCCCCGTCGTCGTCAGAGTGGTGCCTCCCACCAGAGTGACGTTTGGGCTTTCATCGGGGAATGGCAGGGCGCCCGGGTAGGCGTCAGAGTCGCCGCTGGCCACGAAAAAAGACTGGCCCTGTGCCGCCATCTGCTGGAAGATCGCCTCGGCCCCCGCCACGGTGCCGCCGGTGTACCACGAGCAGCTGAGCTGTTTCGCCAGATTGTCCGTCGTCATGCGGTTGAGCATGTCAATCCACGAGCCGGGCGTTTCGTAAACGTAGATCGTGGACACCCCGGGCGACAGGGCCAGCACCATCTCAATGTCCAGGCTCACCTCGCCGTTGCCTTGGCCGGGCGTCGTGATGCCTCCATCAATAGGAACTGTCACCACCGAGGTATTGGGCAGGCCAAACAGCGTCTTGTAGGCCGTGATGTCGCTCGCGTAATAGCCGTCGAACTCCAGAAGACCCACGCTCTGCCCCGTTCCCGTGAGCGAGGTTCCCGGTGCGTAGGCCGCACGAAAATCATTGCCTCCAAAAGCCCCGCCGGAACCGGAGCCGGTCCCCGCTGGCGTCGCATTCGCACCGGCCTTGCCCTGGGGGATGGGTTTCATGTGGGAGAGCGGTCGCGGCAGGTCGTAGTTGTCCAGACCGCTCACGTGCATAACCCGCACCCCAAGGTCAAGGGAGGGCTCGCTGTCCGGCGCGTAAAACTTCCGGGCTTCCTTCGGGTGCTGGTAGGTGCGCATCGTCACGTGGAGCGCCTTTTCGACATCAGCCACCGCGCCCTCCACGTCCAGGACCAAGCGGTTGGAATGCTCTGCGAAGACCTTCAGGCCATGGGCTTTCGCGAAGGCTTTCACCGCCTTGTAATCCTCCACACTGGGCCCAAACTGCTCTGCGAACTGCTCCGGGGTCAGGTACTGATGATACCTGGGGCTGGCTGGATCGTAGAGATCCTGGAGCAGCGTGGAAAGGGCGGCCTGATTGCGCACCGGCAGCCCGATGGCGAGACTGAGGTGCTCCGCAGGATCAGGCCGGTCCACCGGCTTGAGGCGCGACACAGCGGCGGGCACGTGCCCGCGCAGGTTTTGTCTCTCGGCAGCCCAGATCGTGTGGGAAGACAGCCCGCCCAGAACGGCAGCGAGGCTGGCCAGCAGAACTGTCAAAACCCGCATAGGGGAAAGGTTCGACATCGGTAGAGAAAGGCGCATGGCAGTATAAATATACTTGTGGGGGGATTGTCTCTGGCAGGGCGGCCGGAGAATCTGTCGTTCCTATCAATACCGGCGTGAAGTGTCGAGATTTTCTTGCAGATGGCACGCCAACCCACGCGCCCCCAGTCGGTAAATCCCCTCGGATCAACGAGCCCGGCAGTTCTCACACCCCGCAGGTCTTTAACCTCATCGAAGGACTAATAAAAAAAAGCAAACGGGCGAGCAAGCCGTGCAACGTTGTCACGAGAAGACGCCGCAGGTGGGCGAGAATCCCGGAGGATGATATCTGCATACAACCGGATACACTCTGCCTCCTACTCCGGGCGCTCGGCCACCATCAGGCGCGTGAACGGGCCGTCGCTGACATTGAAGTAGATGCGCCTGCTGTCAGCGCTGAAGGCCGGATGCGGATGGCTCACGCGCCAGGACTTTGCGCCCTTGGATTGATCAAAGCTGTGGACCAGCGCCCATTTGCCACCGCGCAGGTCGCCGACGACGATGCCCCAGTCCTTCGGCTTGGCTCCCACCTTTTCGGCGACGCCATCGGTGACCGAAAGCTTGCCATCAGGACTCACGGAGGGATGGGTGCCGGGCAGGTAGGGCAGGCCTTTGATCCGGGTAGGCGCGCCGTCCTCGCTGTCGTAGTAGATGTTGCCCACCTCGATGATGTGCCGGGAGTCAGGAAGCCAGGCCGGATGGCCCCACTTGCCGCGCATCCAGGTGAGCTGGTTTCTCTCCAGCGAGCAGCAGACCATGCCTTCGCGGTGGCTGGCGGCCTTGGATTTGTAGTCGTCGCCGCCATTGCCGGCGGCGATTTTGAAGAACACACGCTTCAGGTCGGGGCTCAGCACCGGCTCGAAGATCGAGCAGGGTTTGCCTGCGAACTCCTTCTGCATCCAGTCGCCATACCTGGCTTCGACGTCGGCGATTCGGGCCACGGTGCGGGTCTTACCGGTGGAGGCATCCCAGACCTCGAGATCGCGATACGGGCCGGGATTCCAGTGGCAGCCATACATGGGCACCCAGTCGGCATTCGGCTGGCCAAAGGCGAGCTGATGATCCTCCGCCACCACGGTTTTTTGCAGGGTGTCCACATCCACCACAACCACATGCCAGCGCTTGCCCACCACCTCATGGAAAGCCACGCGCCTGCCGCCGGACAGCCACTGCTGGCAGGCCACCCGATGGGCGTCCTCAGTATGCACTTTCTCCGCCAGCACGGTCTCCTTGCCGGTGGCGCGGTCGATCATGCGCACCTCGCCCAGTTCCCCGGCGGGATCGGTGGAGGAGAAAAACAACACACGCTTGCCATCCGGGCTCTCAGGGTTTGTGAGGTAGTAGGTATGCATCGTGTGCCGACCAGGCACCGATGATACCTGGGTAACGCGGACGTCATGAGTCCAGGGCGCCACCGGGTCATCCTTGGGCTCGTCAGCCAGGCAGCAGGTCACGAGCAGAGAGGCAAGGAGCAGACGGTGAAAACTCATGGCTCCTTGAACGCGGACAGGGCCGCGGCCTTGCTTCAAACGATGAGTTCCTTGATCACCCGCCCATGCACGTCGGTAAGCCGGCGGTTCGCGCCGTTGTGGCGGAAGGTGACCTGGGTGTGATCGTAGCCGAGCAGGTGCAGCATCGTCGCGTGCTGGTCGTAGCACATGGTCTCGTTCTCGGCGGCGGCATAGCTGAACTCATCGCTCGCGCCATAAGCCACGCCACCTTTCACGCCGCCGCCGGCCATCCAGCTCACGAAGGTGTTGCCGTTGTGGTCGCGGCCCTTGCTGCCCTGGCTGTAGGGGGTGCGGCCGAATTCGGTGGTCCAGATGACAAGGGTCTCATCAAGCAGGCCGCGCGCCTTCAGATCATGAAGCAGGCCGGCAATGGGCTTGTCCGAACGCACGCACATCTTCTGGAAGTCCGAGCCTGGGGTTATGTCGTTGTGATTGTCCCAATTGCCTGCCGGACCGTTCAATCCCGATCCCACCCACAACTGCACGAAGCGCACGCCACGCTCGACGAGGCGGCGGGCGATGAGGCAGTTGTGACCGATGGGCTCGGTAAGCTTCTCATCCATGCCATAGAGTTTGCGGGTGGCCTCGCTTTCGCCCTTCAAATCCAGAACCCCCGGCACGGCGAGCTGCATGCGCGCGGCCAGTTCATAGGAGGCGATGCGCGCTTCGAGCCGCGTGTCCTCGGGGGCGGTTTGCAGATGACGGCGATTGATTTGATCCAGCAAGGCGAGGCCTTCGACCGTGGCTTCTGGAGTGACGAACTTCGCGGACGGTGAAGCAAACAGGTCAGGAACGGGATTGGCAGCCGAGGGGTTGAGCATCGTGCCCTGATGCACGGCGGGCAGGAAGCCATTGGTCCAGGCGGCCTTGCCGGTCCACGGCAGGCCCACCGAATCGGGGATCGCCATGTAGGCCGGCAGATCCCGGCATTCGCTGCCCATCGCGTAGCTCACCCAGCCGCCCACGGTGGGGAAGCCAGGCGTGACAAAGCCGCTCACCTGCATCGTCTGCCCGGCGCTATGCTCGCTGGTGGGCGCGTGCATGGCCATCAGGAAGGCGAGTTCGTCCACGCAGTTGGCGATGTAGGGCATGGCGCTGCTCACCCAGCGGCCGCACTGCCCATGCTGCCGCCATTCCCAGGGGCTGCCCAACACGGGGCCCGGCGAGGTCACGGTGCCGCCGGTCACGGGGAAGCTTACCTTCTCGCCGTTGCGCTTTTGCAAGGCCGGCTTGTAGTCAAAGGTGTCGCACTGGCTCGCGCCGCCAAGCATGAAAAGCTGGATCACCGCCTTCGCCTTGGCCGGGTGATGCGGTGCCATGCCGCTCGCGCCCTGCTCCGCCAGCAGCGAGGACAAGGCCGCCGCCCCAAAACCGCCGCCGGTGCCCAACAGAAAATCACGCCGCGACAGCAGCGGACGTGGCTGTCGATGGCATGATTCGAGTCCGTGTCTCATAGCCGCGCTGTGGCCGTCGCTTTCACGCCGCTGAGCGGGTGCTGTGTCACCGCCTCCCAGGCAAGCTCCTGCAGCAGGCGATTCAGTTTTTCAGCATCGGGAAGCTTGGAAAGCTCTGAGGGCACCGGCAGGCCGACCGGGCTGCGGCGATAGATCACCGCGAAATGGCAGTAGGCGGCGAGCACCTTGATTTGAGAGCGCGGATGGCCGATGGGATCACTGAACAGATCGCTCTGCTTCGCAACACCTGGCACCTCGCCCTTGATCACCTTCTCGCGCAGCGCCAGCACGGCCTGTCCGGCCGGGACGACGAAGACCGCCTCCTTGCCATATTTCGTGTTCAACTCGCGCACATGCTCGTCCATCGACTTGAAGTAAGGCGCGTGCTCACCGCGAAGTTGCGCCATCGTCTTGGCGTCGCGATCAATCACAGCCCCCTTTCCCCGGTTCGCCCAGAGCGCCACCTCATCAAAGGGCAGCCAGAATTCCTGCACGGTGATGCGCAGGTTTGGATTGTGCTCAAGGCCGAGCTTCACAAAGTTCTCAATGCCCGCGTCAGGAAGGTAGATCGGCGAGAGCGTCAGCACATCAGCCTTGGACTCGATGAGCGCGGGCTTGAGCTTGTTCTTGTCGTCCGCGACGTTCCAATGCTGAATCACCTGCGACCCGCCAAGGGATGAAAGCGCCACCTGTTGATGCCCCGTGATGCCTGCCTTCGTTGCAAGGTCGTTGAGGATGCCTGGCATCCACACATGGAAACTATGCCCCGCCGTGAGCACCCGCAGCCCCTTGGGTGGCGCCTGCGCTGTTTCGGCATGAGCAAGCGGCGAATAGCCTGCGACACCCAGGAGACAGACGACGGAGAGGAGAAATCGGGAAAGGGCGAGCGGTTTCATGGATGACAGAAACGGAGGCGGATCTCAAAGTTTACAGGCGTCGCTTCTCAAGGACGCGCTCATTGGACAAACAGGAACTCGTTGCTGTTGATCAACACGCGGCAGGCATTGGCGAGACCGCGCTTTTGCGCATACGCCGCCAAAGCCCGTGTTTCATCATCCAGCGGACGGCGCGAGTAGAGCAGAAGGAAGGCGCGCTCGATTTGCGATTCGACGCTGCCGGCCTCGCGTTGCAGGCGGGCGGCGAGACGCTCGCTCTGGCTCAGGACGAAAGAGTTGTTATAGAGCGCCAGGGCCTGAAGCGGCGTGATGGTGGCGTTGCGCTTCGCGACCGAAAGGGAGGGATCGGCGACATCGAAGGCATCCAGCAAGGGATCGCTGACATTGCGAAAGAGGAAGCGATAGACTCCGCGCCGGAGGCTGGCGGGCGAACCGGGATCGAAGCCCTCGTAGTCGATGCGCGGGGACACTTCCTTGTTCGGATCGCTGAAATTGAACTGCATCACCGAAGGGCCGCCCATGGAAGTGTCGAGCTGGCCGCTGACGAAGAGCAGGGAATCGCGAAGCTGCTCCGCATCCAAACGCAGGCTTGCCTCGCGATGCTGTCGATAGGCGCGGCTGGTGACGATGAGGCGGTGCAGGTGCTTGAGCGAGCCGGTGTCGCGCAGCTCGCGGGCGAGCCAGTCGAGCAGGGCGGGATTCGAAGGCTGCGCGCCCATCTTGCCGAAGTCATTGGGGGTCTCCACCAAGCCCTTGCCAAAGTGCCACTGCCAGAGGCGGTTGGCCATGCTGCGCCAGGTGAGCGGGTTGTCCGGGGCGGTGATCCATTGCGCCAGCGCGGCGCGGCGGGCGCCTTCGTCACTGGCCGCCGGGAGTTCAAACTCCGCTTTCAAGGCGTTCACGCATTCCAAGGCGCCGGGCTTTACTTCCTGGGCCTCATGATGGATGTCGCCACGGCGCAGAATGTGAATGGGATAAGGCGTCTTGGGTGGAGTGTATTTGCGATGGCCGGGGATCTGGCTGCCGATGGCGAAGACAGTTTGCACGGGTGGCAG
>CAINXC010000483.1 GCA_903854655.1 uncultured Verrucomicrobiota bacterium | reverse complement strand
GTCGCATTGGGCAGCAGGTCGCCCGCGAGCTGCCAGATCGTGAACTGGTCATAGGGCAGGTTGTCGTTGATGGAGCCGATCACCCAGTCGCGCCAGGGCCACATTGTGCGGTCGCTGTCGCCCTGATACCCGTTGGTGTCCGCATAGCGTGCGGCATCCAGCCACTCCCAGACCCAGCGCTCGCCGTAGCGTGGGGAGGCCAGGAGCCGCTCCACGAGGCGCAGGTAGGCTCGCGGACCTCCGGGCGCGGAAGCACCTTCGCCGCGGCATTCGGCCACAAATTGATCCACCTCCTGCGGCGTCGGCGGGATGCCCGTGAGATCGAGCGACACGCGGCGAATCAGCGTTTCCGGCGCGGCCTCGGGGGAAAGGCCAAGGTTGTGCTCCGCCAGCTTCGCCGCCACGAAGGCGTCGATGGGTTTGCCGCCGGGACCCGATTGAGGAAAGCCGGGCAGATGCGGCTTTTCAACACGTGTAAACGCCCAATGCACGCCCCACTTGGCGCCGGAGTCGATCCATTGCCGCACCAGTTCGATTTGCTGCGGCGTCACTATCTTGTGGCTCTTCGCGGGCGGCATGTGATCATCCGGATCGGTCGTGGTCATCCGCCGGATGATGTCGCTCGCGCCGCTTTTGCCGGGAATGACGGGCGTGTTGTCCTTGTGCGGGCGCTTGGCATCCGCCTCGATGTCCAGACGCAGGTCCGCCTTGCGGCCCTTGGCGTCCTGGCCGTGGCATTGAAAACAGGTGTCAGACAGAATCGGCAGGATGTCGCGCGAAAAGCTGGGCGTGGCCGCCGACACAGGGCATGCCAGCAAAAGCGCGGTGCATCCCGTCAACCAGGGCAGGATTGGAAGAGGCTTTCGAGAGGATGGAGTGTTTGCCGGCAGCATAGGCGAACAAGTAGAACGCCGCTGATGGGGCCCGGCTATCGCACAGGCAGGCTTCCGATCACACGCGTCCAGTCCGCCAGATGCGCCTCCCAGGTGAGCGGGAGCATGGTCGCCCGGGCTTGGCGGCCCATCTCGGCGCGCTCCCCGTCCGGCACGGCAAAAGCTGTCAGGATGCGCTCGCGCAGCTCGTCCACCTTCGCGGGGTGGTAGAGCATGAAACCATTGTCACCGTCGCGAACGTGATCCACGGCGCCGTCCTGGGCGGAAATCACGCCGGGCAGCTCGCAGGCCATGGACTGCAGCACGGTGTTCGCGCAGGCATCGTAAAGCGTGGGGTGAATGAACCAGTCAGCCGCTTGGTAGAGGTCGCTGAGCTTGTTGGTGGGAGGAATCGCGCGCACCTTCGAGCGCAGCTTCAGCCTGTCGATCAGGCCCAGGTAATGCTTGTTGAGTTCCCGACCGGCGATCCAAAGGGTTCCGTCGATCTGCGTCCACGCCTGCAGCAGATTGTCCAGCCCCTTGCGCCGATGGCTCAGGGACACAAACAGCCCCACAGGCTTGTCCGGGTCCGTGTGCAAGCTCCGGCAGATCAATTCCCGGTGCCCCTGGCGATGCGCCGCCGCCTTGAACACCTGCGTGTCCACGGCGGTGTAAATCACGCTGCACTGGCCTCGCGCGCCGGGATACAGGCCCTGGATCTGCGCGGCGACCCGCGCCGAGTTCATCACAAAATGGCGTGTGCGGCCGCCGTTGTAGAGCTTTCGCTCCAGCGCCAGCTCCATCAGGTTCTTCAAAGAATAGGCTTTCCACCAGGGCAGCAGCTTGCTGTACAGGGCGTGGCAGCCGCCGCCCCCGCGATGCAGGTCCTGGCGGGAGGTGCGACCGAATCCAAGGTTCACCTCCGTGGGCAGGCGATCAATCATTCTGCTGGCGGCCTGATCGAAATGCCAGAGGCGCAGGATGGCGGAAGGCGGGCGCGGAACCATGTGCCACCGCGCCTTCAGCTTGGCACCCACCTCAGGCGCCACGCGCGCAGTGACAATGTGCAGCTCGTGCCCGGCGGCGGCGAGTCTCGAGGCAAACTCGATCAAGTAGTTCTCCAATCCCCCTGCGCGCAGGAACTGATGATAAATCAAACCAATCTTCATGCGTTGCGGGTCTTGTCCTCGAAGGTGCGGCTGTACCTCACAAAATTATAATAAGCCGTAGCGATGGCATTCCACTGCCCTGGAAACCCATCCAGAAAGCCCTGGCGCTGCACGTAGGCACGGATG
>CAINXC010000482.1 GCA_903854655.1 uncultured Verrucomicrobiota bacterium | reverse complement strand
GCCGTAGATGTTGGATTTGTCGTCGCTTTCGTCGAAGGTGATGATGAGCAGGCTGTTGTGGCCTTTGGCCCACTGGTAGTAGGCGTCGAGCTTCTCCTTCACCCAGGCGTCACCCTTTTCGATGCTCTCCTCCAGCGGCGGATCGTGCATGTCGTGGGTGAGATCGGGGATGACGAAGGCGATGGTGGGCAGGGTGGCGAAGCCCTTGGCGTCGGTGGGGAAATCGCTGAAGCGCAGGTTCACCGAGTCGGCGGCGGTGCTGCCGTTGGGCAGGTTGGCAAAGCTGATCCACGGCACGTGCTTGCGCGCGTAGTGGCTGGCCTTCACCGTCTTGTCGGTGCAGCCGATGGCGGGCAGCCCCTCGGAATAGCCTTTGAAGGAGAGGCCCTTGGCGAGGAGCTGATGGCCCAGATTCCCGGTCGTGAAGGGGAAGTCCGGCCGGCTGCCGGGCTCCGGCACCTTGTCGAAGAAGGCCACGCCCTGGTTGTCGCCGGAGAACAGCCAGAAGTAGTTGCCCTGGCTGTGGTGCTCCTCGCCGAACATGCGGGTGAAGCACGCGCCCCCGGCCTTCAGCACCTGGTTGAAGTACGGCGCGTGTGGCGAGCCGATGATCTGCTCGAAGTCCTTGTTTTCCTCGATGACAATCACCACATGATCGTACACCGGCAGCCCCGCAGGCCAGCGAGGGGCGGGCGAGGACGGAGGATGGTCCTGGGCGCAGACGAACCCGAACGCCCGCAGGGCAAGGATGGCAGTGACAAGGGATGATCTCACACCCCAGCTAAACCGCTGGCGGCGCGGGGGTCAAGTGGTGGCTGCGGGGGGCGGTGCGGCAGGTCCGGCCTCACAGAACTCAGGCGTGCACAACGTGGTCTTCCCGCGCCGGTGCCTCGGCCAGGTGGGCCAGGCAGTGCCGGAGGCGTTGGGCGGTGGGGTTGTCGGGCAGGGCGGATTCGTCGAGTTGCAGGGTCATCTCAAGCCCGTGCGGGTGCTGGATGGCGGTGGCGCCGAGGCAGGTCCACCAGGCCTGCATAACGTGGTTGGCCTCCAGCACGTGGGCCACGAAACGGCGGATGCCAGCCTCCTGCGCCTCTCGCCACACGGCGGCCAGCAGGAAGGTGCCGGCGCCCTGCCCTTGAAACTCGTCCGCCACGGTGAAGGAGACCTCGGCAAGCGTCGGGTCCTCTTGGGACGGCCAGTAGGAGCCGCCACCCACGCCGGGCAGGTCGCTTTTCCCGTCCACGATCATGACCCAGGTGGCATGCCGGTCGTGATCGGCGGCGTAGAGCCTGTCGATAAACCCGGGGCTCGCGCCGCGAAACCGCGTCCAGAAGCGGAAGTAGGTGGAATCGGGCGAGAGCCGGTTGAAGGTCGCGATCACCCGCCCCCGGTCCTCCGGCAGCAGGGGCCGCAGGATCACTGGCGTGCCGTCGTGGAGGCGGAGATGAACAGGGGATGGCAGGACCAGTTTCATGGCCGAACAGGGGTGGACCTGGGATCTGTTGGCGCCCCCCGAATGAGGGGCTGGCAATGATCTGTCGAACGATATTACGTTTGCGTGTTCGAAACCGCTGCGTCCCCGCACCTTCCCGGCTGCCAGGCCGTCACAACCACCACCACCATGACCGAAGCCGAAGTCATTCACCTTTTAAGGGAGCATGTGGAAGGGCAGTTCCCGAAGGTCTGCCCCAATTGCCAGTGGACGTACGCCTCGCTGCAGGAGTTCCTGCTGACGACGCAGCGTGTGGGCCCCATCATGTCCTACGATGCGGAGCTGGGCAACTGGAACCCCGTGCGGCAGATTGGAACCATGGCGCTCTCCAACTGCGCCTGCGGCTCCACGCTGGCGCTGACTTCCGAGGGCCTGCCGCTGGCGGAGTTCAAGGGGTTCCTGGACTGGATCCGAACGGAGACGCTGCGCCAGGGACTGAGCCAGGGCGTGCTGCTGGGCCGCTTGCGCGATGAGATGCGCAGGCAGATCCTGGCCGAGATGGCGAAGGACTGCTAAGCTCCCCGGTGGCGGCACCCGCGCCTGTTTTGCCATTGACTTGCTTGCTTCACCTGATAAAAACCTTCATGCCCTTCATTCTTCAGGTCGATCATGAGAGCGGGAAGGCGCGTGCCACCGCGACGGGCGTGGTCACCCTGGAGGAGATCCGCTCGCACCTGGACGAGGAGTTCCGGCGCAGCGGGCTGGCGTACAGGGAGCTCATTGATGCCACCGGGGCCACGCTGGCCATTTCCGCACAGGAGGCGTGGAACGTGGTGGAACTGCTCCGCAGCTACGGTCGTACAGGTGCGCTGGGGCCCACGGCGGTCATTGTGGCGGATGAGCTGAGCTACGGGATGTGCCGGATGATCGGGATCCTGCTGGACGATGTGTGCGAGTTGCGCCCTTTCCGGGCAAGCGACCGGGCTGCGGCGGAGCAGTGGCTGGCCGCCGCCCCTGTCGCGCCCGCGCAGGCATGACAGGAAGCGCCCCGCCTTGCGCAAGCGGCAGGTGGCATCTCGCCCCCGAATTGGCGAAGCTGGCGGCGGAAAGCGAGACAATGCCATGAATGCTGACAACCATGTGATGAGCCGGATGCTGGGATGGTCCATCGCGCTGAGCATGCTGATGATGGCGGCCGGTGTGCTGGCGATCCTGATGCCGCCGGTTTCCGGCATCGCCATCACCGTGCTGGTGGCCTGCCTCATGATTTTCAACGGCGCCGTGCATGTGGTTTATGCCTGGGAGACGAGCCGGGCCGGGCGGCGGCTCTGGGGATTGCTGCTGGGCGTGCTTTACATGGGGGTGGGCAGCGTGATCTTCCTGCATCCCACGGAAGGGCTGGCGTCGCTGACTTTCCTGCTCGCGGTCTGCCTGCTGGCGGAGGCGCTGATTGAGTTCATCCTGGGCTTTCTGCTCAGCCCCCTGCCGGGGTCGGGCTGGTTCCTGCTCGACGGCCTCGTGACACTGCTTCTTGCGCTCACGATCTGGGGGACATGGCCTGCGAGCACCCTGTGGGCGCTGGGCATGATGGTGGGCGTGAGCATGCTCTTCAGCGGCATCAGCCGGTTCACCTTCTCGCTGGCCGCGCGTCGTTTGGCGAAGGCACTGGAGTGAGGGGGGCGCGAGACGGAGCGCTTTGCCGTCACTTCTCGCTCGTGGTGTCCGTGCGGAAGGGGCGCAGGGGCAGGCCGGCGCTGATTTCGACGCTGAGGAGGGGGTTGAAGGCCCAGGCGTAGCGCACGGCGGCGGGGGAGGGGACTTGGTCGTTCCAGATCACGATGTCCTGGCCGTCGATCTTGCCCTGCGCCCAGAGCCAGGGGCCGTCGGCGGAGCGGATGGCGAAGCCGGTGAGGCCGGCGCTGCCGCGCAGGCGCAGGCCGTCGGCGTGGTCGAACTTGAGGCGCACCTTGCCGCCCTCCACGGCATGGCTTTTGAAGGCGGGGCTGTTGACCAGGCCGGGGCGGCCGTAGAGGTGGTCCAGAGCCAGGCCGGCCATGCGCTCGCCCAGCGGCTTCTTGTTGGGGAAGTGCGCCTCGTAGTTGGGCTTGTCGATGCCCTGGTCGAGCGAGGCGGCGACATCGGTGGCGGGGAGCTCAAGCGCGCCCTGCTGGGCCTCGCGGATCAGGCTCATGGGGTTGGGCTCCACGGGGGCCTCCTGGGGCTTGTGGTAGTTCTGCATCTCCACATAGTAGAAGGGCAGGCTGTCGTCGTGCCAGTGGCCGCGCCAGGCGCGGATCAGGGTCTTGACCAGCTCGCCGTATTCCTGCGGGTTGCCGAAGTTGCCGTCGCCCTGGAACCAGAGGAAACCCCTGAGCGCGTAGGGTTCCAGGCCGTGGATGTTGGCGTTGTAGAGGCGGGCGGGCATGTTGGCCTGGTCCGGCACGGGCAGCGGCCTGCTGGCGAGGTTCTGCCGCTGCAGTTCGGGCGTGGGGAAGCGCTTCGTCCAGGCCGCGAGATCGGCCTCGTGCTTCGCCTTCGCCTCGGGGGTGGCGTTGTCGATCTTCGCCTGGTAGCGCTTGATCGAGGAGGGGCCGGCGGGGCTGGCCTGCAGCTCGGGCAGGGGCGTCCAGGGCTCGACGGCGGTGCCGCCGATGGCGGAGTCAATGACGCCGACAGGAATGTTCAATTGATGATACAGCGTGACAGCGAAGTTCCACGACAGCGCGAAGCAGCCGCCCACCGTGTCGGGCGTGGCGACGATCCATTTGCCTTCCACGTCGTCCAGCGGGGTGTCGGCCTTGCGGCCGCGCACCGCGAAGTAGCGCAGCGCACCGTTGGCCGCCGTGGCGTTGGCCTGGGCCTCGGCGAGGATTTCAGGGGAAGTGGATTCATTCTCATTGCGTCCGCGCGTGGTGAGCAGGTAGGACATGTTCGACTGGCCGCCGCAGAGCCAGATCTCGCCCGCCAGCACATCGCTGATTTTGATGGGGCCTTCCGTCTTCGTCCGAACCTCCAGGCTGCCGGCGGTGCCGTCCGCCACGGGCGGGAGCTGGCCGCTCCATTTGCCGTCCGGGGCGGTGATGGCGGCGAGGCCGGCCGTCTTGCCATCCTTCGCGATGAAGGTGACTGTGACCTCCTCCCCCGGCGCCGCCCATCCCCACACGGCGACGGGTTTGGCTGCCTGGATCATCGCGTGATCGCTGATCACCGCCGGCAGCCGCAGCGCGGCCTGGGCGCAGGGGGCGGCAAGTAGGGCTGCGGCGCAAAGAGCCATTGCGGAACGGCAGCCCAGGGCGGGGAAAAGTGGGGAGAGAGTCATGGGCGGAACTAAACGCACGGTCCGGGCGCGTTCTTCATGCCTCACAAGCGTGGCATTTTTTGAGCAATAAAGCCTGCCCCTGTTGCGCATCGCTCAGAATCTTCGTGTCTTGGTGCCTTCGTGTGAGGCAAAATCCTCCAGACCCTGCTCCTGCCTTCGCCAACAAACGCCGCAACAATCCCAGCGACGAACGGCCTTTCCGCGCCGTTCATGCTGCATGATTCACGCCCTGCTCGACACCACCCAGGTCATCGGGAAGATGGAGCTCGATGGCGTCCCCCACGAGATCTGCGCCGAAGCCCTCGCCAGCCACGACCGCCACGGCAACCAGCTCACGGTCAACCTGCGTGCCTTTCTACGCGCGACCCGGCATGACCACATCGGTGAAGTCGCCACGCCCGCCTGGCTGCCCGCGCCGCAAACAGTGACGGAGCATGTGGAGGCCGAGGAGGCCCACGCCATGGCCGCCGACATTTTCACGGCGTGGCGGCACAAGCTGGCCGCCGTGCTGCCGCATTGATCACATCTGCCTCAAGTGATGAAATCGTGGTCAAACATTGAATAATTGAATTGACCGATTAAATAAATTAAGTCAAAACGGGCCAAATATGAGTGGCAGGCCCGTCAAGAAGCTCGTTTCCCGCTGCCCTTTTTGCGAGGGCAACCTGGAAATCAGCCGCCTGGGCTGCTGCCACTGCGCCACCTCGATTGAGACGATCCAGCCCATCCCGGCCTTCTTCCGGCTGCCGGCGGATCTGCAGGCGTTCGTCATGATTTTCCTGCGCTGCCAGGGGAAGATTCGCGACATGGAAAAGGAGCTGGGCATCTCCTACCCCACCGTCATCAAGCGCCTGGAGCTGGTGAATGTGCTGCTCGGCAACCAAGCCCCGCCCCCCGGCCGCAAGGACGTCCTTGAACAACTCGAGCGCGGCGAGATCACCGTGCAAGAAGCCACACAACTGCTCAAAACAAGCTGACCTCCCATGAACCCAATCCACATCCCCAACGCCGCGCCCGCCGTTCTCGCATACATGGCCTCCGGAGACGATCCCCCCATGGTCTTCACGCTCTGCTTTTTCCTGTTCATCAGCGCCCTTTTCTGGTTCCGGTCCTACACCGGCCTCGCCCGGGGCCATGCGTTCCTGGCGAGCCTGGGGAGCGTGATTGCCGGCGGCTTCCGCAGTTATTCCGAGCTTCGAGGGGGCCACGGCGCCCTGCTTGGGGATAAGATGGATGCGGTGCTCTCGGGCTTCGCGGCGGGGGCGATCATCCTGTTTCTCGCTGCGCTGGCCCTGCGGTTGTGGGGGCGCTGGGTGGGCGACAAATCAACACCCGAGGAGCGGCTGCCGGGGCTGCCGGGCATTCGCGCGTGGTTCTGCTTCGCGAACGTGACGGTGGGCATCGCCATCGCGGTGTGCGCGTGGCTTGGGTACGATTTTTCGCCCGTGGTCAGCACCGCGGGCATCGGCGGCTTGCTGGCCGCCGCGCCGTTGCTGCGCATGGAATCGCCCGCCGCCGCGCCCGCGCCCATGCCGGAGGACATGTCCGCTGAGCGCGAGAAGATCGTGTCGATGATCGAATCGGGCAAGCTGACGGCTGAGGAAGGCGCGGAGCTGCTGCAAGCCCTGGGGGCCACCCGGCAGCAGCCTGCGGCATGCCCTGTCGCGCTCACGGGCGGGCAGCGGCTGATGCTGGTGGGCGCGGCGATGGTCACGCTTGGTTTCTTCCTGCCGTGGTTCACCTTCGATTCGAACGCGGAGGTGGGGCGGATGATGAACCAGGTGCAGAAATCGCTGGGGTCCGCCTTCGCTGGAAGCGGGATCCCGATGCCGGGCGGGATGGGGATGCCGGAGCCGGTGCTCAACGTATGGCGCGTCTCCGTCAACGGCGGCGGCGTGGCGCACGGGCTCGGGGTGGCTGCGCTCGCCCTGGCGCTTGCAGCCGCGCTGCTGCCGTATTTCGCCCTGGCCCTGGAAGCGGCTGCGGCCAGCGCCATCCGGCTGCTGTGCCTGGGGGCCGGCGGCCTGATCCTCCTCTACCTGCTCTCGCAGAACGTCCGCGCGGCGGGCATTGGCCTGATGGTGGTCATGGCCGGCTACGTGCTGCAGACCGCCGGTCTGCTGCGCGACCGGCGGTCTGGCGTTGTCGGCGCAGGCCAGCCTGTGTAAACTCCGTCTGTGAACCCGGCGCGCGGGCACGGTCCCTGCGCCTGCGTTGCGCTCCAGCGCGGGGCTTGCCGTGGGTGCGGTGATTAAAATCCGTGGTCCAGCCACGAATGCAGGGCACATCCTCACGCCTGCCTCCCTCGTGGACAGAAACACCGCTCACAAACTCGCAGGAGTTCGGAAAAGTCCGCCGCGAGGCGGCGTACTTCTCTCCCTGCCCCTTGTTTTGCCACCCCCTGAACTGACCCATTGCCTTTGACCATGCACGCTGAGTTCAACCTGCGTCCCGCCGCCGTGGAAGCCCTGCTTCCAAAGGCCCCTGTCCCCGTGGTTCCAGTCTTCGCCGCGTCCTTCAGCCTCTGATCAGGGAGGGCCCGGCCCTCTTACCGCGCCTCACAAATAAAGCGAGCAGCACACAAAATACGGAGCGCATCGCCGATTGCGTGAGAGTGTATTCCCCCCTTTTTTCCCTCGTTTAGAAAACCATGCCAAACCATTCGACAGACGTCCCCCTGCCCGCTGCAAGTCCCCCCGCCGCCCTGGCTGGAGCCCGTGCGGAAGGTGCAGGCAAAGGCTGCGCCTTGTGGCTGGTCGCCATCATCGCCCTGACGGGGGCGGGCTGCTGGTGGTTCATCCAGGGCCAGGCCAAGCCGAAACGCGACAAGATGCGGGCCATGCCGGTGGTGGTGGCCGCCGTGCAGAAGGCGAACCTCGCGGAGTGGCTGCCCGCCCTGGGCACCGTCACGCCCCTGAACAACGTGGTGATCAAGAGCCGCGTGGACGGCCAGCTCCTGAGCATGAACTTCAGCGAGGGGCAGATGGTGGAGAAGGACACGCTGCTGGCGGAGATCGACCCGCGCCCCTACGAGGTGCAGCTCGCCCAGGCCAAGGGCCAGATCGCCCGCGACCAGGCGCAGCTTGAAAACGCCCAGCTCGACCTGAAGCGCTACCAGAAGCTGATGGCCGAGGACTCGATCGCGCAGCAGCAGCTCGATACGCAGATCTCCCTGGTGCGCCAGTACCAGTCCGCCGTTGCGGCGGATCAGAGCCAGGTGGACAGCGCCCAGCTCAACCTCATCTACACCCGCATCACCGCGCCGATCACCGGCAAGCTGGGGCTGCGCCAGGTCGATCCCGGCAACATCGTGCACGCGGGCGACACCAACGGCCTGGTCACCATCGCCCAGATCCAGCCCATCGGCATTCTCTTCTCCATCCCCTCGGAGCGCGTGCCGACGGTGGAGACGCACCTGGCAAAGGGCGAGGTGGTGCCGGTGGAGGTGTGGGACGGGGCGAAGAAAAACAAGCTGGCCAGCGGCAAGCTGCTGACCACGGACAACCAGATCGACGTGACCACCAGCACCCTGCGCCTGAAGGCGGAAATGCCCAACGAGGACTTCAAGCTGTTCCCCAACCAGTTCGTCAACGTGCGCCTGCTGGTGGATACGATGGTGGGCACCCTGGTGGTGCCCAGCGGCGCCATCCAGCGCGGCGCCAAGGGGCCGTTTGTTTACACCGTGAACGATGAAAACGCGGTGGACCTGAAGCTGGTGAAGATCGGCGTGGATGATGGTGACCGCACGGCGATCACCGCCGGGCTGAAAGAGGGGGAAAAGGTGGTGATTGACGGCACGGACCGCATTCGCGCCGGGTCCAAGGTCGAGCCCACCTTGTTGCGCAGCACGAAGCCGAAGACCCCTGTCCCGGTCCCGGCTCTGGCTCCGGCCACGGCTGCTGGTACAGCTCCTGCTTCGGTGGCTGCGGCCCCGGCGGCTCCTGCGCTGGCACCGGCGCCCGCTCCAGCGGCTCCGGTGGTAGCGCCGGCTCCGGCTCATTAGACGCCTGCATGAACGTCTCCCGCATCTTCATCCTGCGACCGGTCGCGACCACGTTGCTGATGGTGGCCCTGGTCATCACCGGCGCCATCGCCTTCCGGATGCTGCCGATTTCGGCGCTGCCGGATGTGGACTACCCCACGATTCAGGTCACCACGCTGTATCCCGGCGCGAGCCCGGAGGTGATGACCTCCTCGGTCACCGCACCGCTGGAGCGGCAGTTCGGGCAGATGCCGGGGCTGGCGGAGATGCATTCGGTGAGCTCCGGCGGGGCCTCGGTGATCACCCTGCGCTTCAGCCTGGGGCTGAACCTGGACGTGGGCGAGCAGGAGGTGCAGGCGGCGATCAACGCGGCCTCCAACCTGCTGCCCAACGACCTGCCCACGCCGCCGATTTACAACAAGGTGAACCCGGCCGACGCGCCGATTGTGACCATCGCGCTGACCTCCGCGACGCTGCCGCTGCCGAACATCCAGGACCTGGCGGAGACGCGGCTTTCGCCCAAGCTCTCGCAGGTCCAGGGCGTGGGGCTGGTGACCATCAGCGGCGGGGTGCGCCCGGCCTTGCGGGTGCAGGCCAACCCCAGCGCGCTGGCCGCGCGCGGGCTGAGCCTGGAGGACCTGCGCACCGCCGTGGCGAACGGCAACGCCAACGCGCCCAAGGGCAGCTTCGACGGGCCGTCGAACGCCTCCACCCTGGACGCCAACGACCAGCTCTCGACGGCGGACGACTACCGCAAGCTGGTGATCACCTTTCAAAACGGCGCGGCCACCCGCATCTCCGATGTGGCAAAGGTGGTGGACGGCGCGGAGAATTCGCACCTGGCCGGCTGGGCGAACGAGCTGCCCGGCATCATCATCAACATCCAGCGCCAGCCGGGGGCCAATGTCATCGTCGTGGCGGACCGGGTGAAAGCATTGCTGGAGGAGCTGCGCAGCACCCTGCCCGCCTCGGTGCAGGTGTCGCTGCTCACGGACCGGACGCTGACGATCCGCTCCTCGGTGGAGGATGTGGAGTTCGAGCTGGTGCTGTCCATCTTCCTGGTGGTGCTGGTGATCTTCGCGTTCCTGCGCAGCCTCTCCGCCACGCTGATCCCGGCGGTGGCCGTGCCGCTGTCCCTGATCGGCACCTTCGGCGTCATGTACCTGTGCGGCTTCAGCCTCAACAACCTGACGCTGATGGCGCTCACCGGGGCCACGGGCTTCGTGGTGGATGACGCGATCGTGATGATCGAGAACATCACGCGCTACATCGAGCAGGGCGAGCCGCCGATGCAGGCGGCGCTGAAGGGCGCTGAGCAGATCGGCTTCACCATCATCTCGCTCACGTTCTCGCTGATCGCGGTGCTGATCCCGCTGCTGTTCATGGGCGATGTGGTGGGGCGGCTGTTCCGCGAGTTCGCCATCACGCTGGCCGTGTCCATCCTGATCTCCGCCGTGATCTCGCTCACGCTCACGCCGATGCTGTGCGCGCGGCTGCTGAACCACGTGCCGGAGGACAAGGAGGGCCGCTTCCACCGCGCGGCGGGGCGGCTGATCGACGGCATCACCGCCCAGTACGACGTCTATCTGCAATGGGTGCTGCGGCACCAGGGGCTCACGCTGCTGGTCGCCATCGGCACCATGGGCGTGACCGCCTTTCTGTACGTGGTGACGCCCAAGGGCTTCTTCCCGCCGCAGGACACGGGGCTGATCCAGGGCATCACCGAGGCCGGCCAGTCCACCTCCTTCGCCGCCATGGCCGAGCACCAGCAGGAGCTGGCGAAGCAGATCCTGGCCGATCCGGCGGTGGAGAGCCTGTCCTCCTTCATCGGCATCGACGGCACCAACGCCACGCCCAACACCGGGCGCATGCTGATCAATCTGAAGCCGCTGGAGGTGCGCCGGGCCTCCGCTCAGGAGATCAGCCGCCGCTTGCAGGCCGCCACGGCGGGCACGCCGGGCATCTCCCTGTTCCTGCAGCCGCTGCAGGATCTCACGATTGATGACAGTGTGAGCCGCACGCAGTACCAGTTCGTGGTCGAGGCCTCCGACCTGAAGACGCTGGACAAATGGGTGCCCAAGCTGGTGGACCGCCTGCAGCAGAGCCATTCGCTGGCGGACGTGGCCAGCGACCTGCAGAACAAGGGCCTGCAGGCGCGCGTGGAGATTGACCGCGACACGGCGGGCCGCCTGGGGGTGACGGCGGCGGCGATTGACAACGCGCTGTACGACGCCTTCGGACAGCGTCTGATCTCGACCATCTTCACCCAGTCCGGCCAGTACCGGGTGGTGCTGGAGCAGGCGCCGGAGTTCCAGGAGGGGCTGTCCTCCTTCGATCATGTGTACGTGCCCGGCACGGGCGGCCAGCAGGTGCGGCTTTCCACCATCGCGCACGTGGTGCAGCAGCAGGGGCCGCTGGCGATCGCGCACCTGGGGCAGTTCCCCGCCGCCACCATCTCCTTCAACCTGGGCGCCGGCCATTCGCTGGGCGATGCGGTGAAGGCGGTGACCAAGGCCGAGGAGGACATCAACCTGCCGGTGAACATCCGCACCAGCTTCCAGGGCGCGGCGCTCGCCTTCCAGGCCGCGCTGAGCAACGAGCTGCTGCTGCTGCTCGCCGCCGTGGTGGTGATGTACATCGTGCTGGGCATCCTCTACGAAAGCTTCATCCACCCGGTGACGATCCTTTCCACCCTGCCTTCGGCGGCCATCGGCGCGCTGCTGGCGCTGATCGTGAGCCACACGGACCTGGGCGTGGTGGCCATCATCGGCATCGTCCTGCTCATCGGCATCGTGAAGAAGAACGCGATCATGATGATCGACTTTGCGCTGGAGGCGGAGCGCAAGGAGGGAGCGACGCCGCTGCACGCGATCCACCAGGCGTGCCTGCTGCGTTTCCGCCCCATCTTGATGACCACGCTGGCGGCGCTGCTGGGCGCGCTGCCGCTGATGCTGGGCACGGGCATCGGCGCCGAGCTGCGCCGCCCGCTGGGCCTGACGATG
>CAINXC010000481.1 GCA_903854655.1 uncultured Verrucomicrobiota bacterium | reverse complement strand
CGCCAAGGCCGGTGAGGGCACGCCCGCCACCTTCACCTTCCCGGAAGTGGCCGCCGCACCCGCCGTGGGCATGAAGCCGGGAGGCGCACCCGGCGCCCCTATCAGGCCCGGCATGCCCCCTGCCCAGCCGGTTCCACAACAGCCCGGAATGCAGCCTGGGATGCAGCCGGGCAACCCCAATGGCTTGCCAGGCCGTGTGAACCCTGCCATGCAGCAGCAGCAGAGGCCGGGCCAGCCCAACGCCATCGGCCAGCCCAATCCCGGCGTCCGTCGCCGCGTGCTCATTCCCCCCACCAAAGCTCCCTGATTCGCCCCGACACTGATTTTCCATGAATACCTTTGTTCCCTCGTTTGCCCTGCTGGTGGGTTTGATAGCTTCGGTCCAGGCGCAGACTGACCAGGTTGCCGGCACGGCTGCGGCCACCTCGGTGCCCAGACTGAGCCAGATGGCTCTCGATCCGGTTCCCGTCGAGCCGGTGGTCACCGATTATTCCAATGCCTCGTCATCGCGCCTGGGCGGCATGCTGCTGGCCCAGATTCCGCAGCAGCAGCAGCAGGGCCTGGCCCCCGGCCAGAATCCCAACACGCTGCCACCCGGCCAGCGCGGACCGGGCAACCGGCCCAGGCCTGGATTCCAGCCTCTGGGCGGCGGCCCGAACAGCGGGCCATTCCCCGGAGGGGGCTCACCCGCCGGCAGCCCGGGGCGCCCCGTGGCTGCAAACCCCGTCACCCCGCCACCGCAGCCTGCACCGACCATGCCGGTGCCCGTGCAAACCCCCACTCCCGAGCCCACCCCCAATGATGATGAACTGGTGCCAGTGGCTTTCCAGGCCGTGCCCATGCCCCAGATCCTGCTGTTCTATGAGCAGTTGACGGGCCTGAAAGTCATCCGCGACATCAACGTCGAAGCGGTGACCTTCTCCATCGACACCACGGGCGAGATGCCCAAAAAGAAGGCCAGGGAGTTCATCGAGAAGAGCCTGCTGCTCAATGGCTACGGCTTCCTGCCTGCGGGCGACGGCATGGTGAAGTTCATCAACCTCGCCGCGATCAAGCCCGGAGCGGAGCACCCCTTCATCATGAAGGAGAGCGAGCTGCCGGACAACAGCGAGGAAATCGTCACCTACATCCAGCCCCTGCTTTACCTTGAGGCCGAAGACCTCAAGAAGACCCTGAGTGAACTGGTGCAACTCCATGCCTACGGCGTGGTGACCCCGCTGCCCAACACCCGCGGCGTGGCCATCACCGAAAACAGCAACACCATCCGCTACATCATCGAGCTGCTCAAGACCCTGGACGTGAAGCCCAGCACCACGGAGAAGCGTTCCTTCCAGTTGATCCGTGCCTCGGCGGACGACGTGGCCAAGGCCCTCGGCGACATTCTGGATCTTGAAGGCAAGGGTTCTTCCGGCAGCAGCGGCGGCAAGAAAAGTGGCGGCACGGCTGCGGCAGCCCCCCCGCCAGCCGCCGGCCAGCCCGCCGGCGGCCAGGCTGGCGCCTCCCATGCGGGCGTGTATGGCAGCGCCCCCCAGGCCTCGGCGCCTTCGCCCAAGATCATCCCGATCCCGCGCACGAACAAGCTGCTCGTCATCGCCCGTTCTGTGGAGCTTGATTACATCGCCACACTGATCGAGGAACTGGACGGTGCCACGGAGCTCCGCAGCTTCATCACCCGCCCGCTCAAGTACCTGAGCGCCGGCGACATCCTTCCCATCATCAAGGACGCCATTTCCCGCGGCCAGGAGGACAGCGGCACCGGCGGCTCCGGCAGCGGCGGCAGCATCATTGGCAACAACACCAATGGCAACAAGACCAACAATTTTGGGTCCAATCAGAACGGTGCCAACGGCGGCTTTGGTGGCGGCCAGGGCGGCTTTGGTGGCGGCCAAGGGGGCTTCGGTGGCGGCCAGGGCGGAGCAAGCGGCCTGGGAGGCGGCGGCTCGCTTCAGCCGATGCGGCAGAACACCAACCCACAGTCGCTGATTGTGGGCAAGACCCTGCTCATCGCCGATCCCATTGCCAACAACATCTACGCCTCGGGCCCGCCAGAACACCTGCGGGTGCTGCAAGAGCTGCTCGACGAGCTCGACAAGCGTCCGCTCATGGTCATGCTCTCCGTCGTGAGCGGCCAGCTCAAGCTCGACGACAACCGCGACTTCGGCATCGACTACATCTTCAAACCCAAGCAGATCGGCGGCGGCAACACCAGCACCACCCTGGCCGGCACCTCGCAGAACCGTGTCGGGATCGCCCAGAGCATCATTGATCCCAACAGCATCTCCAGCATCTCCAATCTCACCTCCGGCCTGCCCAGCGGCATGCAGCTCTTCGGCACCATTCAGAACCAGGTCACCTTTGCCATGAGCGCGCTGGCGCAGAACACCAATTTCAAGGTGCTCTCACGCCCCACCCTGTTCACCATGAACAACCAGCCGGCCTCGATTGAAACCGGCATCAAGATCCCGGTGCCTGTCTCCTCCCTCAGCAGCCTTTCCACCGGCACCGGCACCACCACGGGCGCCATCAACAACGGCCTGGTTTCCAACATCCAGTACGAGGATGTGGCGCTGCGCCTTGACGTGTCGCCCCTGATCAACACCGACGACGAGATCACCCTCCAGGTGAAACAGGTCAACGCCGATGTCGCCGGCTCCACCACCCTCAATGGCAACGCCATCCCCAACATCAGCAACCAGGCCCTGGAAACCACCATCATGGTGAAGAACAACGCCACCGTCCTGCTCGGGGGCCTGATCCAGGAAACCACGGAAAACGACCGCAGCGGCATCCCCATCCTGAAGGATCTTCCGCTGATCAAGTACATTGCCAGCTCCACCAAGAACACCAAGTCCCGCAACGAGCTTCTCGTGTTCATCCAGCCGCGCATCGTGTCAGACACCAGCGACCAGCCCGTCACGCCCAAGGATCCCACCGGATCCTCGCCCTTTGGCAACGACGCCACCAAGTTCCTCATCCAGGAGCATGCTGATCCGGCGGCTGATGTGAAGGCCGTGCATCGCAGCACGATCTCCTCGATGATTCACAAGCTCTTCGAGTGACCTTCGGCAAAGGCCCGACAATCATGGCGTTCGGGTTTGGCGTGGATCAGGGCTTCAGGGCCTTGACGATCGCTTCGACGTTGTGCCTCAGCATGGTTTCGAAGGTGTGAGCGCCTGGGGAGGTGCCATCGGCCACCAGCGGCTCGCCCAGCCTCACCCCGGTCTCGCGCACGATCTCCTGCAGGATCTTCGGGTTCGCCTGGTCTTCGGGAAAGACCGCGCGGATGTGATTGTCGCGAATCGCCTTCACGGTCGTCGCCACATGCCTGGCCGTGGCCTCGTCCTCACGCGACAACCCCAGCAGCGGCATGGCCTGGAAGCCGAACTCCCTGCAAAAGTAGCCAAAGGCCGCATGGGAGGTCACCAGCTTGCGGTCCTGCTTCGGAATCACGGCGAGCTGCACGTGCGCCCAGGCCTTCAACAGGGCGATGCTCTTGCAGGTGGCGGCAACCCCCGCCGCATATGCGGCCGCGCCGGCCGGGTCCGCCCGGGTCATTTCATCACCCGCAAGCCGGGCGGCACGCTGCATGTTTTCCGGGCTGTGCCACCAGTGCGGGTCGATCCCGCTGCTCACATCCACGTCTTCGTCGAAAAAGATTTCCTGGCCGCGCAGGATCTTCATGGAGGGGACCACCGCGCCCGCCTCCACGACGGGCACGCCCCCGGCGGCGTCGCGCAGGTTGTCGAGGTAGTTTTCCAGGTGCTTGCCGGAGGCGAAGATGAACGCCGCGCCCTTCATCTGCACCAGATCCTGCGGGCTGGGCTCGAAGTGATGCACATCCCCGCCGGGCTTGAACAGCTCCACCACCCGCACCCGGTCCCCGCCCACCTGGCGCACCAGGTCGGCCAGCAGGGGGTGCAGCGTGGCCACAGTGATCTGGGCGCCGGCGGCGCCGGTCCACAGCAGCACGGCCGCCATCAGGCGCAGCGCCCTGCCTCTCATGCAAACAACGCGCATTTAGATGCCCACCACGGGTCCCGGCACGATGCGATTGAAATGCATTTGCACCCGCCCCTGGAACCAGCGCCACGTCGCACCGGGCCGGCCATGGTCCAGCAGCCAGTGCGGGCAGGGCTTGTGCAGGGGGCTCGATCCAATGCGGGACCAGTGGTAGTGCGGCACCACGGCCTCCACCGGAATATGATACACATACATGAGGTAGGCCGCCAGCTTCGCCGTGCGGTCAATGGTGCGTGCGGGGTCGTTGCCTTCGTTGTCGCACATCTCGATGCCGATGCTGTAATTGTTGCCGGGCCCGTTGAAGTCCGCGTGCTCGCCCTGCTCGCGCGTGGGCAGGTGCTGCGCCACAAGGCCCTGGTCCGCCGTGAAATGCCAGGTGAGATAGCCGATGCGGTTGCCTCCGGGGCGCATCTTGGATTTCAGCGCGCCGTTTTTCAGCGCCAGCGCATGGCGCAGCGCATCCGCCCCCGGCGAGGGGTTTTCCGTGTTGTGAATGGTGATGTAGCGCGGCGCCATGGGCCGGTAGTGCTTGCGGCCCGCCGTGCCCTTCGGGATCATCGTCACCTCAATGTTCACCTCGCGATAAAGCTGCGCCGGGGTGACCGGCGGCAGCGCCTGCTGCTGCGGCATGAGCGCGCCCCAGCGCTGCACCTGAGGATTGACATTCTCGCAACTGGCGAGCATGCCCATGATCGCGATGGCAAGAACAAATGAAGCGGCCTTCATGGCTGGGTGTGGGAAAAAAGGGGTTGGGAAAGCAGGCGGCCCGTTGCGCAGCGAAGCAACATCGCCGAGCCGGATGACCATGACATTAAAAAGTAAATGCTGAAAAGTAAAAGGTGAAGAGCGTGGTTTGCGTTAACTGCGCCCAACCCTCCGAATGCCTGCACCTGCCAGGCCGGCCTCCCCCGCAGCAATCCACAATCCATCCCATGCCCCGCAAACTCAGCCACATCGCCCCGGACTGGTGGGACTACACCACGCTCGACAACAGCCTCATCAACGACGCCGCCCGCCTCACCGCAAAGGATCTTCTCAAGCTCTCCCGGCCCGGCTTCAAGGTGGTGATGTACGACACCCTGGAGGACTTTTACCTG
>CAINXC010000480.1 GCA_903854655.1 uncultured Verrucomicrobiota bacterium | reverse complement strand
CACGCTCTCACGCGCCGCCGTCGCCGGTCATCCGCTGGCGGAGCAGGCCGGTGGTCTAAGCGGCGCGCCCGTGACCCAGCGCAGCACCGAGGTCATCACCGCTTTCCGCCAGTTGCTGCACCCGCACATCCCCATCATAGGCGTGGGAGGCATCATGCGCGGCCAGGACGCCGTGGACAAGCTGCGGGCCGGTGCCAGGCTCGTGCAGATTTACAGCGGCCTGGTGTACGCGGGGCCGGCGTTGATCGGGGATGTGTTGAGCGCTACGGCTTCTTGATCACAGCGGGCTTGCCGCCGCCGATGAGATAGCTCACCAGATCTGCCGTGTCCTCCGGCTGGCAGGTGTCGATCAGGGCCGGAGGCATCAGGGACACAGGCGAGGGCTCCATCTTTTTGATGTCCTTGCGAGGAATCGCGCGCACATCGGAGGGTGCGAACAGGTTCTCCTGGATCTGCACCATCTCCGGGTTCTCGCCGGCGAGCTTGCCAAGGTAAACCGTGCCGTCCTTCAAGGTCACGATCACCGTGCCGTACTGGTCGCTGATGACCTTGCTGGGCTCGATGATGCTTTCCAAAATTTCACGCACGCCAAACCGTCCGCCCACCAGTGTCAGGTCCGGCCCCACCGCGCCGCCATCGCCAGCGATGGCATGGCAGGCCACGCAGCCGACTTCTTTGAACAGCCTCTGGCCGTTTTCGAAGTTGCGGCCGCCCTTCTTGATCAGGGCTTCCACCTTGGGCAGCAGCTCGCTGGTTTCCCAGTGCTTCACGAACGGACGCGACGCCACCGCCGGAGCGGGACGGGTCTCGGGCTTGGCTTCCAGGATGGTTTTGAGCGCGACCTTCTCGCTGTCGGAAAGGGAGGCCATGGTGTCCTTGCGGATGTCGTTCACGAACTTGCCCACGTTGTCAGCGCGATTGTATTTCTCCTGCAGGAGCCAGCGGAGCTGCGGCTCGCGCAGCGCTGAGGTCCAGCCCCAGTTCACAAAACGCAGGCTCTGCATGTAAGTGACCTGCTCCTCCTGGTTGGCGGCCTTTGCCAGCAAGGCAATGCCCTTTGCCGCAGCATCCGGAGCCTTGTATCGCACCGCCAGTTGCAGCAGCTCGTGATTCACCCGTGCACTGGTCGAAGGGAGCTGCGCATCCAGCTTCTTCACCATCGCCGAAAGCTGCTCGCCCGCCGGATCGCCCAGGCGCAGACTCACAACGCCGATGGCGCGCAGCACATCGAGCTGTTGAGTCTCGCTGAGCTTGGCGAAATCGAGCGCCAGCAGGCCGGCATAGATCCGCGTGGCGAATTCCTTCTTGCCGAGCCGCGCCAGCGCCAGGCTGGTGTGAACCACAGCATCCGGCGTGGTCTTCGCCAGCGCCGTCTCCGCCCATTGCTCGGGGGGCTGAAACTCCAGCACCGTGCGGGCGGCGTAGCGAATGAAGCGGTCCTGGTGATCGAGCAGGGAGAGCGCCAGCGCAACCCCCGCAGGGTCATGCTTGTTGTAGAAAGACTCCAATTGATGCCGCAGCGCGCGGAGTTCCTTGCCCGCTTCCGGCCTGGCCGGAGAAGGTGCCGTGCTTTCGCTGCCGGTGTAGGTCAGGCGATAGAAGCCGCTTTGGCCGCGGCGCCCGCCGGTGATGAAATACATGGCGCCATCGGTGGGATTGATCACCACGTCGGAAATGGGCAGCGGGCGCGCTTCAAACACGGTTTCCAGGTCCGCCGTGTACGTCGCCCCGTCCGGCGTCAGGTGAACCGCATACATCTTGCCGTAGGTCCAATCGCTGATGAACAGCGCATCCTGGTACTTGGCCGGGAACTTGGCCCCGTAGCCAAAAGTCAGGCCGGTGGGGCAGCCCATGCCCACGTTGTAAACCGGCGGTGCCGTGTCCGGGTAGTACTCGCGCTGCTTGCCGGAACAACTGCGCCAGCCAAAATCCGCGCCGTCCACCGCATGACACACACGCGTGGGCCGGTACCACGGCAGAGCCAGATCCCACTCCATGTCCGCGTCATAGGTGAACAGCTCCCCCTCATGGTTGTAGGCCATGTCATACGGATTGCGGAAGCCCATGCACGACAGCGTCCACTGCTTGCCGTCCGGCGACATGCGGGCGATGTGACCCGCAGGCGGACCGGTCTTCTGCATGAAGCCGTGACCAATCAGGCGCGGCATCACCTGATCTTCATCGTACAACTTTGGCACCATGGACTCGTCCATGTCCGTCATCTGCGTGGCGTTGCCGCAAATAACCGTGATGGACTTGCCATCCGGGCTCAGCACCAGCGCGTGCGGACCGTGGTCGCCTGAGCCCTTGATCTTGCGCAGCAGCTCAACTTTGTCGGGCTGGTCATCCTTGAACGTCACCCGATACACCCCGCTGCCGGATTCATAGACGCCTTCCTGGCAAACCATCACATACAGGCTGTCGAAAGCCCACAGGAGCCCGTTGGCATGCCCCATCGCGACGGGCAGTTCCTCGATCTTGGTGTCCTCCGCCTTGCCTCCCACGGGAGGAGGAGTAATGCGGTAGAGGGGGCCATATTGGTCACTGGCGATCAAGCGGCCTTTCGGGTCCGTGCACAGCGCGGTCCACGAGCCCTGGATTTTAGGCACGTTGTAAAGCTGCTCCACCTGGAAGCCAGGCATCACGGTGAATTTATCGGCCGTGGTCGCCACCGTAGGAGGGAGGGAGGCGATCTGCGCGAACCTTGCCTCCGTCAATGCCGCCCAAGGATCTGTGCCAAGCTTTGCCACCACCGTCGCAGGCACTGCCGGCAACCCTTGGGTCCCCACCTTGTCCCAGCCTCCCGCGGATTTGTCCAGCAACTGCCACGACGCGTCCGTTTCCAGGATCACCGGTGCGCCCGTGGCCCCTTCCAGTTTCAACTGCGCCACCACGCCGCCTTTGCCGCTCTTGTTTGAGCAGCGCAAGGCCAGCAGCCGCTTCTCCGCCCCGCGCCCCGCAAAAAGCACTGTCAGGTCAAGTGCCTCGGCCTGCCCGTTGTTGCTCGACATCGCCAGCTCCTTGCCATCCAGAATGATCGCGGCATCCCGATCTGCGGCAATCGTCAGCGTCGCCTTCTTCACCTGGGCAGGCACATCCACTTCATGCCGCAAATAGACCACCTGGACCTTGTCTGCGCCTGGATGCGGTGTCGACGTCCATACCCACTGTGGCTCGGCATGAACGAGCATCGAAGAGCCGAGCAGCAGGGCGGAAAACAGGAAGGCGGAGAAGAATCGGTTCATGGCAGAAAAGGAAGCTGGAGCGAGCATGATAATGCGCCGGCCAGCGGCCCGTCTTTCCACGAAATCGGAGGCGCATCACCCCCCGACAGGGCAAAATCTGGATGTCACCCCAGGGACTCTCCGATGTGGGGACGGGTGTTGGAGTGATGCGGATGGGCTGGAAGCCGCCACATGAGCTGCCGGGCAGGCTTGCAGATCGGTCCTCTCCAACGTAGATTGCCAAAATGATCAGAGTTAAATCGCATACGTTGTTCAGTGAAGTCGTGGCCCGGGTGCGTGTTTTCGCCCGTCCGTCACTTTTTGCGCTTGGCTTGGCTCTGGGGTCGTTTTGGCTTTCGGGCTGTGCCTCCAACAAGCTCGACTACACCCCCAAAACCGCACAGCAGCAGGAGCAGGACGCCGTCGAGCACCGGGTTTTTTATGAGGGCTGGTTCACCCGGTAGCCGTTCATCACTCAGCCTCGCTTACGTTTGCGCGAGGTTCTGAGACTATTTCGGGCGAAGGAAGGGGGCAAACCCGGCCCGCTTAGCCACGCCATTTCTTGACTCTCGCGCTGCCGGTCACAGCGGGCGTCTTGACATTGATGGCAATTTCTCGCAGGCTTGGGCTTGGTTTTTCCCAATTGTCATTGATATTCCCCCTCGTCATGCACACGCCTGCTGAACCCATTGTAAGCCCCTCAGTGTCACCGCGCAGACGGCGGTTTCGTAGCAGGAACCGCCGACCCGACCATATCGGCACCGGGTCCAGACTGGGCCTGTCCTTGCTCATCTTGATGCTGGTTGTTCTCATCATTGGCGTCTGCGTGGTGGTCGTCCAGGTTCTCGGCTAGCAGTGCCAAAAACCGCAGGTTCTGCCTGAATTTGGTAGACTGTTTCGTTGACAGCCCGACGTTCTTCATCAGGGTTGCGGCCAGTGTTTCTGGCGGACTTCTTACTCAGACCATGACCTCTGAACCCTTGCAACCCCGCCGGAGGAGACGGCATCGCAATCGCGGAGTCCGTATGCCCAAGTTTCTGCTCGCGGCAGGCATTGTTCTGGTGACGATTGGATTGCTCTTCGGGTGCGTGCTGGCGGTTGTTTACCTCTTGTAGAACACCTGCCCAGGATTCCGGCCCACAACGCGCCACCAATGGCGCCACAGCGGGATGTCCATGCCCATGATTCACCACTGAACGACAGAGGCGTGGGTTTGAGAATACCATGAAAATCCCCAACCCTCGCCTTATGGGCTTATGGACTTTTGGTTGGAAAAAACCAATTTTCAATCATCCGAACCCGCAAAATGATGTCGTTTGGCCAAAAAAAAGCCCGTTTTCACCTTGATTACTGGTCGATTGACTCCATCTTTGGATCGAAATCGCAATTTTCAGCACACAAATCCATGCCCACCGAACAAATGGACGGCGCTCAAGCGCTTATTAGGACACTCGACGCACTCGGTATCGAATACGTCTTCGGCTACTCTGGAGGAGCCGCTCTGCCACTCTTTGACGCTCTCGAAACGGTGAAGACGAACATGAAGTTCGTCCTCGTTCGCCATGAGCAGGGAGCGGTTCACATGGCCGACGGCTATGCGCGCGCCACCGGCAAGCCTGCCGCCGTGCTCGTCACATCCGGCCCTGGTGCTGGCAACACCGTCACCGGCATCATGACCGCGATGATGGACAGTGTGCCGATGATCGTTCTTTGCGGTCAGCAAGTCACTTGGATGCTGGGCAAGGACGCCTTCCAGGAAGCCGATATTTTCAACATCACGGCCCCTGTTGTGAAGCACAACTACCTGGTTAAGAACACCAACGACCTGCCCCGCATCGGTCGTGAGGCCTACCATATCGCCACCACCGGCCGGCCCGGCCCGGTGTTGATCGACATTCCCAAAGACATCAGCCAGTCGCCCTTCACCGGCGTCATGGACGAACCCATGGACCTGCCCGGCTACCATCCAGAAGAGGCGTTCAAGATCGACCGCAAATCCATCGCGGAAGCCGCCAAGATTCTGGCGGCCGCCAAGCGCCCCGTCATCCTCGCCGGCCAAGGCGCCATGATCGCCCGCGCCGACAAGGAACTGCGCGAGATTGCCGAGCGGCTCGGCTGCCCGGTGACCAGCACCTTGCTGGGCAAGGGTGTCTTCCCTGAAACCCATCCCCTCTCGCTCGGCATGATCGGCATGCATGGCACCGCCTATGCCAACAAGGCCATCTGCGAGTGCGACGTGATCTTCAACATCGGCTCGCGCTTTGATGACCGCATCATCGGCAAGCCTCACATGTTTGGCCGCAACGCCAAAATCATCCACATCGACATCGATGCGGCCGAGCACAACAAGATGATCAAGGTGGATGTCGCCATCTGCGGCGACGCCAAGGCCGCGCTCAAGGAACTGCTCCCCCATATTGAGAAGGCCGACACCACCGAATGGCTGGAACATCTCGACGGTTACAAGAAGAAGTTCCCGCTCGCTTATAAGAAGCAGGGCGGCTTGCGCATGCAGCAGGTGATTGACGAGTTCTTCCAGCTCACAAAGGGCAAGGCCATCGTCACCACCGACGTGGGCCAGCACCAGATGTGGGCCGCGCAGTTCTACAAGTGCGACGAGAGCTACCACTGGGTCAGTTCCGGAGGTGCCGGCACGATGGGCTTCGGCTTCCCGGCGGCCATCGGCGCCCAGCTTGGGTGCCCTGACAAGATCGTGGCCTCCATCTCCGGAGACGGCGGCTTCCAGATGACCTTGTTTGAACTTGCCACGGCCGCCATCCTCAAGCTGCCGATCAAGATCATCGTCCTCAACAACAGCTACCTGGGCATGGTTCGCCAGTGGCAGGAACTGTTCTTCGACAACCGCGAAAGCGGCGTGGATCTGGTCGGCAATCCCGACTTCGTGAAACTCGCCGAGGCCTATGGCATCAAGGGTTTCCACATCCGCCGCCCGGCCGATGTGGAGCGCGTCCTGCAACAGGCCCTCGACTACAACGAAGGCCCCTGCCTGATTGAAGCCGAGTGCATCAAGCACGAAAACGTGTTCCCGATGATTCCTGCCGGCGCGGCGCTTGAGGACATGATCACCGAAGCGCCCAAGCACAAGATGGAAAAGCCGACGGGTTCGACATAACCACCCGCCATTCAAGCCATTCGCATCCAATCTTCAGTCCATTTTTTGATTATGTCAGACAGAAATATTCCATCGGCTGATGTCAAGCCTGCCCCCAAGCCCGACATCGTGCACACGCACACCGTCAGCGTGCTCGTCAGCAACAAGCCTGGCGTCCTTGGCCGCATCTGCGCCGTGTTCAGCCGCCGGGGCTACAACATTGACTCGCTGGTGGTCAGCCAGGGGCGCGACCCGCGCTTCAGCCGCATGACCATCGGCATCAGCGGCAATCCGGACGGGCTTGCGCAGATCATCCTGCAAATGAACAAGCTCATCGACGTCATCCACTGCCACGAGCACGATGACCGCGATTCCGTCGTGCGTGAGATGGCCCTGATCAAGGTCCAAACCTCCGCCGAAAACCGCACCGAAGTGCTGCAGATCATCGAGCACTACAGCGGCAAGACGGTCGATTTGCAGGAGGACAGCCTCATCGCCATGATCCATGGCAACAGCGACAAGGTGGACGCCGCGATGCGGATGCTCAGCAAGTTCGAGATCATCGAAACCGTGCGCACCGGCAAGGTGGTCATGGCCCGGGGTGTGGCCGCGACGTAGGCCACACCGTATCAGTTCCATTCGAGAAGCCGGGCAGTGATGCCCGGCTTTTTTGTAACCGCATGCCCCATCTTTTGCTTTCCCAGGCGACTCGATTCCGGCTAGATGGCCGGTAGATGAGCACCCCTCCGCCCCTGCGAGCCCTGCGTCCCACCTTATGGCCTTACCACCTGCTGAAGGCCTCCGGCTTGGTCATCGTGCTGTTGTTAGCGACATTGAGCGGCCTGAGGCTTTGTGGATGGTTGCGCCCTTTTCGGGTTCCCACCGTAGCCATGGCACCGACCCTCTGCCCAGACGATCTTATTATGGCCGAAGGTCTGTCTCTTTTCGGGCGCGAACCACGTCGCGGCGAAATGGTCGTATTTGGTTCGAGCACCATACCGATGCTGAGCAAGCCTGGCAATGCGATTATCGACATGATCAAACGCATAGTCGCCCTGCCAGGCGACCGATGCCAGATCAAGGACAGCAAGATCTGGATCAATGGCGCTCCTGCTCCCGAGCTCAGCGGCCATCAGTACAGCCTTGTTACCATTGCATTGTCCGACTCTGCCGGAATTGATCTATCGAAAGAGGTCGTCGTCCCGCCTTCCCAATACATCGTGCTGGGCGACAACACGCAAAACAGCCTCGACAGCCGTTACTGGGGTTTCCTGCCCAGAAGCAGCATCAAGCTTGTTTACTTCTGCCACTACTGGAGAAGCGCAGATCGCTCCACCAGTCCGCGCCCGCATTGAAACCTCAGATCCCCACGCCATCAAGCTGCCCGTAGGCGTGGTTCAGCCATACCTTCACCCGCTGCCGTTCCAGAATCCCCAGGCCGTGGGTGTCTGAATCCGTCTTGTTCGTGGCGGCCCAGAAACTGGAGCTGCCGGCGTCGATTTTGGTGATCACCGTTTCATGCAGCCGCCGGAGGGTGATGACCTTGGCTCCCAGGCCCAGGGCGCGTTCCTTCTCGCCTGACCGGTCGAAAATATCAAAGCTCTCGCCGCGGAGCTGGTTGAGCACCAGTACGTATGGCAGCCGGCCGCCGAACCGATCCAGCAGCCGCTTCAACAAATCCACGGAGTCTTTGCCGGAATCCAGCACATGCCAGTAGCAAAAGGAAAGACCGTGCTCGCCGGCCAGGTCCAAAACGCCGGACTCATCCATCCATCGCACCAGTGATTCGTGGGTCTGCGCCGCCAGATCCACGAGGATGCGTTTCTCCGGCTGCTCGCTTGCAGCCTCCACAATCGCGTCCAGGCTTTCATACTTGTCCACCACCACGGGGGATGCGTAGTCAGCGTAAAACCGCAGCAACGACCCGTGCGAGCGGTCTGTGTCAAAACCAAGGAAAGGGATGTTCCTGTCGATCATGTACTGCGCCACCACACGGGCGACCACAGACTTCCCAACGCCACCCTTCTCACCGCCAATCAGATGAATCGTGGCCATGATCAGATGCAGGGGGAAAGATTGGAAAACGAAAGGGCGGATGGGACGGTGATCGGTGAATCGTCAATAGTCATGAATTTAAAGTGATCAGGATGCAGAGGGGACACAACGCAATTTGCGTGCCGGAACAATTGCTTTGCTGGCAAACAGGAAGCTCTTTGGCTAATCCGGCACCCTCGCGCGTGAATGGCGCAGCTCATACCCCATGTAGGCGACGATGCCAGCATTGACTATGACAACGCACACCTTGATCCAGGTCACGTGGTGGAAGACCTCATAGATTTCAATCGGGATGTACATGCCGCCGCTCACCAGGGCGAACCATTCAGCCCAGCGGCGATGCCACCAGAGCCCGTAAGCCTCGACGAGGCGGATGACGGCGTAGCCGAGCGCCAGCCAGGCTAGCTGCCACAGCCGGGCGTCAGTGAGCTTCGATGCCGCCTCGATGAAAATATGGGGGTATTCATGGGCCGGATTCATGTGAAGTCGCTCGACAAAACGCTCCGCCAAAGCCTGGGCATCTTTGTGGACAAGCGACAGCAGGCCCATGCCGGCAAGCAGCACCAGGGCGGCTTTGCCGGCCTCGAAGATGGCAACGATGCGAATCCCGAAGAGTGGAGGAGTTCTTTTCATGGGCGCTGATGGCTGGCTCAAGAGTGCCACCGGCCCGGGCTGGAGGCAACCCACTCCTTCGGCACGACAAGCCCATCCTTTAGCGCCCGCCGGTGCTTCAGCGGGGCGCGGTTGCCCATTGTCATCAAGACTGGGCGGTGCTAGTGCGTATCAAGCAATCACCGATGCGCTTACTACTCCCATTTCTTTTCAGCCTGATCGCCTGCTGGAGCGCTCCAGGCGAGGACAAACCCTCGCCTGCGGCCCCGCTTGAGGCGCCGAGAACGCTTGAGGAAGCCCACCAGCAGCTTGAGGGCCTGCTCTCCAAGGAAGAGCTCAGCCGGATCGACGCCATGAAATCGGAGAAGGAGATGATCGAGTACCACCTCAGCGTCGGCATGGCGATCCGCAACAACTGGGGTCTTTGGGGCGGCTCGCCGCTGGCTGTTCACCTCTGGCAGCTCGGATTCACCCATCCCGATGACATGTCGAACGTGATCCTGCAGACTTTCTGGTGCAAACGCCACAAGCGGGACCTGCGTCTTGAGGAGCGCGCCGACTACTACCAGGCTTATTGGAAGGCCGCCGCCGATCCTCCCGCCAGCGCCACAGATCCGGCAGATGGATCAGCGGTGGAATGGAGCATGTCCTTCGGTGCCGGCACCGATGAGAAACCTCGACAAATTAATGTGGGCAGGAGCGTGAAGAGCGGGCGGTGGCTCGCCTATGAATACAACAAGGGCGTTTATGTTCCGGATGCCGAACTCATGAAAAAGATCGCTGTTTTTCAGGTCGATCCCTTCGTGCGAAAGCAGTAGCGTCCGTGATTTCCCTCCACAAATGCTTGCTTGCAGCGAACCAAAATGATTAATCTTCACAGGCGCTGCTGACACTCAGCGGTGCTCAATGACGGCGGATGCGTGATTTCCCCGCCATGATCGCGGTTCACCTCCCACCCCGCACTACCATGCCCCAATGCCTCAAATGCCAAAGCCGACGCGTGTCGAGCGGGATGATCGTAACTCCCCACGGGAATGGTCTGGTTGTGTTTCGCCCTCAGGGGCTGCGCTTTTTCTCCGTCAGCGCATTTGGTGGCACCGAGCTGGCGGTGCAGGCGTTTGCCTGCCTGGACTGCGGCCTGGTGTGGAGCTCGACGCCGCCCGAACGACTGGCCACCTTCATCAAGAAACACTGCGACGAATCACAAGCCCTGCCGCCGGACCCGGAGCAGAAGGCCTGACGATCAGCCTCTCGGCACGATCGCCACAAAGTTCCTCACCGTGCTGATTTCTTCCTCGTAGAGCGTTTCACCGTTCATCGTGCGCAGCCACAGGCCCGTGGATCTGCCGCCATCGAAATTTAGGGCGCGATCCACCTCAAAGCCAGGCAGCAGATCCGGCGTGACAAGAATCTGGGAGAGACCGGCAAGACTTGTGGACTGCGCGATGCCGAGCAGCCAGTGACCTTCATTGTCCGTAGCAATGAAGGTGCGCGGGCGGTTTCGCCCGGTCTCCAGGCCCGCCACGGCAGCGCCGTGGTTCACCAGCCGCGGACCGGCCTGCAGCAGCTCGGAAATGCCCTGCCCATCCTGGAATTCATCCCGCCACAGCAGCATCAGCCGGCCTTTTTTGACCATCACCAGCCCTCCCAGCAACGATGAACGCTGCCACACACCCGCCCGTTTGCCCTGGGAAACAACGAGCCCCAACGGCTCGAACTGCGGGGTGAAGAACCCGCCGTTCACCCCGGCGATGGCATGAAGGCGCGGCATCGCCTCCCCCAGCGTTCCGGCAGCACCCCTCGCCGGCTGGTCCACCACACGCAGGGAGCAGCGGGCCGCGCTGAAGCTCACCACCTGAAAGTCCACCCGGCCCTCGCCTGTTACCGTAAAGCGATGCAACCTGGCCCCCTCTGCAAGGGCCACATCAGGCTCGCGACCGCTGACGGACCACCTCGGCGAGGCATTAACCGCGCCGCAGACGAAACTGCCTGCGACAACCCATATGAAGGTGCGCCGGGTCACAAGCGATGCTCCGTCTGCTTTCGATAGTCGCCACGGCTGAAGTATTTCTCCAGCCAGACATACAAGATGATAAAAAAGGTAACGGCTGCCCATTTCCCGGAGTTTCAGCTTGGCGACACCTGCCCTCCGGTTGCGCCAGCTGATCGGTGTCACCGTCCAGGAATAACCCCGCACAATGGCCTTCAGCGGCAGTTCCACGGTCAGATTGAAATGCGGGGAGATAAGCGGGCGGCAGCCCTCGATCACTTCGCGACGATAGGCCTTGAAGGCGTTCGTCGTGTCGTTGAGCGGGATGTTAAAAAGCATCTTGATGAACAGATTGGTCAGGCGGTTCATCACCAGCTTGCCCCGGGGATAGTCCACAACCTTGCCGCCCTTGACGAACCGGCTGCCGAAGACACACTCATAGCCCTGGCCCAGCAGCTCCCAGTAGCGGACCAGATCGTCGGGGCTGTCACTTTCGTCAGCCATCATGACGGCCACGGCGTCCCCCTTCATGTCGTTGAGGCCGAAGATGATCGCACGCCCAAAGCCATGTGGGCCGGGGTTGTTCAACGGGCGCAGCGAGGGGACGCTCCTGGTGAGCTCCTGCAGCATCGCCCAGGTGCCGTCAGTGCTGCCATCATTCACCACGATGATCTCGTGCTCGATGCCGCGAGCGGCGAGCGTGGCATGCACGTGCTGCACGGTGATTCCCACGCTGCCCTCCTCATCGCGGGCAGGGATCACGACGGAGAAGAGACGAGGGAGAGGGAGGCTCATAACGTCTTTGCCTATATCCCTGCCTTGCTGGCCCTGCAAGCACCGCGAACGAGCCCCCATCAAGATCCCTGCCCTCCTCCCAGATCACGCAGGGCCGGCCCGATGCCGAATCCTTCACGCGGACCGCAATTCATGCCGCCAAAAAGCCTCCTGAACAACCAGCGGGACGGTCTTCAACACCTTGGCGGGATCGGTCTCGATTTTTCCTGTCACCGCCACATTCGTCACCTCGCAGTGGCAGTATCGCCACGGGTTGAAGGAGATCCTCGCAGCGTGCGTGGCCTGATCAGCCTTGCGGCTTGCGCAAGATCACCAGGAACTGCCTGCCGAAAATGGGCCACGCAAAAGGCAGGCGCAGGTAGAGCTGCAAAAATACCAGCGGCGGTCTGAAGCCCTGGGACATGCTATAAGGCAGAAAGCGCGCGATCATATGTTCGGCTTCGAACCCGGCCAGTTCCCCCCCCTCTTTCAGTGCCAGTTCGGTAAGCGGCAGGTAATGATCCCAGAAGTCCCAATACCGGCCGGCAAGGTACTTGATATTGGGTCCCAGGCAGATAAGGCGGCCGCCGGGTTTCAGGCATCTGAAAGCCTGTGCAAGCGTGCGGGCCAGGCTGGGCTTGTCCGGCAGATGCTCGAAGAAATTGCTGGTGAAGACCACGTCCAGGTGGTTGTCGGGCACCTCCCAGAGCTGGGAGCAATCCTGGTGCAGAAAGGTCACTGCAGGCGAAAGCTTCGATGGCGACTCGGGATTGAGGTCCATGCCATATTTCTTCGCCGCCGGAATCTGATTGATGAATTCACCCCACCCGCAGCCCAGATCAAGGACAGTGTGCGAAGGTTTGACCCATCGCGAAAAGAACTCGCGGGTAAGCACCTGCCACAAGGTGGCCCTATATTCCGCGATTTGGGTGAAGCGGCTCGCGTATTGCTGTTGAAGCTGTTCGATCATAAAGGGGGGAGAGAAAGTGAGTTCAAGCACCACGAACGGGCACCGATAAAGATCCCGGAGCCCTCTCCCGAATCGCATAGGGCCGGCCCGATGCCAAGTCCTTCGCCTTCGATGAGAACGCGTGATCGCTCGTCAGCCATGTAATTTTGAAACCGTGATTGGACCGGGAACCTCATCTGAGGCAAGGCCATGCGAAGTGAAGCCGCCGTGACCCGCCCTGCCAGTGCGAACACTGTAGCGGCGCCCGCCAGCCCCAGGTGCCCCAGCCTCACAGAGCCTGAGCCCAGAAGATCGGCCAGGTTGACGGGGAAATAGGGCACCGTAGAAGAGAACATAGAAAAACCGCCACAAATTGGATTTGGAAATGATCACAAGGCCGCAAAGCGGACCCGCCGAGACCTTCAGCCACCGCTCCAGGCCAGGTTTTGACACCGTGACCAGCAGGCCCATTGTCAAAAAGAGGGCTCCCAACCCCCACTCCATCCAGTAGAGACGAATCGCCCGGACCGAGTCGGCAAAAGGCCGGCCGGCCATGATCTTGATCGCCATCAGCCCGTAGATCGTCGAAGACGGAGGCCCTTTTCTTGCCAGGGGCGCAGCCGGGCATGGAACTGGCGGCATCGAGGGAGGGAGGGGAGGACTCATGACGTGCGCGCCCATATCCCAACCCCACCACCTGTGCAAGCACCGAGCACCTCCATGTTTGGCAGCAGGAGAGAATCTCTTTGCGCCCGGCACTCATCCCCGTACGATCCGCGCCCATGAAAGTCGCCCTCGTCACCGGCTCCTGCGGCCTGATCGGATCTGAAACCTGCAAAAGTCTGCACGCGGAAGGCTATGCCATCGTGGGCATCGACAACGACATGCGCAGCTACTTCTTTGGTGCCGGCGCCTCCACGTCGTCCACCCGCTCCCAGTTTGAGACGACCCTGGCCCGCTATACCCACGCAGCGGTGGACATTCGCTCCTGGGATGCTGTCGAGGCGGTGTTTCAGCAGTATGGCAAGGACATTGAGGTGGTTGTCCACACTGCGGCGCAACCTTCGCACGACTGGGCGGCGAAGGAGCCGCTCACGGATTTTGGCGTCAATGCCACGGGCACCATGCACCTGCTGGAGGCCACGCGCCTGCACGCACCTGATGCCGTCTTCATCTTCACCAGCACGAACAAGGTCTATGGTGACACGCCCAACCGCCTGCCCCTGGTGGAGCTGGAGACCCGCTGGGAGATTGCCCAGGACCACCCCTTCTTCGCGCGCGGCATCGATGAATCCATGAGCATCGACGCCACCAAACATTCCATCTTTGGCGCCAGCAAGGTGGCCGCAGATGTGATGGTGCAGGAATATGGCCGCTACTTCGGCATGAAGACCGGGGTCTTCCGCGGCGGCTGCCTCACCGGCCCCGCCCATGCAGGCGCGGAACTGCACGGCTTCCTTTCCTATCTGATGAAATGCACCGTGTCCGGGAAGGCGTACTCCGTCTTCGGTTACAAGGGCAAGCAGGTGCGTGACAACATTCACAGCGCCGACCTGGTAAATGCGTTCCAGCACTTCATCGCGGCGCCGCGCCCAGGCGAGGTGTACAACATCGGCGGCTCCCGCCACTCCAACTGCTCGATGCTGGAGGCCATCGCGGTATGCGAGGAGCTCAGCGGCAAAAAGCTGCAGTGGACCTACAAGGAAGACAACCGCATCGGCGATCACATCTGGTGGATCAGCGACGTGTCGAAATTCCAGGAGCATTACCCGCAGTGGCAGTACCGCTACGGGTTGAAGGAGATCCTGGCAGAGATCCACGCCGCGTGCGTGGGTTGATCAGCCAGGAACAACATTCGTCAAGAACCTCGGCAGGCCTCAGGCGATGACCGCCTTCACCACCTGCGCAGGCTCAACGCCGGTCAGCCGGAAATCGAGCCCTTGGGCGCGATAAGTGAAGCGCTCGTGATCGATGCCAAGCAGCCGCAGGATGGTGGCATGGAAGTCGCGAACGTGGACGGGGTCCTTCACCACGTTGTAGCTGAAGTCGTCCGTTTCGCCGTAAATGGTGCCGCCTTTGACTCCACCGCCCGCCATCCACATGGTGAAGCAGCGCGGGTGGTGGTCGCGCCCGTAGTTCTCGTGCGAGAGCCCTCCTTGTGAGTAGATGGTGCGGCCGAACTCCCCGCCCCAGATGATCAGCGTGTCGTCGAACAGACCGCGTTGTTTGAGGTCTTCAATCAAGGCGTGGGTGGCCTGGTCGATGTCCTTGCACTGCGCGGGCAGCTTGCCGCCGACGTCGCCATGCTGGTCCCAGCCGTTGAGATAAATCTGCACGAAGCGCACGCCTCGCTCGGTCAGGCGGCGCGCCAAGAGGGCGCTGTTGGCAAAGCTGCCGGGCTTCTTCGCTTCTACGCCGTAAAGCTCAAAGGTTTGCGCGGATTCCTTGCTGATGTCGGTCAGGTCGGGCACGCTGGCCTGCATGCGAAACGCCATCTCGTACTGCTGGATGCGCGTGTGCGTGTCTGGATCGCCAAGGGTGTCAAACGCCATCTGGTTGAGCTTGTTCAAGCCATCAAGCTGGCGGCGACGCATGGTGGGGGTGACGCCCTCCGGATTGTTAATGTAGAGGATGGGGTCACCGGCGCTGCGGAAGCTCACACCCGCGTGCTCGCCGGGCAGGAAGCCGCTGGACCACAACTTCCCCGAGATGGCCTGCACGCCGCCGCCTTTCGATGGCGTGGCGTTGAGAACGACGAAGGAAGGCAGGTTCTTGTTCACCGAACCGAGCCCGTAGCTGAGCCACGAGCCGATGCAGGGCCTTCCACCCACCTGCGAGCCGGTCTGCATCGCGGTGATCGCAGGCTCATGATTGATGGCATCCGTGTTCATCGAACGGATGAAAGCCATGTCGTCCACGGATTTCGCGGTGTGGGGCAGCAGCTCGGTGTTCATCCACAGGCCGCACTGGCCTTCCTGGGTGAACTTGAACTTCGAAGGCGCCACGGGGAAGCGTGCCTGCCCGCTGGTCATGCCGGTCAGGCGCTGGCCGTTGCGGATGCTGTCCGGCAGGTCCTTGTCGTACATCGCCACCATCTTCGGCTTGTAGTCGTAGAGATCGATCTGCGAAGGACCGCCAACCATGTGCAAATAGATGATGTTCTTCGCCTTCGCGGGGAAGTGCGGCAGGTTGGGACGTCCTTCGCTGCTGGCGGCCTGGGCAAAGGTGTCGCCCAGCAGCGAGCTGAGGGCCGCCGCGCCAACGACGCTGCCGCCACGGCCAAACAACTGGCGGCGGGTAAGCGCGAGACGTGCCTCGGCTGGCAGGCCGGCAAAAAGGTGTGAGTTGCAGTTCATGGCGTGGGATTACTTGTTGAGAACTTCGTCGAGGTTGAGCAACTGGCTCGCGACCATGGTGAATGCGGCGAGCTTGGGCGCGGGCAATGTATCATCGGCCTTGCTTTCGCCGATGCTCAGGAAGGCTTTGGCGCGTTCGGGGTGCGCCGCGAACTCGGCCTCAAGATCAATCTCAGTCTGTGCAACGACCTCGGTTTCAGCGGCGGAGAGAGGACGCAGGAGCACGCGTTCGCCAAGAGCGGCAATGGCTGCAGCAGGCGCGGACTCACCTTTCAAAACGAGCTGTGCGAGGCGTCGTGCGGCTTCGACAAACTGCGGATCGTTGAGCGTCACGAGGGCCTGCAGAGGCGTGTTCGTGCGCTCACGGCGCACGGTGCAAACTTCGCGCGTGGGGGCATTGAAGACCTCCATGTTGGGCGGTGGCGACTGGCGTTTCCAGAAGTTGTAGATCGTGCGCCGGTACAAGTTCTCGCCTTTGTCCTGCGTGTAGCGCGATCCCTGGAGTCCGACGATTTCCCAGATGTTGTCAGGTTGATACGGCTTGGTGCCGGGGCCGCCCATCCTTGGCGACAGGGAGCCGCTGACCGTCAGGGCGTAGTCGCGAATCATCTCCGCATCCATGCGGAAACGCGGCCCGCGTGAGAGCAGCCGGTTTTGCGGATCGTGCTCCAGCTTTTCAGGCGTGACCTTGCTCATCTGGCGATAGGTGGCCGAGGTGACCATCAGGGTGAAAAGCTTCTTCACATCCCAGCCTGATTCGCGGAACTCCACGGCCAGCCAGTCGAGCAACGCCTGATTCACCGGGCGCTCGCCCTGCGAGCCGAAGTCCTCAGCGGTCTTCACCAAGCCAGTGCCAAACAGTTCCTGCCAGAAACGATTCACCGTCACGCGGGCCGTGAGCGGGTTCTCCGGCGCCACCAGCCAGCGTGCAAGGCCGAGGCGGTTCTTCGGGGCGTCGGGAGGCATTGCATGGAGCGCGCTGAAGCCAGCGGGCGTGACCTTCTCGCCGAGCTTGTCGTAAGCGCCGCGAATCAGGATGTTCGCCATCGCCTCGCCGGGTTTCTCCTCCTGAATGTGAGACACCGTGGTACGAGCCTTGAGCGATGTATCCTCATTGGTAAGCGCATCCAGCTTTGCGGTGATCTCCATCGAGGCCGGGTCAACGCTGCGGAAATAGTAGTCGGTAAGCTCTGCCTTTTGTTTGGGATTCCGCTTCTCAGGCGCGACCGCTGCCACCTTGCGCAGGCTCGCTTCTTCGAACAGCGAACGTGCCTCATCCTTGGTCAACGTCTGTGCATACTTTTTGATGTCCGTGGTGCCTCCGAGCGTCGCAGTTGCCGTGACTTTGCCGCTGCGAGCCAGCTCCGTTTCCTTGCCGTCAAGATAGAGAACGATGCCGTTCTTGCCGTCGAAGGTCGCCATCAGATGCTGTTCCTTGCCAGGAGTGAGGACATCGCGCCTCGATATCGCGATGAGCTTGCCCGCTTGCAGGCCGAACTTCTTGCCCTGCACGAACAAGCCGCCGGCAATCATGCCGTCCTTGGATGCCTTGAGGCGGGCGGCAACGGTGAACGGCTTTGAAGCATCAAGCTCACCTGTGGCCGTCTTTGCCTTGAGGCTCACCTGCTCGGGCACAAGCGCCTGCGCCCACGACTGGGCGTCCTTCGCTGATTCGCTACGGTGTTTCGCCAACGCCGCCGTGCTGTCCGCGATAAGTTTTGGCAGCTCTTCGAAGCGCTTCTCATCCGCAGGCGCGGGCAGATAAATCACGGGCTTGTTGTCCTTGGCGTTGCGATCCATGGCCTCCTGCGTCGTGTTCCTGAAATACGCCGCCATCGAATAGAAGTCCTTCTGCGT
>CAINXC010000479.1 GCA_903854655.1 uncultured Verrucomicrobiota bacterium | reverse complement strand
CGACAACATGGGCGATGTGTTCCCTGAGCTGCGGATCAAAAATGAGCAGATCAAGTCGGTGTTGAAGACGGAGGAGGAGAGCTTTAACAGGACGCTGGATACTGGACTCAGTTTGTTCTGGGAGGCGCTTATTAAAGCCGGGCGGGCAACTGAAAACCCTGTGGCGGAGGATCGCCTTGCAAAGGCCAAGGCACGCGGGGGTTCGTTTATTCAGATGCGGGTAATTCCAGGTTTCCCCCCAGAAGAAGAACAATTGTTCCGTGAGAAAGGCGTGTTTCCAGGGTTTTTAGCCTTTCAGCTTTACGATACCTTCGGCTTCCCTCTCGATCTAACTGAACTGCTGGCCCGCGAGCACGGACTAACGATGGATGTTGAAGGTTTCAACAGGCGGATGGAGGAACAGAAGGAGCGCGCGCGCGAAGCTGGCAAAAAGAACAAGCAGGTCGTTTCTGTCAGCGAGATTGAAACGAAAGCACCTACGAAATTCATTGGTTATGATGCCCTCGGAGCTGACGTGAAGGTGCTCGAAGTGGTTTCGATGAAGGACAAGACAGCAGTCGTGCTCGATGCATCTACCTGCTATGCCGAAATGGGTGGGCAGGTCGGCGACAGTGGCCAGCTTATCCAGGGAGCGAACTCCTTCGCCATTAGTAGCACGACCAAGGTGGGCAACACCTGGCTGCATTTCCTGGACGGCGATGAAGCACCTGCGGTGGACTCCGTGGTTCATCTGGCAGTCGATGCGCCGCGTCGTCGCGCGATTGAACGTCATCACACCGTCACGCACATTCTGCACTGGGCCTTGCATGAAGTGGTGAACAAGGAGGCCACGCAGAAGGGCTCTTCCGTCACACCGGAGAAGCTCACCTTCGACTTCAACAACGCCGCGCTCACGCCGCAGCAGCTTGTTGACATCGAGAAGCTGGTGAACGAGCGCATCGTCGCCAACGAGCCTGTGTCCTGGACCGAGGTGCCCTATGTGGAAGCCAAGGCGAACACCGGCATCATGGCCTTGTTCGGCGAGAAGTACGGCGACCTTGTCCGTGTCGTGCAGATCGGTGGTGACCGCAACAAACTCAACGGCTGGAGCATGGAGCTTTGCGGCGGCACCCATACCCGCAGCACGGGTGAGATCGGCCTGTTCCGTCTCGTGAGCGAAGGCGCGGTCGCTGCTGGCGTGCGCCGCGTGGAAGCCGTTGCCGGGCTCGAAGCCTACGCCGCCGCGCGCAGCGACGCAGATCTCCTGAAGCTGCTTGCCGGCAAGGTGATGGCGCAAGGCCCCGCCGATCTAGAGAAGAAGCTGGAAGCTTTGCTCATCCAGCAGAAGGAACTCGAAAAGGCCCTCAAGTCCGCCCAGCAGCGCGAAGCCTCAGGCCGCGCCAAGGAGCTTCTCGCGAACGCCGCTAACAACTCCATCATCGTCAACCTCGGCGACGTGGATGGCGACTACGCCATGGCCGTGAGCGACGCCTTGAAGGGCCAGTTTGACGGCATCGTAGTGCTCGGTGCCACTGGCGGCGGCAGTGTGGCCTTGATTGCGACGGTTTCCAAGGATCACCAATCCAAGGCCCAGGCTGGCAAGATCATCCAGACCATCGCCCCGATTGTCGGCGGCAAAGGCGGCGGCAAGCCGGACTTCGCACGCGGCGGCGGCAAGGATGTTGCCAAGATCGACGCAGCGCTGGCGGAAGCCCGCAAGCTGGTGGGGTGACTTTAGGTTCACGATGTCGAATTGCCCACGATCCAAGGAGTGACGGCGTCCCGCCGTCATGTCAGGAACCGTGGGCAATGCAGAGGCATTGCGCGGGAACGTTTCGGCAAGCCGAACGACGGCGAGACGCCGAGCGCTCCTTGGATCCAGGGCCGCTCGCCGCGAGGGATTTTGAGAAGCCCACGATCCGAGGGGTG
>CAINXC010000478.1 GCA_903854655.1 uncultured Verrucomicrobiota bacterium | reverse complement strand
GCCTCTCCGAGGGACGGGACAGCGATTTCAACATCCTCAACCAGAAGGAGATCGCCGATACCGTGGGCTCCATCTCCGAGGTCATCACCATGATGCTCGGGGCCATCGCCGGCATGTCCCTGCTGGTGGGCGGCATCGGCATCATGAACATCATGCTCGTGAGCGTCACCGAGCGCACCCGCGAAATCGGCATCCGGGTCGCCGTCGGCGCGCAGTCCAGCGACATCCTCACGCAGTTCTTGATCGAAGCGATCACCCTCAGCCTGCTGGGTGGCACCATCGGCGTGCTCAGCGGCATCGGCCTGTCCAAACTGGTCGGCATGTTCGCGGACTTCGAGGCCATCGTCTCCCCCGGTTCCATCGTTCTCGCCTTCAGCGTCAGCTTCGCCATCGGTGTCTTCTTCGGCTTTTACCCCGCCCGCAAGGCCGCGAAGCTCGATCCGATTGATGCGCTAAGGTATGAGTGAGCGGCTATTTCTTTTTCTCCAGTAATGGTGCCTTTGACCGTCCGCCGTTCCACATGTCGAACTCGGAGTTGGCGATGCGGGTGAAGTAACTATGGAGCTGCTTCTGCAAATCCTCACGCAACGTGGCGGCGGACGGCTCGTCGATAAGGTTCTTCTGCTCATCAGGATCGGCGGCGAGGTCGTAGAGTTCATCGGGACCTGTGCCGTGGCGCTCGATGAGCTTGGCCTGGGCGGTGCGCACGCAGCGCAACTCTTCGAACTCATAGAACACGGTGTTGGGCCAGTGCGGCGTGGGCTCGCCGCGCAGGACGGCGCTGTAGTCGTGACCGGCCAGCTTTTGCTTCGCGGACAGATCGGGCTTGATGCCGAGATGCGCCGTGAGCGTGGGGAAGAAGTCCACGTGGCTCACCAGCAGATCGCTGGTTCCGGTCTTCACCTTGCCCGGCTGCCACCAGATCAAGGGCACGCGCATGGTGCAATCGAAGGCGCACTTGGGCCGCGTGTGGTCGCCCATGCCCCACAGGCCATGCTGGCCGCCCGACCAGCCGTTGTCGCCGGAGAAGATGATGAGCGTGTTGTCGGCGAGGCCCAAGGCTTGCAGTTTCGCCAGCACTTCGCCCACGCCATCATCGATGGTGGTGACTTCGGCGGCGTAGCGGCGGATGCAGGTGTCGTTGTTCAGGTAGTCCTTGTTGTTGTACTGCCAGGGATGCATCGGCAGGCGTGGAAAGCTGGTCATGGCGGCGCTGGCATAGTCCTGCCAGTGCGGCACGCGCTCGCAGTCCTTCAATTGCGCGGGACCGAGCCCGTATGGCCCGTTGTAGGGCAGGTAGAGGAAGAAGGGTTTGTCCTTGTTTTGCTCGATGAACCGCAGTGCGTGCTGGGTCCAGAAGCGGGTGAGGTGCTGAGGCTCGGTGCGCTCCGCCCCGTCTTCCAAAACGGGCGCGTCGAAGAAGGTGGAAGTGGAGCCCAGGGGCATCGTAACCCAGTGATCGGTGAAGCCCGCGTTGGGGTGGAGGTTGTTGCCCAGGTGCCATTTGCCCATCAGGCCGCAGGCATAGCCGCGAGCTTTGAACACCTCGCCCAGGGAGGTGAATTCTTTGATGACGCAGTACGCGCCCTCGCCCATCTGCGGCGGGCCAGCACCGAGGTAGCTATGCACCCCGTGCTGTGAGGGCATGAGCCCGGTGAGCAGGGTGGCGCGATTGGGCGAACACACAGGGTTGTTGGCAAAGGCGTGGGTGAAACGTAGGCCTTCGCTGGCGAGACGGTCGATGTTCGGCGTGTGGATGTCCTTGTTGCCGTAAGCTCCAAGGGTCCACTCGCCCTGGTTATCGGTCAGAATGAAGATCACATTGGGCTCGCGCCCGGTCAGCCACTGGCTGAGGCAGGCGAGCAGGAGACCAACGTGAAGGGGCAGGCGCATGATCAGGTCACGGGAAGAAAACGCACGCACACGCAGCCGTCCACAAACCGTTGCCTGCCAGTGGGCTTGAGCTCGCCAGTCGTTTGATCAATCGCGAACAGCACCACGTTGCCGCTGTCCTGATGTGCGGCGAGAAGCCACCGGCCGGCGGGGTCGATATTGAAATTGCGGGGGATCAAGCCACCGCTGGGGATGTTGCTCACATGGGTGAGCTTGCCGGTCGATTCATCGAAGTCGAAGCGTGCAATCGTGTCGTGGGTGCGCACCGAGACATAGACCCACCGGCCATTCGGATGCACCCGCGTTTCCGCCGTGGAATACTCGTCAGTGAACGGCACCTCTTTGGGAAGCACCGAAACCGTATCCAGCCGCTTGAGCCGGCCCTTCGCAGCATCGTAGGCGTAGGTGGTTTCGGTGAGAAGCATCTCATTGTTGCCGAAGACAAATTTGCCGCTGGTATGGAAAGCGAGATGCCGCGGCCCGGATCCCTGCAGTGCCTCGACGAAGCCACTGGGGCTGAGCTTGCCGCTGGCAGGGTCCGCCCCATAACTGAAAATCTTGTCGAGCCCCAGGTCGCAGACCAAAACGAAGCGGTTGTCTGGCGAGAAGTTGGCAGAGTGAGTGTGCGGCCCCTCCTGACGGTCGAAATCAACGCTCATGCCCTCGTGCTGGAAGAAGCTCACCGCCTCGCTCAGCGAGCCGTCCTCATGGATCTGAAAGGAGGCCGCGCTGCCGCCGCCGTAGTTCGACACCACGGCCATCCTGCCGGTCTTGTCGATGGCAATGTGGCAGGGGCCGTCACCCCTGGAGTAAACCCGATTGAGAAGCTTGAGGCCGCCCTTCGGCTGCACGGCGAAGGCGCTGACGAAGCCATCATTCTCGCCCACGGCATAAACGCATTTGCCGCTGGGATGAATTTCCAGGAAGCTCGGGCTGTCAGCCACCACCGCGAGCCTGGGCATGCCGAACTCGCCCGTGGCGGCATCGAAGTCGGCGACGTAGATGCCCTTGCTGTCGTTCTCCACGTCCGTATAGACCCCGAGATAGACGAGAAACTTCGTTCCTGCGGCGTGGGAGGTGCCGATGCCTGCTGCCAGGGCTCCGGCGGTTCCAGCGATGCGGGTGGCGAATGTGCGGCGTGTCATAGGGGTGGAATCACACACTACGCGGCGGGGGTAGGGCAAGCTTGCAGCGCAAAAGATTTGCCCCTGCAACCGCAAGGTCCATCTTCCGCACCATGAACAAGCGGCTGTGGATGGCGGTGATCGGTCTGGCGGCGTTTGGCGCGTTGCGTGCCGACGAGGTGGAGGACAGCATCGCAGCGGCGCTAAAGGCCTATCAGAGCGGCAAACCTGCGGAGGCCTCCAATGCTCTGCAAAAAGCCCTGAAGGTGCTGAGCGAAAAAGGCGGCGGGGCGGTGGCAGCCGCCTTGCCCGAGATGATCGGCGAATGGAAGGTCGGCAAGATCGAAACCCAGTCGCTCGGCAACGCGGGCGGCGGCACCACGGTTTCACGCACCTACCGGAAGGGCGACGAAAAGAAGATCCTCGCATCCATCGCGGCTGATTCACCCTTGCTCGGCCAGATCAACACCTTCCTGAAAGCGCCCGCGCTGGGCAAACTGCTCGGTGCAAAGCCAAGGCAGGTCGGCCCCTTCACCGCCATGTACTTCAGCAAGGAGGGAATCCTGCAATTCGCGGTGAGCGAGCGCTTCGCCGTGATCATTCAAGGCAAGAAACTAGGCGAGGATGACATCCTGGAGGTCGCCCAAGGGGTGAACACCGAGCTGCTCAAAGGCCTGAAATAAAGCCCTCCCCGGGACCCGAGCGGTCCCAGGGCTGACCCATCAGCCGTTATCAATCCAGCGCCAGGCAATGGATGCGCTTGATGCCTTCGATGCGCTCCAGCTCCGCGATCACCGGGGCGGCCGGAGTGGAATCAAGGGTGAGGATGACCAGAGCGGTGCTGCTCTGCTTGTCGCGTGCCAGGGACATGTTGGCAATGTTGATGCCGTGCTTGCCCAGGATCGTGCTGTAGGCGGCGATCATGCCGGGGCGGTCGATGTTTTCGATCAACAGCAGCGTGCCTTCAGGCCGTGCCTCGACGTGGCGGCCGTTCACTTTGACGATGCGTGGATCATTGCCGAAGAAGGTGCCGGCGATGGTCGCGGTTTCGCTGTCGTTGTGGGCGATCACCTCGATGAGGTCGTGGTACTCGGAGGGTTCGGCCAGGCGGCTTTCGGTGAAGCGGAGGCCCAGGTTTTCAGCCACGCCATTGGCATTGATGTAGTTCACGTTGTCGGCGCCGGCGGCGCGTTCAAGATAACCTTTCAGCACGGCGCGGGAGACGAGCGTGGTGTCGAGCGAACCCACCTTGCCGCTGTAGTTGATGCGCAGCACATTGGAACGGGCGGGGGCGATCTGCGAGAGCAGGCGGCCCAAAAGCTCGCCGAAGCGCAAGAAGGGGCCGATCTCGTTGAGGATCTTCGGATCCACATTGGGCATGTTCACCGCATTGATGATCGTGCCTTCCAGCAAGTTGTGCATCACGGCCTCGGCGATCTCGATGCCGACATTTTCCTGGGCTTCTTCCGTTGAGGCGCCCAGGTGCGGGG
>CAINXC010000477.1 GCA_903854655.1 uncultured Verrucomicrobiota bacterium | reverse complement strand
TCGTGATCGCTGGCTTCGCTTGCAGGAAGTCGTTTCCTCCGACCAGCTTCTATGGCAGGGCATCACGTTTCAAGACCTGTGGAAGTTGTGGTTGCGACCGTTTCTCGTTGAAGCTTGGGAGGCAAAGCGGCCCACGATTCGAGGGCGCACGCACCCCTTCAATGACATGGAGCCGACCATTGCGTTTACTGCTGCCCTCTTTTGGTGCCAAAACCTCGGCCAATTTGAGCCTCAACAGCGGGAGGCAGCCCGGACAGTCATAATGGACAATTGGGAAAAGCGCCGGAAGGCGAAGCGGCAGCGAACTCCCTGATTGCCGGATTGCGGGGATATACGGCTTTTGCCACGGAGTGACTTCGATGTAATTGAATCAGCACCAATCGCCAACTGGCGTGAAGTGCTGCCCTGCATGGACATTGTGCCATGCCTGATTCTGCGGTGCCCGCCATGAAGCGATTGGGGCCATTATGTCCCCCCAACTGAGCCAACCAAAGACCAACGGGCCACGCCGAAAGGCGCTGGCGAACCCCGGCCACCTCAACCTCGGAACCGGAACGATCAAACCCGCGAAGGCCGCGCGCACCAGCGGCGGCGGCGAGCTGCTGAAGACTCGCCCCGAGCTGGCCAAAATCACCGGCTACTCAGTTCGGACCCTGGACCGGCTCACGAAGGCGCGAATCATCCCGCACATCCGCACGGGCAGGCTGGTACGCTTCCGCGTGGATGCTGTCATGGCGGCGCTTGAGCGCAACAATACCATTCAAGCCAGGGAGGGGGACTAACACCGCCATGCCCCCGCCGCCCAATCAAACGGGCGGCTCTGGCAAGGTGCGCAGAACCGCCCGGATTGCTAGTCTTGGACGACCTGAGCATAGGCCAGACCCGCCACAAATCAAGCCTTCGGAAAAGGCTTCTCAGACTGCCCTGCCGCGCCGAATCGACGCGATCCTTGGCAAGCCTGACTTCATCAAGCTGGCCCATCATCTCGCCAATGGCTCCCTGGGCAAGGGCAACTTCATAGGCAGCATGGGAGAGCCTGTTTACAAGGACATCAAGCGGAAGTCATTGGCCGAAGTCATTGAGTCCACATGGCACACCATCGCGAACTACGACCCTCTTGCCGCGAAGCCCTTCTCGCTTGCGGTGTATGACCGCAATGAGGACAGCCAGGAAAGCAACTGGGGGGCCATAGATCTGGACTGGCACGACCGGGAGCAGCCCGGCCCGCCGCAGCAGCACACCATGAGAAAGCTGTGGGATGCGGCGGTTTCGTTTCATGAGGAGGGCAAGTGCGATGCCTTGATCCTGGAAATCAGCGGGCGCGGCTGTCACCTCTGGCTCGTTTCCAAGGATCGGCGGCACATCAGCGAATGGTGGCGCTTGCTGCGGTCGGTTGTCGCCCGCGCCGATTGCGCCGAGGTTCCCCACCTCGAACTTATGCCTTGCGGTCCCAAGGACAGCGGTAAAGGCCATGCGCTGCGGCTTCCAGGGTCGGTGAACGTCCATCGGTTCAACCCGCGCGATGGGGCTCCGATTTCTTCAATCAAGGCGGAGGTGGGTTTGGTTGAGTTGTGCGCCAGGCTTCCAGAGCCAGCTTCCAATAATAAATCGGTTTATTATGGAAGCGGAACGGAACGGAACCCACGGGAGAGAGCCAAAGCCGCAGCCGAGGAACGCGACTGGCTCGCCATCCATCGGATTGAGCAACCGGCATCCCGCCACAATGCCGCGCGGTCGTTGATCGTGAAAGCCGCCTGCTATCGCCCGCCAAAGGACACCTTGCGCCTTTGCGAGCAACTCTACCGAGAGGCAAGTCCGACGCCGACGACCCCGCTCGACGAGCATCTCAAGGACTGCCAGCAGATGCTCGACGGCTGGATAGTGAAGCTTTGCACCCTGTTCACCCCCGCCGAACGCGCGGCCTACGATGGCAGGGTTGATGACCGTGGCAGGCAGGCTTTCCATTGCCTGCATAATTTCCACCGGCTTGCACTGGTGCAGGGGAAGCCGGATTTCGCCGTCAGTTCCGAGGCGCTGGGCCGCGCCATTGGCTATTCATACAAAACGGCCCTTGCCGTGCTCGTTGCGTTTGTGACAGAAGGTATTCTTTATCTCACCTCCCCTGCCATCAAACGCTGCCGGTGCGCCCGTTACGCCTGGGGCTTGGACCACCTGTCCGCAGAGGAAACGAAACGGCGCTGGCCCGCGCTGTCTGGTCGCGCTTCCAATATAAAGTGAAGAGTGGGAGGGCTGGAAAGGCTTCCTTGAGTCCTCTGACCACGCTTGCCTTGTCCCCTTGATTCCTCTACATAGGAGAATCTCCGCACTTTTGACTCCCTCATGATCTGGATCGCCTCGCCTGGAAAAGACCTCGCCACTGACACCCTGGAAAAGAAACTCTGGGACGCCGCCAACCAGCTCTGGGCCGGAGCCGGGCTGAAGCAGTCGGACTATTCCGAGCCCATCCTGGGGCTCATCTTCCTGCGCTTTGCCGAGGTGCGGTTCATGGCCCGCCGCGCGGTGCTGGAGAAGGGCGGAGCCTCCGCCCGTCGCGGATCGAACGTGGATGATCCTACCGCCTACCATGCCGAGGGCGTGCTGTTCCTCGCCCCCGGCGCAACCTTTGCCGAGCTGCTGGCCCTGCCCGAGGGTGCCAACATCGGTAAGGCCGTCAACGAGGCCATGAAGGCCATTGAGCGCGACAACCCCCACATGGCGGGCGTGCTGCCCAAAGGCTACCAGATCTTCGATTCATTGCTGCTCAGCAACCTGTTAAAGACCCTCTCCACCATTCCTGCCGATCTGGAAGGCGATGCATTTGGCAAGATTTACGAGTACTTCCTCGGCACCTTCGCCATGAGCGAGGGGCAGAAGGGCGGCGAGTTCTTCACGCCCACCAGCATCGTGCGTTTCCTGGTCGAGGTCTTGGAGCCCTTCCATGGCCGCATCCTCGATCCCGCCTGCGGCTCCGGCGGCATGTTCGTGCAATCGGCTCGCTTTGTCACCGCGCACCAACGGAACCCCGGCGCTGAACTCAGCATCCACGGCCAGGAGCGCGTGGATGGCAACGTCCGGCTCGCCCGCATGAACCTTGCCGTCCATGGCCTGGAAGGCGAGATCAAGCACGGCAACACCTACTATGAGGATCTGCACCAGACCTCGGGCCGGTTCGATTTCGTCTGCGCCAATCCACCCTTCAATGTCAGCCAGGTGGACAAGGAACGCCTCAGCGCCGACGTTGGCCCCGGTCGCTGCTATCCCTATGGCCTGCCACGCACCGACAACGCCAACTACCTCTGGATTCAGCTCTTCCACTCCGCGTTGAATCCGAAAGGCCGCGCCGGATTTGTCATGGCAAATTCCGCCTCCGACGCACGCTCCTCCGAGCAGGAACTCCGCCGCCAGTTGATCGAGAGCCGCTCCGTTGATGTCATGGTCGCCGTCGGGCCGAACATGTTCTACACGGTGACACTCCCCTGCACCCTCTGGTTCATGGATAAGGCGAAAGCAAAGCTTCCCCCTTCTCCACCCTCACC
>CAINXC010000476.1 GCA_903854655.1 uncultured Verrucomicrobiota bacterium | reverse complement strand
TCCGACATGAAGAATTACACGATGCAGGCCGACGTGATGACCGACGGCAACCGCCGAGTGAAGTCCGATGTGGGCATCATCAACCAGCGCTACGCCTTCGTGCTCAAGGGCAACGCCAACGAACTGGAGGTCAGCTCCAACTACGAGCGCCTGAAGCGCACGCGGCCCTTCAAGGTCGAGCCCCTCAAGTGGTACTCGCTCAAGTCCAAAGTCGCGGTGGATGCCGACGGCGTCCACGGCACGCTGTACGCCAAGGTCTGGGAAAAGGGGCAACCGGAGCCCGAGGCGTGGACCTTGGAGGAGAAAATCGACCCCGTTCACAAGCAAGGTTCCCCTGGTCTCTATGGCTTCACCCCGCAGAACCAGAAGCGCGTTTACATCGACAACATCCAGGTGATTCCCAACAAATAACCCCCTGATCACCCCTTACGTTTTGACAAGCATGAAAACCATTCCTCAAGCCCTTCTGGCCATGGTTGCGATGACCATGGTTTCACACGCCGCCGACTGGCCCCAATGGGGCGGCCGGGACACCCGCAACATGGTGTCCGACGAAAAGGGCATGCCGACCAAGTTCAACCCCGGCCATAAAAAGGCCGGCAGCGAGGAGATCGACATGTCCACCACGGAGAACTGCCTGTGGGCCGCCAAGCTCGGCTCGCAGACCTACGGGACGCCCACCATTGCCAATGGCCGCATCTTCGTGGGCACCAACAACGAGTCGCCGCGCAGCTCCAAGCATCAGGGCGACCGGGGCATTGTGATGTGCTTCGATGAGAAGACCGGCGCCTTCAAATGGCAGCTCGTGACCCCCAAGCTTGGTGCCGGCAAGGTGTCGGACTGGGAATTCCTGGGCATGTGCTCCACCCCCACCATCGTCGGTGACAAGGGCTACGTGGTGACCAACCGCTGCGAGATCCTGTGCTTCGACGTGAAGGGCATGGAGGATGGCAATCAGGGGATGCAGGACGAAGCCAAGTACATGGCCGTGCCCGACAAGGACGGGAAGGTGACGCCCATCGAGCCGGACAGCACCGATGCGGACATCCTGTGGACCTACGACATGCGCAAAGAGCTTGGCGTGTTCCCTCACAACATCTCCTCCAACTACCCGCTGGTGGTCGATGGCAAGGTGTATGTGGCCACCTCGAACGGCGTGGACTGGTCCCACTCGAACATCCCCGCCCCCACCGCCCCCAGCTTTGTCTCGGTGAATGCCGAAACGGGCAAGTATGAGGCGGAAATCCCGGCTGACGCGAAGATCAGCGAAAACATCATGCACTGCAACTGGTCCTCCCCCAGCCTCGCAATCGTGGGCGGCAAGAAGGAGATCATCTTCTGCGCTGGCGACGGGTTTGTTTATGGACTGGCCCCGGCCACCGAGAAGAAGAAGGTGGACGAGGAGGTTTCCGAACTGCCCATCCTCTGGAAGTACGACGCGCTGCCCAAGGAATACCGCGTTGACGACAAGGGTGAAAAGAAGAAGTACTCCGAGTTCGACGGCCCCAGCGAACTCATCGCCACCCCTGTGCAAGCGGATGGCCTGCTCTACATGCTCATCGGCCAGGACCCGGAGCATGGTGAAGGCGTGGGCATGCTGAGCTGCATTGATCCCGCCAATGGCGGCAAGGCCGTGTGGACCTTCAAGGAGATCGAGCGCTCGATCAGCACCCCGGCGGTCAAGGATGGTCTTGTGTACGCCGCAGACTACACGGGTCGCCTTTTCTGCCTGGATGCGAAGACCGGCCAGCTTTACTGGAAGTTCGACACCAAGGGCCACATCTGGAGCAGTCCGCTGGTGGTGGACGGCAAGATTTACCTGGGCAATGAGGAAGGTGAGATGTTCATCCTCGCCGAAGGCAAGGAAATGAAGGAACTCGGCAGCGTCGAGTTCCCGGCTCCCGTGATGGGCACCCCCGTCGCCGCCAATGGCGTGCTCTACCTGAGCACCCACACCCACCTGTACGCCTTCAAGGAAGGCGGCAAGCCGGTGACTCACTAGGACCGGCTTCAGGTCTTCCTTTCAAAAATGGGCAAGCCGGGCAGCCGGCTTGCCCATTTTTGTTGCGGACCGGTGTCCGCCAGCCCATGAATTTCACGTCATTCGGGCAGCATCATTGACACAGCCGAGCAAATCGGCGTAATCTTCATTCTCCGCGCTTCAAAACCCCTCATTCCGCGCGCTTCCGCCCCCGCCGCCCCCCTTTTTACCTGCATGTATTCCAACGAAGAGTATCTGCTCCAACTGCTCCAGGAAGCAGGCCTCATCAGTGACAAAGTGATCGCCACTGCGCGCGGCATGAAGAAGCCGCACGAGTCCTTGCTCGAAGCCATGATCAAGACCGGGGCGGTGAGCGACGAGCAAATCGCCCAGACCGTGGCCGTGAATTCGGGCATGGAGTTCATCGACCTCCATGGCTACACTGCCAACCCGGAGATGAAGACCATCGTCCCGCAGGAGGTGGCCCGCCGTTATAAGGTCGCACCGCTGGGCATGAACGGCTCCACGCTGCAGATCGCGGTGCCTGACCCCTATGACTTTGAAACTCTCGACGCCCTGCCGCACGTGCTGCAACCGGACATCGAGTTCTTCTGCGCCACTCCTTCCCTGATCCGCTCCCTGCTGAGCAACCTGTACGGCAACGAGCAGGACATTGCGGACACCATTTTCAAGGGTGCCGGGATGGGTGAAGGGGCTGCGGGGGCCAATGACGCCCCGATCATCAGGCTGGTGACCAACACGCTGATGGAGGGCTTCAAGAACCGCGCCTCCGACATTCACATCGAGCCCTTGGAGAAGGATGTCCGCGTGCGCTACCGCATCGACGGGGTGCTGCATGACGTGGAGCACCACCCCAAGCGCCTGCTCTCGCCAATCATCAGCCGCATCAAGATCATGACCGGCTCGATGAACATCGATGAAAAGCGCGTGCCGCAGGACGGGCGCATTCAGATCGCGTTCCAGGACAAGGAGCTGGATCTGCGTGTGTCGATGATCCCGACCAACCACGGCGAGAGCGTGGTCATGCGTATTCTCGACAAATCAAGCCTGCGCCTGGGGCTGGCAGACCTCGGCTTCCTCAGTGATGACCAGGAGAACTTCGAAAAGATGCTGTCTCTGCCGGATGGCATCATCCTGGTGACCGGCCCCACAGGCTCGGGCAAAACGACGACCCTTTACGCCTGTCTCCACTTCCTCAACCGCCCCGACCGCAAGATCATCACCGTGGAAGATCCGGTGGAGTACCCGCTCGCGGGGATCAACCCGGTGTTGGTGAAGGAGGACGTGGGCAAGACCTTCGCGGCAGCGCTTCGTTCCATGCTGCGCCAGGCGCCCAACATCATCATGATCGGGGAAATTCGCGACCTGGAGACCGCCAGCATCGCCATCAATGCGGCGCTCACCGGTCACCTTGTGTTCAGCACCCTGCACACCAACGACGCGCCGAGCGCCGTGGCCCGTCTTTCCGACATCGGCATCAAGCCCTTCCTCATCGCCTCCGCCGTGCGCGCGATCATGGCCCAGCGCCTCGTGCGCAAGCTGTGCAATGACTGCAAGGTGCCCGGGGCATTGAGTGAAAAGGAGATGCGCGCGCTGCGCATCGACGCGACCCAGGCGATGGAGGCCAGCGTCATGGGGCCGGTGGGCTGCAACCGCTGCCGCAAGGCCGGTTTCCGCGGTCGTCTCGCCATCATTGAGATCCTCAAGATGGAGGATGATGTGCGCGCCATGGTGAACCAAGAGCTCACCACGCCGCAGATTCGCAAGCGCGCCCGCGAACTGGGCATGAGAACGCTGCGGGAAGACGGCGTGCGCAAAGTGTTGGCGGGCATGACGACAGCGGAGGAGGTCGTTGAGGCCACCATGTCGGATGCGGAGTAAACAGAGTACCAAGCAAGGAATTTTGATTTCGTTATGACGGCGCAAAACGTGGTGGACATGCTGGTGACGCGGGGCATCATCGATGACGGCCAGGCGTATGACATCGCCCATGAAACGGTGCAGGGAGGCAAGGACGTGCTGCAAGTGCTCACGGAGTTTGAAGTCTTCCGCAACGAGGACGAATTCTGGGCGCTTGTGGCCGAGGAGCTCGGTGCCGAGCACTTTGATCTCAGCAGCTTCGACCCTCCGCCGGAGCTGGTGGGCATCATGCCCGGCGCCATGGCGAAGCTGTATGGCGCCTTTCCCATCAGCATTGACCCAAAGAGCGTCCACGTCGCTTTCACGGATCCGCTGAACCCGCAGCTCGTGGAGGATCTGCGCTTCGCCCTGGGGCGCGATGTCGTGCCTGTGGTGGCCCGCAAGTCGCAGGTGCAGAGCCTGATCGACAAGCATTACGGCACCAGCTCCGGCAGCTTCAATGAGGTGTTCAGCCAGCTTGGCATGGCGGCGGACAAGGGCAAAAATCAGCAGGAAGCCGATCCAAACTCGGCTCCGATCGTGCGCTTCGTCGATCTGGTGCTTAATCAGGCCATCAAGGAAAAGGCTTCGGACATTCACTTCGAGCCGTTCGAATACGAGTTCAAAATCCGCTATCGCGTGGATGGCGCCTTGTACGAAATGGCCCCGCCGCCGGTGCATCTGGCGAACTCCATCATCTCGCGCGTGAAGGTCATGGCAAACATGAACATTGCCGAGCGGCGCGTGCCGCAGGACGGTCGCATCATGACCACCTGCGAAGGCCGGCAGGTGGACATGCGTGTTTCCTCCCTGCCCACGCAGCACGGCGAATCCGTGGTGCTGCGCGTTTTGGACCGCTCTTCCATCCAGCTTTCGCTCACCGATCTGGGCATGCCGGACCACCTCCGCAATTACATTGAGGACACGATCCAAAAACCCAAGGGCATTTTCATTGTCACCGGCCCCACAGGCGCCGGCAAGACCACCACTCTTTACGCGGCCCTGCGCAAGATCAACACCGTGGATTGCAAGCTGCTGACGGCTGAAGACCCGGTGGAATACGAACTGGACGGCATCATGCAGGTGCCGGTGAACGACGCTGTCGGGCTCACCTTTGCACGTGCCTTGCGCGCCTTCCTGCGCCAGGACCCGGACCGCATCATGGTGGGGGAAATGCGCGACCTTGAAACCGCGCAGATCGCCATTCAGGCCTCGCTCACGGGCCACTTGGTGCTCAGCACGCTCCACACGAACGACGCCGCCGGCGCGGTGACCCGCCTTGTGGACATGGGAGTGGAGCCTTTCCTCGTGGCCGCCACGCTTGAAGGGGTGCTCGCCCAGCGGTTGCTGCGCACGATCTGCAAGAACTGCAAAACCTCTTACGAGCCCAGCCAGTCCATCCTCAACCAGCTTGGGCTTACGCAAAGCGACATCGGCGGCAAGATGTTCTACACCGGCTCCGGCTGCGGCACCTGCGGCAACACCGGCTACAAGGGACGGAGAGGCTTGTTCGAGCTGCTCGACATGAACGACACCCTGCGCGACCTGGTGACGAAAAAGGCACCCAGCCTGGTGCTGAAACAGAAGGCCATCGAGATGGGCATGACCACCCTGCGCGAAGACGGCTATCGCAACATTTTCGACGGCGTCACCACCATTGAGGAAGTGCTGAAATACACCTGATCGCGGCGTTCCATGGCTCTTCTCCGCTTCTTCCAAGCGCCTCGCAAACCCTGTGGGAGCGGGCGCTGCGGCACCGTGAGGTGCGGAGGCTTTGAGTTTGTTGATTTTGCGATTGCCATGGCTCCCCGAAACCGATAGGAGATTCGTCCGCATCCGCTCTTTTGCATCGACAATGCCTTTGCGGATCAGGTAATCTGCGATTCGAACTGACCAATCACCATCGACTGACGAGCTGCCTTTATGCCGAAGTTCCACTATATCGCCCTTGACCAAAACGGCCAGGAAACCGCCGGAGTTATTGATGGCACTTCCGATACCGATGCCATCAACCAGTTGCGCGCCCAGCAGCTGTATCCGACCCAGGTCGTCCAGGAAGGCAAAGGCGATGTCAGCGCGATCGCAAGCCGGGCCAAGAAAGTCACCCGCAGCAATGCATCTGGAAAGGGCAAGCCCACGGGCAAGGCCTCCGCCAACCTGACGGTGAAGAGCAAGACCCTGATGGTGTTCACCCGCCAGCTCGCCACCCTCATTGATTCCGGCCTGCCGCTGCTGCGGGGCCTCACCGTGCTGGGCCGCCAGGAGCCCGTGCCCGCCATGAAGCGCACGATCAACACGCTGGCCGATTCGGTGCAGACCGGCTCCACGTTCTCGGAGAGCCTGCAGCAGTTCCCGCGCATCTACAACAAGCTCTACATCAACATGGTGAAGGCAGGCGAGCTGGGCGGGGTGCTTGAAATCGTCCTGAACCGCCTGGCCGAGTACCAGGAAAAGGCCCAGAAGCTTAAGAACAAGATCGTGGCCGCGATGGTGTACCCTGTCATCGTGATGTTCATCGCGGTGGGGATCATGGTCTTCCTCATGCTCGTGATCGTGCCCAAGTTCGAGAAGATCTTTGATGACATGATCCCCGGCGGCCGCTCCAAGCTGCCGGCGCTCACGCAGTTCGTCATCGGCATAAGTCGTGGCGTGGGTGATTACATCTGGTACATCTGCATAGGCATCGCCGCCTTGTTCATCATCTGGCGCGTTTTTGCCTCCACCCAGGGCGGCAAAGTCGCCATCGACCGCATGAAGCTCAAGATGCCCTTGTTCGGCGATGTGCAGCGCAAGAGCGGCATCTCCCGTTTCACCCGCACGCTGGGCACGCTGGTCACCTCGGGCGTGCCGATTCTCCAGGCGCTCAACATCACCCGCGAAACCGCCGGCAACCTGGTCATCTCGGAGGCCATCAACAAGGTTCACGATGCCGTCAAGGAAGGCGAATCCATGGTGGCGCCGCTGGAATCCAGCAATGTGTTCCCGCCGATGGTGATCTCGATGGTGGACGTGGGCGAGGAAACCGGCCAGCTTCCCGAAATGCTTCTGAAGATCGCGGATGTGTATGAAGACGAAGTGGACAATTCCGTCTCCGCCCTCACCTCCATGCTTGAGCCGCTCATGATCGTCGTGCTCGCCGTCGTGGTGGGCACCATCGTCATGGCCCTCTTCCTGCCGCTCATCAGCGTGATTCAGAACCTCCAGCAGTAAGAACCGCGAGCTGGGAGACCCACCTTATCATGACCTCGAAACATCTTCTTCGCCGCCGTGCTGCGGGCTTCACACTCATGGAACTGCTGGTGGTGATCGCCATCATCGCCCTGCTTGCATCGCTGACCTTGATGGGCTTCCGCCACGCCCAGACCACGGCGATGCGCAACCGCACCACCGCGTTTCATCGCTCCATCATGTCCGGGCTGGAGAACTACCACTCGGAATTTGGCGAGTACCCAAAACCAAAGAAGGCCGCCCAGACCGCCGTGTTCACGGGCAAGACCTACAATGTGGGCGGGTCCCTCATGCTCTATCAAGCCATGTCCGGCGATGGTGACACGGAAATTGATGTGGCTGCGGGCACCTTGGGCGCCTCCACCGGAGGTCTCACCAGCACGGAGGCGGCGCTCAGCCATGTGATGTACAAGGAAATGCCCAAGGAACTCGTGAGGCGTGACCCGGTGGGCTACCTGCTGGTGGATGGCTTTGGGCATCCGTTCCAATACGCCGTGCCAAACCCCACGACGAAAGCGCACTATGGTGCAAACACCACCGTGGCCAACACGGACACGGTGAACAGCACCTACGACCTCTGGTCCTACGGCGACGACGACACCAACACCAATCAAACGTCGCTGGACGCGCGGAAGAGCGACATCATCTCCGCCAAGTGGATCAAGAACTGGTAGTCCATTTTCCTGGCTAAGCCGTTGGCTGAGCCCGTCACGGCCATGAAGCGTCGCCACCTGCCCTTTGCAGCGCTGGCAGGTTTGTGGTTTGCGGGCATGAGCCGCAGTTTCGCCGGAGTGGGCGACAACTCCGATCTGGAAACCGTGTTTCAGTTTTCGCTCGCCCCGGCCGGTCTCACCGCCGCGCTCGATGGGAGCTGGGTGCTGGGCGTGAATCAGAACCAGAAGCCCCGCTTGCGGGCGGTTGAAATCTCCAAGTCGGGCGAGGTCAAAGCCTTTCCCAACGAGAAGATGAGCGCAGGTGATCCGTCTGATCCGACGCCGCTGGATGCCATTGAGGGACTTCAGACGGACAAGGACGGCATGATTTGGATGCTCGACAACGGACGCCGCGGCGAAGTCCCGCCCAAGATCGTCGCCTGGAATCCTGACCGGCAGCGCGTGCAGGTGGTCTTCAACCTGTCGCCGCCTGCGGTGGTGCTGGGCTCGTTTGTGTCCGATGTCGTCGTTGATCCGCTCACCCCCTTCATCTACGTGAGCGATCCGGCGAACGGCAGCAATGCGGCGCTCATCGTCTTGGATCGCACCACCGGGGTCGCGAGGCGCCTGCTGCAAGGCCACCCCTCAGTGGTGCCGGATTCGCGTCTGTCCCTGCGCAGCGGCCTCAGCGGGCTGGAGACCCGCCGCCTCGACGGCACCGCCACGCTGCCTCATTGCGGCATCCGCCCGCTGGCCCTGGACCGCAGGAGCACCTGGTTGTACTACACCGCCGTGCTGTCGCACACGGTTTACCGTGTTCCGGTGGAAATGCTGCGCAACCCCGATGTGGCCCCAGAAAAGCTCGCCGCCGCCGTCGAGTCTTACTCCGAGAAGCCCACCTGCGCCTCCCTGGTGCTCGATGGCAGGGGCAACCTCTACCTGGGCGACATCGAGGCCCATGCCATCGGCGTGATCGAGGCCGGAGCCAAACCGTATCACATCCTCGTTTCCGATCCCCGCCTGCTCTGGCCGGACGACCTGTGTTTTGGAGTTGACGGCAAGCTCTACTTCTTTTCGCGCACCCAGCCCGCGCCCCCGATCAATCGCGACAAGGGGCCGGCGGTGGTGGAGCACAGCATGTTCCGCATGACGCCGCTGGCCCCTGGAAAACCGGGGGATTGATGCCGTTTCAGGAAAGTAGCCATCACACTCCGTGTGATGAGCGCTGTGGAACAGCTTGCCGAACACGCTTTGTCTGACACAAAACCTGCTCTGCTTTCATCGCACACGGCTCATCACACGGAGTGTGATGGCTACTTTCCTGAGGCGCTTGCAGCTTAACCAAGTGCGGCATCGGGTCCGTATTCGAATGCTTGTGGCATGAACGAATCCTACGCGTGGGCGGCCAGCGCAGGCTCCATGCTGATCTTCCGCTTCTTCTTGCGCGAGCCCTCGGCAATGCGCTCCACATCCGCCGCCACCACCTTGTACTCGGGGCACATGGTGTCGCCGTCACAGCCCGGGCCGGTGACGTTGTTCACCATCGCCTCCGGGAAGTGAAAGGTGGTGTAAAGGATGCCTGGCTTCACCTCTTCATTAACAACCGCGTGCAATTCAACTTCGCCGCGCGCCGAAAACAGCCGCACCTTGTCGCCATCATGAATGCCTTTCCGTTCCGCGTCGGCGGGATGGATGGTGAGCACATCCTCGGTGATGATCTGGCCGTTGCCGGTGCGCCGCGTCATCGTGCCGCAGTTGTAGTGCTCCAAGAGACGGCCCGTGGTCAGGATGAAGGGGAACTCGCGGCCGTTGGCCATCAGTTCGGAAGACTCGTGCCAGGGGAAGAAATGGAACTTGCCCAGGCCGCGCGAGAAGTGGTCCACGTGCATGATCTGCGTGTCGGTGCCGTCCTCCTTGATCGGCCACTGCTTGCCGTTTTCGCCCAGGCCCTCCCAGGTGGCGCCCTTGAAGAAGGGCACGATGTGCGCGATCTCCTCCAGCATGCCATCCGGTGTGTAGTCAGGCTGCGGATAGCCGAAGCGCTGCATGATCTCGCACATGATCTGGCCGTCGGGCCGCGTGCCTTCGAGCGGCTTGACCACGGCGTTCACGCGCTGCACGCGGCGTTCCGCATTGGTGAAGGTGCCGCTCTTTTCCAGGAAGGAGGAGGCGGGCAGGATCACGTTGGCGAATTTCGCCGTCTCGGTCATGAAGATCTCCTGCACCACCAGGAATTCCAGGCTGTTCATTGCGTGCTTCACGTGTTCGGAATCCGGGTCGGTCTGCACCACGTCCTCGCCCATCAGCCACATGGCCTTGAGCTTGCCTGCGATGGCGGCGTCGAACATCTGCGGGATTTTCCAGCCGGGCTCTTCGCTCAGCTTCACTCCATAGAAGTTCTCGTACAGCTTGTGCGCCTCCTTGTCGGTGGTCTCGAAGTAACCGGCGCCCTGGTGCGGCTGGCAGCCCATGTCCGCCGCGCCCTGCACATTGTTCTGGCCGCGCAGCGGGTTCACGCCCACGCCGGGCCTGCCGATGTTGCCGGTCATCATCGCGAGATTGGCGATCAGCATGACGGTCTTCGCGCCCATCTCATGCTCCGTCACGCCCAGGCCGTGGAAGCTCATCGCCGCCTCGGAGGAGGCGTATTCAATGGCCGCCGCGCGGACCAGTTCGCGGTCCACTCCGGTGGTCTTTTCGATCGCATCCAGGTCCAGCGCGCGCAGACCGGCCTCAAATTCCGCCCAGTCCTCGCAACGCTTTTCCACGAAGTCCTTCTTCACCAGACCCTCGTCGAGGATGTAGCGGGCGAACATGTTGAGCAGCGCCACGTTGGTGCCGGGGCGGAGCTGCAGGTGGTGCTTGGCATACGGCACCAGCTCAATCTTGCGCGGGTCGATGACGATGAGCGGCGTGCCTTTCATCACCTGCTGCTTCAGGCGCGCGCCGGTGACCGGGTGGCCCTCCGTCGGGTTCGCGCCGATGACCATGATGCACTTCGTGTACTCCAGGTCCTCCACCGAATTGGTGGCCGCGCCGGTGCCGAAGCTCTGCTGCATGCCCCAGGCCGTGGGGGAATGGCACACGCGGGCGCAGCAGTCGATGTTGTTGGTGCCCATCACTGCGCGGATGAATTTCTGCATGAGGTAGTTCTCCTCATTGGTGCAGCGCGCGGAGGAAATGCCCGCCACCGCCTGGCCGCCGTGCTCGTTCTTGATGCGCGTGAGGTTCTTGACGATGTGGTCGTACGCCTCGTCCCAGGTCGCCTCTTCGAAGTGGCCGTTGGTGCGGATCAGCGGCTTCTTGAGCCGGTCCTTGTGATTGTAGAACTTGAAGGCGTAGCGGCCCTTCAGGCAGGTGTGCGCGTGATTCACTTCCGCGTCGATCGGGGCCTGAATGCTCAGCACCTGGTCGCCCTTGGTGGCCACGGTCAGGTTGCAGCCCACGCCGCAGTAGGTGCAGATGGTGCGGGTGTGCTTGGTCGCCTCGATGGATTTCGATTCAAAGCGGTCCGAGATGGCGGAGGTGGGGCAGGCCTGGGCGCAGGCACCGCAGGACACGCAGGGCGAGTCTTCGAAGCTGGTGTCCAGCCCCTTGATGATGCGCGCATCGAAGCCGCGGCCATGCATGCTCAGCACGAACTGGCCCTGCACCTCGTCGCAGGCGCGCACGCAGCGCGAGCAGTTGATGCACTTCGAAAGGTCGCTCGTCATGTACGGATGCGACAGGTCCTTGGTGCGGTCCAGGTGGTTCGCACCCCCCGGGTAGCGCACCTTGCGCGCGCCCACCTTGGCCGCCACGGTCTGCAATTCGCAGTTGCCGTTCACCTCGCAGGTGAGGCAGTCCAGCGGATGGTCTGTGAGCACCAGCTCGACAATGTTCCGGCGCAGCCCACGGATTTTCTGCGACTCCGTGTAAATGTGCATCCCCGGCGCGATGGGGGTGTGGCAGGAGGCCACGACCCGGCGCGGACCGTCCGCCGCCATCGCCACCTCCACCGAGCACACCCGGCAGGCCCCGTAGGGCGTCAGTTGCGGCGCGTCGCACAAGGTCGGCACGTGCCCGCGCCCGCGATGGCGGTCGATGAAATTGAGCAGCGTGTCGCCTGACTGGAACCGGTACGGTTCGCCGTCGATGTGGGCGGTGAGTTGTGATAAATCCTGAACCATGGCGGTGAGAGAACGAAGGATGGCAGCCATCATTATCTACGACTGCCGGAATTTGCCAAGAGCAGAGAGTGGCGAGAATCGGCAGGCGCATCGACTGCTCTTCTTCACTTCCGGTGTGTCGCTTCAGGCGCTTTCGGTCGAAACGAACTGAGCAAACCCGCCTCCCTCCCTCCCGACGGGATTTGGAGATGCAAAAGGAAAACACCTGGGAAGCTGCCCGTTGGGAGCTGCCCTGCCCAGGGTTGCAACTGCCGGGACGGTGTGGCACGATCAACGCATGACCTTGACCATGAACATCCCAGACGATCTTTCGCTCGAACTGAGCGCGAAGTTTCACAATCTGGGCCAGGCGGCTTTGGAGGCCCTGGCGGCTGAGGCTTACGAACGGGAGGTGCTTTCCCTGGAGCAAGTGCGCCGGATGCTGGACCTGCCGTCACGATGGGAGGCGCAGGCATTGCTCTCGCGGCATGGCGTATGGCCCGGCACGTCGAGGGAAGACTTCCACGCGGACACGGACGCCCTGGCCGGAAGCAAATTGTCAGCGACACTTCCGCTTTCCGGTGCTCGCGGAGACCGGTCCACTGCACATTTTGCCTGCGTTCAAAGGGGGTAACTGCGCCTCATGTAACATGGGGTATACCTGAGAGCTTGGGCCAAAATTCCTGCAGCCGAAAACACCCGGCCCCGGGGCACTACCTGGAATGAACTCACTTCCCTTTCATGGCTTCTTGCCGGCGGGTCTCCTCCTCGTGCATGAGCATCTTGCCATTATGCAATTGCCGTTCGGTAGGCTCAGGCAACTTGCCAAGGAACTCGGTCCAACGCTCAATGATTGCCTCAAGGGATACTTGATCGAACCCGCCCCGCTCCATCTGCGAGTCAATCAAAGGCATGAACTCACTGGGTAACACGCCGTCTTGCTCCATCCAGCGTTTGAATATCCACAGGTAAACATCGACAAGTTCAAGGCCCACGCTGGTAGTTCCAGCACAAAACTCTGGAGGATCTAATGGGAGATTTGCCAATTCCATGACGGGCATACCGGGTCCGATACGAAGATCAGCATGCCTTAGCTTGGCATACTGACAAGTCTTTGGGATAGACTACACTATGTTTATGTGCGATAGTGCGATCTAATGAAGCAAGACGGCCGCAAATTGGACCACAAATCACTGGAAACACTCCGCCTGCTGGC
>CAINXC010000475.1 GCA_903854655.1 uncultured Verrucomicrobiota bacterium | reverse complement strand
TTTGAGCGAGATCGATGAGAAGCTCGGGCGTACGGAGCTCCTGAAACCAGAAGGTCAGTTGCTGGGGAGAGGGATGCTCGCGGTTGGCGAAGTAGTTGGACTCCACGAGGCGGCGTATCATTGGCCAGTCCTTGTCACGCTGGGTCTTTTTGGCGCGAACGAGATCGGGCAGGGATAGCAGGTCGCAGAGCGTGCCATCGGGCATTTCAAGGGTGGTGCGTCGTTTCCACAAGGTGGCGAAGGATGGTACGCCTCTCATGCTCGACATAACGTCCACCCTCATCCGATCAGCCTCAGGGTGGTGGCAGCGGAAATGAACGGCGTGCCCCGCCGCCAAGTGGCCCAGGGAAAAGGGCGGAACGGCGATGACTTCGGCCCTCAGTTCGTTCAGCGCCCGGCGGAGGCGGGCGGCATTGGCCTCGCTCGCGAGGATGGCAAGATCCGTGTCGCGGCTAAACTCCGCTGCGCCGTATAACACGCAGGCCTGGCCGCCCATGAGCAGGCAGCGGACCCGGTGCTTGCGCATCGAAGAAAGGACTTTGCGTATCGGGTTCGGGATCAAGGGAGCCTCCGAGTGCCAGGTAGGTTTGCCACAGCCGGGTGGTTTCGGTCCAGCGTTGAGCAGGGGTGAGCCGATACCATTCGGCCCACTCTTCGCCAACGAGTTCTTCGGCACTGGTCATGGGTTAAAGATACCGGCTCAGGCTGCGCTGTAAAGTTGGAGAAGCCCATCGGCTGCGGGCATGCTGTGCCACCAAGACGTCAGGGCGCCTTCACATCCAGCGCCACGATTTTGCCGTCGGCATTGCGGCAGTACAGCACGCCGTTGGCGAGCACGGGGGCGGTCCAGCATTTGCCGTTGAGCACCTGGGCGGTGGCGAGGGTGTCGTACTGGTCGGGGGAGGCTTTGGCGATGCTGAGCTCGCCCTGGCCGGTGAGGACGATGAGCTTGTCCTGCGCGGCGATGAGGCCGCCGCCCTTGGGGCTGGGGGCTTTCCAGGTGATCTTGCCGGTGGTGAGTTCGAGGCACTTCAATTCGGGTTTGGAGCCTTCGTCGCCGTCAATGCCATAGACGTGACCCTTGATGAGCACGCCAGGGTTCATTTGGGTGCGCAGGTCGCGATTTTGCCACAGGAGGGCGGGCTCGCCGGCACCGGGTTTGATGAGGGCACAGCCTTTGCTGTAGCCGGTGGAGATAAAGAAATCATCACCGGCTGGAATGGGATCGGCGGCGTTGATGCCGTAGCGGGTGACCCACTTGAAGAACCACTGTGGCTTGCCGGTGGCAAGATCGAGGGCGAAGTAGCCCTTCACGTTGGAGAAGGTGGCGAGCCATTTGCCGTCGCGCTGGAAGGGCAGGGGAGTGCTGTAGCCGGCAGATTCAGCGCCTGTGGATTGCCAGCGCACTGCACCGGTGTTTTTGTCCAGGGCGGTGCCGTTTTCGCCCACGTTGAGCACCAGCAGGTCGTCATGCACAAGGGGGGAGCCGGCGAAACCCCAGTCCGGCACTGCGGCACCGAGTTCGGTGGCTATGTTCTTGTTCCAGATGATCTTGCCGGTGGCGGCTTCGAAACAGAACAGGTCGCCCCAGCGGCTGAGGGTGAAGACATGGTCGCCGCTGACGGTGGGGGTGGAGGTGGGGCCGCCCTCGAAGTACTTGTCGCCCAGTTCGGCGGGGTAGCTGTGCTTCCACACCTCCTTGCCGGTTTTGGCATCGAAGCAAAAGACCGTGTCCTGCTCGCCCTCGTGGCCCAGGGTGTAGAGCCTGCCTTTGGCAACGCTCATGGAGGAAAATCCGGTGCCGACGGAAGCCTGCCAGAGGACCCGGGGCCCGGCGCTGGGAAAGGTGGTGGTGACGCTTTCGTCGGAGATGCCGTTGCGGCTGGGACCGCGCCACTGCGGCCAGTCGGTAGCCTGGGCGGTGGCGGCGAGAGCGAGGGCAAAAAGGGTGATGGCGCGCATTGTGAAACCTTTAGCCGATCTTGCGCAGAAGCCAAGGCTGAGGGTGGCGCTGGCATGACTTCTGCGGTTTCCTCGTCACAGAAATCATTTTTCACATGACGACGGGCCTCGCCTTGGCAAGTTCGGGGCCTCAAATTGGGATCACGCTATGGCACTTGTATCAAAGGGACTTGAAGGAATCATTGCGGCAGAAACACGCATCGGGGACGTGCGCGGGCAGGAGGGCGTGCTGCTCTACTGCGGCTACGATATCAACGAACTCGCTGGCAAGACCACGTACGAGGAGGTGGTGCACCTGCTGTGGCACAACCGCCTGCCCACGCAGCCGGAACTGCTGAAGCTGACGACCGCCCTGCGCGCCGAGCGCGAGCTGCCCCAGGGGGTGATCGACTACCTGAAGGGCGCGCCGAAGGATGCGAAGCCGATCGACGTGATGCGCACCGCCATTTCCATGCTGGGCAGCTACGACACGGACCGCCATGACCTGGACATGCCGAAGGAGCTGGCCACCGCCATCAAGCTGGTGTCGCAGATCGGCATCATCGCCGCGTATTTCCACCGCGCCCGCCAGGGGCTCGAGCTGCCGCCATGCCGCAAGGACCTGAGCGAGGCCGCCCACTTCTTGTACCTGATGACGGGCCAGGTGCCCACCAAGGAGGCGGAACAGACGCTCGACGTGGCCTACGTGCTGCACGCCGAACACGGCTTCAACGCCTCCACCTTCACCGCCCGCGTGGTGGCCTCGACCTTGAGCGACATGTACAGCGCGATCAGCGCCGCCATTGGTGCCCTCAAGGGCCCGCTGCACGGCGGCGCCAATGAAGGCGTGATCCACATGCTGGAAGAAATCGGCAGCGTGGACAAGGTGGACGCCTGGGTGGCGGACGCCCTGGCGCAGAAAAAGAAGATCATGGGCATCGGCCACCGCGTGTACAAGGTGCTGGACCCGCGTGCCCCGCACTTGCAGGCGATGGCGATCAAGCTCACCGAAAAGCTGGGCGAGCCGAAGTGGATTCAGATGAGCGAGCGCATTGCCACCATCATGCGCGAGCAGAAGGGCCTCAATGCCAACGTCGATTTCTACAGCGCCACGGTCTATCACAGCCTGGGAATTCCGACGGACCTGTTCACCCCCATCTTTGCCATTTCGCGCATGAGCGGCTGGACCGCGCATGTGCTGGAGCAGTGGGCTGACAACCGCCTGTTCCGCCCGCTGAGCGAGTACGTGGGCCGCCCCTACGGCCAGAAGTGGGTGCCTATTTCGGAGCGGTAAATGGGCGACGAGGCATCCCTGGGAGCGCGGGCTTGCAACCCGCCTCCTGCGGCTGCGTGACGACGAAGGCGCTACTCGAAAAGTTCCGGCCTGATGTCTCGCGATGAATGCAGAACGCGCACCAAGTGAAGGCCCGCCTTCGCCATGGGGCGATAAAAGATCACATAGTCTTTTACGGGAAAACTGCGAAGACCGGCCGAGAGTTCCGGGCGAGGCCTGCCCAGTTCGTTGTGGGCAGCCAGATCGTTGATGCGACTGTCAGGAAAGCGAAGCCACTTGTCCGCGTAGAACTCGCTGTCGCGGGCGATGAACTGCCAGATCTCTTCGAGATCTTCAAGACTGACACGCGAGCGAATGACGGCGGACGCCATTACGCGGTGGCCATTTGGTTGCGCTTGGTCCTCATTTCAATGAGGAAGGTTTCGAGGTTCCAATCCTCAACCACCTCGCCGCGTTCGATCTGGTCGATGCCGATTGCGATGTCTCCGCGCAGACGGCGCAGTTTGACCTGCACGAGCTCGACTTGATCCCGGTAGGCGTAGAGAGCGCTGGCCACAAGCTCGTTTGGCCCGGAGAACTGACCTGACTTCACTGCGCTGTCGATGAAGTCTTTCAAGTCATCGGGAAAGGCGATTGCGACGCTGGTCATCATAGGCTCGCCATACCAATCCACTCTTATGTGGTCAATCCCCTTGGCGGAAGAGCCGGAAAGTCTAACCTGAGTGCTTCATGAAACTCACGCTCCTGCTCATCGCCATGCAAATCTCCGCGTTTTGCAGGGCGGGGGAGACGGCGGTGGATGTCAGAGGCCGGGTGTTCGAAAGCGCGGGCACCTCGCCGGATCTCATCTTCGTCGGCGATGGGAAAACGGTGTTCGCCCAGGGGTTTCACAAGATCCAGTCGATGGCCTGGCACGGGCGTGATCTGTGGGTGTCGAACGCACCGGACTTGACCATTGTGCGGGATCTGGATGGCGACGACAGGGCGGACGAGTATGTCTTGGTGGGGCGGCATCTGGGCGATAAAGAGCATGGACTGCACGGCCTGGCCTGGGGGGCGGACGGCAAGCTCTACCTTTGCACCGGCGATTTGGCCTCGATGCCGACGCATGAACTGGGCCGGGCGATGCGCTTTCATCAGGGCGAGTACGAGCGCCTGCCCGAATCTCCGGTGGCCAGGGCTGCGTATGAGGGTGCGGTGCTGCGCTGCGATCCGGACGGGCGCGAGCTTGAGGTCGTGGCGCGGGGTTTCGACAACCCGCAGAGTTTCCGGTTTGATGAGGGGTTCAATGGCTTTGTTCTGGGCCGTGAGGGTGGATGGTCCCGCTTCTTCTTCGGCTCCAAAAAGCTGCCGGGGGAACCCGGGAACACCCAGCCCTTCCAACCCGATAGAAAGGTCCGCCCACCCTACGACCAGTGGACCTTCGACGAACTGCTTGAGGATCTCGGCTCTTCGGTGGCAGCCTGGGCAGTGGCTGCGCAGGAGGAGTTCCTCAAGCGCGGTGAATCCATCAAGGTGGGCCTGATCCAGCGGCTGGCGGGCAGTGATCTGCCACCTCAGCAGCGAACCTGGGCGCTGTGGACGCTGGGGCGGGCGGGCAAGGATGACGTGGAGATCGAGGCTTGGTTTGCCAGGCAGCCAGGGATTGCCCAGGACTTGAACACGCGGATTCAATGCCTGCGCATCATCGCCTGCCGCATGCGTGAATTTGGTTTCACCAAGGTGGTACCGCCTTGTGTGATCGAGGCGCTCAACGACGCCGAGCCCAGGATACGTTTTGAAGCCGTCCAGGCCCTCTGGCAGGCCCGGCAGGCAGCGCAGGTGCCGGCGCTGATCGAACTGGCGGCGCGTGAGCAGGATGCCGACACTTTCTACAGCGCGTGGAATGCACTCGTTGATCTGGCGGACGAGGCCACCCTGAAACGATGTCTGGCAGACAGCCGGGAAGGAGTCAGACGGGCGGCCGGGTTGGCCATAAAGAAGCAGGGGAAGTAAAGTAGTCGGACTGGACGTATCCCATCTCTGCGCATAACCCGTTGGCAATCCGCTCGCGGCCCGCGATAGTCGCGTTTCTTATCGCCCTCATGAGTCAAGGTCCCCTGGAGTCCCCGCCGCCTGCCAAACGACCCGATGCGGCCCCGCCCGTGCGCGGGCCTGCATTGCCTGCCACGGTGGCGACGGCGCGCAAGCCTTCTCTATGGCGGCGGCTGAGGAACCGCATCTGGCCCCTGAGTGCCGAGGCGAGCACGGCGCACAGCATTCTGCCCGTGCTGATCGAGGTCTTTGCCGGGTTCAGCAAGCTGGATGGCGATGTGGCGGAGGAGGAAATTGACTCTTCGCTGGGCTACCTGCGCTACGACTATCCGGACGCGATCTACTCCGAGCTGCGCCGCCTGTATTTCGAGGCGCTGCAGAAGCCGCAGGAGCTGGCGCAGCGGGCGCGTGAGCTGAGCCGCACGCTGACGATGGAGCAGAAAGTCCTGCTGTGCGTGCAGCTCTACCTGCTGATCTCGCAAAACATCCACCACCCCACCGCGAACCGGCGGCAGATGGTGGAGTTCTACCTGTTCATGACCAACCTGGGCATCGCCGCCCAGGCCATCGACATCGTGTACCAGCTCAACGCCGGGGACCGGCCGGCGGAGGACGATTTTGTCAACAAGGGCGCGCAGCCGCTGGAGACGCTGCGCATCGGCTCCCACGCGCCCTGCGATGTGCTGCTGCGCTCGCTTTCGGCTGATTGTGTGGTCACGGCCTACCGTTACCAGAACTTGATGCTGCTGAAGAACACCGGCGGCGTGCCGATCCTGGTGCGCAGTCGTCGCCTGCCGCCGGGCGACTTCAGCCGTCTCTATCCCGGCGAGCGCGTGGTGCTGGAGGATGTGTCGCTCGATTACAACGACCTGATCTCCTACTTCAACGCCAAGAAGACGCTCACCGGCACCCAGCTTTACCTCACGCTCACGGAGGAAGGGCATGCCGAGATTTCGCCGCAGCGCCTGCGCGGCACCAACCTGCGCGTGAGCTTTGGTCTGGGCGTGACGGTGGAGGCGCTGCGCGACACCGACGCAGCGATCAACGGCCAGGCCTTGAAGGCGGGCGTGACGGTGGAGGCTTCGATCGAGGATGCCATCGTCGCCCATGGCGAAGTGGAGATGTCCCTGCTCGACCTGCGCCGCCGGGCGCGCGAGTTCGGCGGGCAGTTCCGGCTGGAGGGCAGCCGCAACACCTACCTCGTTTCCAACAACCCGGACCTGCTGGAGGAGGGCGACATCCTGCTCTCGCCGGAAACCGAGGGCGAGGTGCTGCTGCGCATCGAATGCAATCACGCCGACAAAACCGGCGAGCTGGAGGTGCTGCGCAGCACCCGCCCGATCTTCGTGGGCCCGCTGCCGGTGCGCGACCGCATTGTGCTCAACGATGGCGACACCATCACCCTCGGCGAAGGCCAGTTCCTGCGCTGCCATTTCGCGGACCGCATCATCGAGGAGGAGCGCAACACGGTGCGCACGCTCGACGTGCGCGAATTGACTCACCGCTTTGACCAGAAGGACACCGCCCTGGAGGGCATCACCTTCAGCGCCCGGCGCGGCGAGATGGTCTGCGTGATGGGCCCCAGCGGCTGCGGCAAGAGCACGCTGCTGCGCGTCCTCGGCGGCCAGCTTCGCCCGAAGAACGGCGAGGTGCTCATGAACGGCCTGCCCTTGTACGGCAACCTGCACAACCTCACCCCCTACATCGCCTACATCCCGCAGGACGACGCCTTCGATCCGCTGCTGCGTGTGCAGGAGAACCTGGATTTCAGCGTCGCCGTGCGCTGCCCCCACCTGCGCGTGGAGGACCGGCGCAAGCGGGTGGATGCAAAGCTCGCGGAACTGGGCCTCGCTGAGCTGCGCAACCGGCTGGCCGGCACGCCGCAGCAAAAGTTCCTCAGCGGCGGCGAGCGCAAGCGGCTTAACGCCGGTCTGGACATGATCGGCATCTCGGACATCTACCTGTTCGACGAGCCCACCTCCGGCCTGTCATCGAAGGACAGCGAGCATGTGCTGGAGATCATCCACTCCCTGGCGCGCAACAAGATCGTGCTCGCCTCCATCCACCAGCCCAGCATGAGGCTGCTGCAGATGTTCGACAAGGCGCTGCTGCTCGACAAGGGCGGCAAGGTCGCCTTCTTCGGCACGCCGCAGCAAATGCTGGAGTACTTCTGGCGGGTGTTCAATGAAGAGACACGCCAGCCGCAGCCGGACGATGAAATGCCCGGCAACGTCACGCCGGATTTCGTGTTCGATGTGCTGGAGACCCCCCTGCGCGACATCAGCGGCGACATCATCCTGGAGCAGAATGCTGAAGGCCACCTGGTGCCGGCCCGGCGCTTCCCGCCAAACTTCTGGCGCGACCGCTATCAAACTCACCGCCTGCTTCAGTCCATGGCGGCGACGGACCCGGCCACCAGCCACGGGGGAAAGCCGCGCGAGGAGTCCCGCACGGACGGCTCGGCCCAGCACCTGAAGGTGCCGCAGCCGCCCCGGCACACCCTGCGCGAGGAGGCCATCCTGTTCGGCACCATGCTGCGCCGCGCCTTCCTCAGCAAGCTGCGCAACCGGGCGAACCTCCTCACCACGCTGCTGGAGGCGCCCATGCTTGCGCTGCTCATCAGCACCGTGCTGCGCTATTCGGAGGAGAAGCACTACACCTTCGCCAGCGCCTTCCACATCCCCACCTACCTGTTCATGAGCCTGGTGGTGGCCATGTTCCTGGGCCTCACCAGCAGCGCTGATGAAATCATCCGCGACCGCGCCATGCTGGGGCGCGAGCGCAACCACAACCTGCGCACCTTCTACTACCTCACCGGCAAGATCATCGCCCTGGGCACCTTCGCGCTCATCCAGTGCGTGATCTACCTGCTCATCGGCAACCGCATTCTGGAGGTGCGCGACATGTTTGCCATCCATCTCTGGTGGATGTTCATCACCTCGCTCACCGGCGCCTGCATCGGCCTGCTGGTCTCCAGTTTGGTCAGCGATTCGCGCACCGCCTTGAACGCCATTCCCCTCATGCTCATCCCGCAGATCATTCTTGGTGGCGCGCTCATCAAGTACGAGGAGATGAACAAGAAC
>CAINXC010000474.1 GCA_903854655.1 uncultured Verrucomicrobiota bacterium | reverse complement strand
GCCACGGCTCGTTGCTCAGATGTGGACGGTGCAGGAATTCCCGAAGGACTTTGTGCTGAAACTGGAGTTCCGCGCCTCTGTGAATGCCGATAGCGGCATCTTCATTCGCAAGCCGCAGTTGCAGTGCCGGGACTACCTTGTCGCCGGTCCTTACAAGGACCTGAAAGCCTACAAAGCCCAGGACTGGAACCTGATCGAGATCACGGTCAAGGGCCAGGTGGCGCATTGCGTCTGCAATGGCGAGGTGCTGGAGGACGCCCTGAAAATCCCCGCCTCCGGGCCCATCGGGCTTGAAGGTGATCGTGGCCAGATGGAGTACCGCCATCTGCAGATCAAGGAGCTCGATCACTAAAAGCGTTCAACAAAATTGCCTTCATCGTTTCGTCAGCCAGGGTTGCGCCAGAGCGGGATACGCCGCATAGTCGCGTCAATGGCGCGATTGACTGAATACAATTCCCTGCTGCGTGCGTCGGCGCTGCTGACGGTGGTGCTAGGCCTGGCATCCTGTTCATCCACGCCCGGCGTGGAGGGGGTGCCCAGCAACCTGCCAGACATTCCCTTGTACGGATCGGCATCCACGCCGCCGCACTCCATGGCGAAGGGGGACTACCCGTTTGACTCGAACGGCAACTATGTGACCGCATGGGCGGCCATGGGGAGCAGCGCGTCCTCATCGGCTTCCTCCGGTCATGCAGAGGAACTTCCGCCGGCAGAGCCTGAGTCCAGGCATTCCAGGAACAGCAAGTCGCGCGTTGAGGAAGCACCGCCGGAGCCGGCTCCCAAGTCGTCCAGGAATGCCGCTGGCAAATCGCAGAACACGGATCTTCCGCCTCCCGTCACGTCCACCTACATCACTAAAGACGGCAGGCGTCGTTCCGAGGATGTGCCTGCACCCACCGTCCATAAAGGAGGGGCAGCAAAGCCCAAGTCGGATGACACGGCTGCCAAGAAGACCAGTCCGGACAGCGATTCGCCCAGGCCGAAAAAGAAGACGACCGGCGACACTGATGCGGCCAAGTCGAAGAAAAAGTCCAGCGAGGACAGCGACTCGCCGAAGCCGAAAAAGAAAACGTCTGGCGACAGTGATGCGGCAAAGCCGAAGAAAAAGTCCAGCGAGGACAGCGATTCGCCCAAACCGAAAAAGAAAACGACAGGCAACAGCGACGCGCCCAAGCCCAAGAAGCCCTCGACCAGTGACGGCGGGCATTCCAAGCCAAAGAAGAAGGCTGACAGTGACGCCTTCAACCCAGGTCAGATTCCTGCGGTAAGAGGGGTTTATGCGTTGAGCCCAGCGGAGTGGGTGCGTGCAGTTGCCGGCTGTTTGGGTGCACCGTCCGCTGGCCGGGTGATGTCTGTGCTTTAGCGCTCTGCCGCCATGTCTGCAGCCCCTCGCCACACTTGCGTGCACGGGATCTTGGGTGCGGTCATTTGCCTTTGCCTCCTGCCTGCGGGCCTGGCTCATGCTTTCAGCACGGTGGTGATCGATGCCGGCCACGGGGGCAAAGACCCTGGCTGCCACTGGAACGGGCTCGTCGAGAAGGATCTCTGCCTGGATGTGGCCAGGCGCCTCAACTCCATCCTGCAAGGCAAGGGGGTCAAAACCGTGATGACCCGCACCGACGACACTTATGTCGAGCTCAGTGACAGGGCTGGCATTGCCAACCGGCACGAGGATGCCATTTTCGTCAGCATACATTTCAATGCCTCGCGCGATCACAGTGTCTCCGGCTTCGAAGTGCATCACCGCAGCAAGAAAGGGCTGGCGCTGGCCCAATGCATTGAAAAGTGCATGGGCGAGGCGGTGAAGGGCCGCAAGCGCGATGGCGACTGGCAGGACTACAAAGTCTTGCGTGAGACGCAGGCCACCGCTGTTCTCGTGGAGTGCGGGTTCATCAGCCACAAAGGCGAGGCGGCCCGCTGCGCCGATCCCGATCATCGTCAGGCCCTGGCCCAGGGAATCGCCAACGGCATTCTCGCGGCAAAATCGAAGCAGTAGAACCCGGCACGGCCCCTGCTTCAGGGATCAGCCGGGCACCATTGGCGTGGGCTGGCCAGAAATCCAAGGTTTACAAGAGTTGAGCTCTAGTGTTACTATACCATCCAGTTCTCCAATGAGCGATCAGTCTGTCAGACCGCTCCACTGTCGCTGTTGTCTCCATCCAGCCTCTTTTCCCTCCGCATGCCCGAATTGATCTCGAAAGGTGGTCCCCTGATCTGGCTTCTCCTCGGTTGCCTTGTGCTGTCCGTCGGGGTGTTTCTCGAACGCCTTTCATACTTCCACCGCGCCGGGATGAACGTGGGAGAATTCCTGGCTGGCCTGGCCAGCCTCATCCGACGCAAGAATTACGCCGAGGCGCTGCAGGAATGCGTGGCCACACGGGTGCCGGTGGGCAGGGTCATTCACGCGGCGCTGCTGCGCCACAGCGCCCCTCGTGAGCACCTCAAGGAGATTGTGCAGGAGGCGGGCCAGCTTGAAGTGCCGCGCCTGGAGCGCTATCTGAGCATTTTGCACGCCATCGCCCATGCCGCGCCCCTCATCGGGCTGCTGGGGACCATCATGGGGCTGCTGGACTGCTTCACCAATCTCTCTGCCGCCAACGGGGTGGCGACGCCCGCCGATCTGGCTCGTGGCGTTTACTCCAGCCTGATCACCTCCGGCTTCAGCATCGCGGTGGCCATTCCCGCCTACTTGTTTTATGCGTTTCTCGCGGCAAAATCACGCCACCTGATGCACGATCTGGAACGGGCGGGGGTTGAAATCGTCAATCTGATCGAAGATTCCCGTGTGGATTCCTCGATTCTGGCCTTCAGTCCCATGGGCAAGTCGGAGCCGGTCCCGGAAAACATCATCGAGGCCACTTCGGCGCTGAAGGCCAGCTCCGGCAAGGGCAGGGGCGGCAAGGGCTAGCGCAACGCACCTTAAAGCAGGGCATGAAGCTCCTCAGCCATTTGCCGCAAAGCGGGCCGTCGCTTTACATTGCTCCGCTGTTGAACACCGTTCTGCTGCTGGTGATCTTTTTTTTGCTGGGATCGAGTTTCATCGTCCAGTCCGGGGTGTCCGTGGTCCTGCCGCAGTCGGGCTCGCTGGTGCCGAATGCGGAGCAAGGCCACCTCATCACGGTGACCGCCGCCCCTGAATCGAGGATCTACTTCGATGGCCGCGAGGTGACACTTTCCGGACTGCGAGTGCTGATGGAGGCGGACAAACAAGGGCTGCGCAGGGCCATTGTGCAGGGTGATCAAATGGCCCCCTACGGCCGGGTCATGGAAGTGAGCAGCGTGGCGTTGTCGCTGGGCTATGAGGTGATGCACGCCACCACCCCGGAATTGGAGCCATGAAGCAGGATCAGGATGACCCGCTGTCCCGCCTCATCTTTCGCTGGCACGCCCCGGAGGGCGCCCTGTGGCGGCTGCTTTGGTGGGGCACGGTCGCTGCGGTGGTGCTGAGCCTGTGGCTCCTGTGTTTTCAAGTGGTGTACCCGGCGGCCTCCCGTCGCTCGCATACCACGCAACACATCACCCTCCTCGACACTTCCTCTGCGGAAGCCCGGCAAGCCATGGCAGCGGTGGCGGATCGAAATTTCCTGCTGCTGACTCCAAATGCCACGGGCGCCCCCCGTTTGTCCGAACTGCGCCCGGTATTCTCTCCCGGATTCAAGGATTTCCAGCTCCAGGTCAAGGACCTGCCTGAGTCTGGAGCCTCCCCCTCAGTGCTGCCACGGCTGTTCGGCCCCGGGCGGTCTCTGCTGCCGCCCATGGCTGCCGCCCATGCGCCCGCAGCTCCGGCTCCCGTCAGGCGGCAGCGGCTGGAGGCCGTTGCCGGGGGTGGGCTGGAGGGCCGGGCCATCCTTCACAACATGGAGCAGCTTTCGGAAAATTCCCCGGCGCTTGGCGAAATCCACGCGCAGATGCGTGTCGCCGTTGCTCCTGATGGCCGGCTGCTGGCCGCCGTCTCATTGATGGACGAAAGCACCATCGTCAACGCTGCGATCAGCCGCGAGTTTCGCCTGGCGATCAACAGTCTGCGCTTTGCACCGGTCGCGACGAATGGCCCGCAATGGGGCACGCTCGCCTTCCGCTGGCAGGAGGTGGCGCCATGATCAATGTCAGCCTCAGCCATCTTATTCTGCTGAGCATGGCCATTGGACTGGCCCTGGTGGCGGTTGGCTGGGTGGCAAGCACGATCCGTCGCAGCCAGCGCGAGGTGCAGCGCCGCAAGGGAGTGATTTTGTGCCGGATTTGCGGCGTGCGCTATGAGGGGGGCAATGAAGACATCTCCATCTGCCCCGCCTGCCAGACACCGAATGAATCGCGTCCGCCGGATCTGATTTGAGTGGAGGAGGGAGGTCAATCCTCCCTTCTCCCGCCTCTTTCAATTACTCCTTGAAAGCTTTGATCGTAGAAACCTTGACCTTCTGCGTGCCCACGCCGTCCATCGGCAGTTCAAGCTCATCACCAGGGGCCTTGCCGATCAGCGCCTTTGCCGTTTCGGACATGTAGGACAGGTGGTTCTTGTCCGGATCGCTGTCCCAGGCACCGAGGACGGTGAAGACTTCGGTCTTGCCACTGGCATGGTCGATGACTTCCACAATGGTGCCGATGCCCACGCGGTCGGTCTTAACGCCTGCAAAGTCGGTGCCTTGGGCGTGGCGCAGCTCGGCCTCGTACTTGCTTTTCATGCGCAAAAGTACGGATTGCTGCTCGCGGGCCGCCTTGTAGCCGCCGTTTTCGCGAAGGTCGCCTTCTGCTCGGGCGATTTGGATCTCGTTCTTGTTATGCGGAATCTGCACGTTGACGAGGTCATCAAGCTCAGCCTTCTTCCTCTGGAGGCTTTCCCAGGAGACAATCAATCCTTCGTCCTTCACAGCGGCGGCGTTTTCCATCATGCGCTCCATCTCCGGGCGCGCCTTGATGATTTTGCCCATGAGTGAGCGGCGGGTGAGTTCGTCGAAGACAGAGGTGGAAAGGATGCGCTTGGCGAACAGCTTGAGGTCTTCCTCATCAGCGTCGCTGACCATTTCGCCCACAAGGGTGCGATCTTCGGCCATGGTGTCGTGCAGGCGACCAGTCTTTTTGGGGCCGCCGGCCACGTGGTCGTCCTCCAGCGCACCAATGATGGCATTGCCCAGGTCGATGCTGAACACGGCCTCGCTCAATCCCTTGCGCTCCTTGCAAATCCAGATCAGGAGGTCCGTGCTCAGCGTGCGGTTGCGCACCGCCTTGCTCAGGAAATCGGCCAGGACGTCTAGCTCGTCGTTCGCGTCCATTACGCTGGTGATCTCAGACACGGCGCGGCCCCCGGTGCGGGTGAGATGCGCGAGACATTCTTTCACCCAGGCACCTTCGGGGAAGGCGGCGGGGAAGGCGCCATACAGGCGGCCCAGCAGGCCCACAGGCAGGCTGTTGACAGCTTCCGTAAGCTGTACCCGGCCATCTCTGACCAGCTCATGCGCCTGGGCGGCATCGGCAGGGATCTGGGTCTTCAACTGGTCCACCAGCTCGTCGCGCTGAAGCAGCAGGTGCAGGCTTTCCTTGAGTTGGAGCTTCCAGGTCTTGCGCACCACGTCAGAAATGTCCTTGAACACCGGGGCCAGCTCGTTGGCGGGGTCTTCGAAGAGATCGGTGTCCTTGATGATCGCGGCCATGGCAGCGAGCTTGCTCTTCAGGTCGCGGACGTTGAGGAAGGCATTGACCATCACCTGGCCGGCCTTTTCAGTGGTCGAGCGCAGGGTGAGTTTTTCAGTGCGCTTAGCCGGAACCACGATGTGGCGGAAGCTCTTGAGTTCCTTCTTCGCGTTGTCCCACCACTTCTTGTACTCGGCGGCGCCGACGATGCGCGGGGCGATGATGCGCTCCAGGTCGTCCAGGCTGATGCTGCCACCGCTGCTCTTGAGCGCCTGCTCCACGAGTTCGGCGGGCTTGTCCTTGGCAAGGGCCTGCAGGGTGGGCAGGTCCGTCACACGGCGGGCCAGGATGTGGTCCGGGGCGAGGGCGGTGAGCGAGTCTGCGGCAAAAGCCAGCTTCATCGGGTGCCCGGGCTTGCCTTCAAAATCAATCAGGACGCGATCACCCAGCAGGTCCCATTCAGCGATGCGGCCCACCCCCCAGCTCTTGTGCAGGCAGGCGGTTCCTGGCTCCAGCTTGTCCAGCTTGTTGCCTTCAACTTGGGTGATCTTGCCAGCGGTAACGAGTTTCTGCAGCTCCGAATTCATGGACTGTTCAGATAGCGGAGCCCCTGGCACGTAGCAAGCGGGGATGTGAACAGATGCGCGGCAGCAGGCGGCGGGCCGCCACACCCTCAAATCCACTCGCCTTGACAAACTCCCTGTGGAACGCGCATCATCCAGGCTCATGCCCTCGCACTGTTTGATTTTGGCAATGCTAGTCGTTTGCGCCGCATCCGCCGCAGGTTCGTCGTTCAAAGAAAGTGTCAAACCGCTGCTCGAAGCCCACTGCGTCGAGTGCCACGGTGAAGACACTCAGAAGGCAGGCCTGCGGCTGGATGTGCTGCCGGCTGATTTCCGGAGTGGCAAGACTGCGGCCACCTGGGTGCATGTTCTCGACAAAATAACCTCTGGCGAAATGCCGCCAAAGAAGAGCAAGCGCCCGGCGCAGCCCGACCTCGATGCGGCCAGGCAGTTTCTGGAAGTCCAGCTTCATGCCGCCTCGCTCGATCAGCAGCAGAAAAAGGGCCGTGTCGTGGTGCGGCGGCTGAATGGCACGGAATACGAGAACACGCTGCGCGACTTGCTCGGAACGAGTGTGGCATTAAAGGAAATGCTGCCGGAGGACAGCACGACGGCGGGCTTCGACAATGTCAGCAGCGGGCTCGATTTGTCGGCGACACACTTCTTGCTTTACCAGGAAGCGGCTGCAAAGGCCGTCCAATCGGTGATCCCGATCAATCCGCCGATCCTTTTCAGCGACATACGCACGGCGGAGATGATCGTGAAGAAAGGGTCCAACTTCCAGCAGACGATGGGGCGCAGCGTGAAAATGCAGGGCAATGCCCTTGTCATCTACAGCAAGCTTCCGCGCTATGGCTTGTGCGCCACTGCGGCGGTGCCGACAGCAGGACGCTACCGCGTTCAGATGAAAGCCTGCGCGGTTGGCACCGAGAAGAAGCCCATTTCTGTGGGCTTCATGACGGTGATGGAGAGCGGCCGCGAAGGCCCGGTATTGCGCGAGGTGCGCGACATTCCGCCCGGCGACCCTCAGGTGATCGAGTTCGAATTTGACCTTGTACGCCGCCAGGCCTTCGTCGTGAACCTTCTCACAACTTGGGATATTCGCGGTTTCAAAAAGCCCATCGAGGAATACACCGGTCCGGGTTTGCTGGTTGAATCGCTGAAGATTGAGGGTCCCGTTGATCCCTTCCCGCCGCCGTGCTACGACAGCCTGTTTGCCGGGGTGCCGCTCAAGGCGAGATCCGTTGTGAAAGCCGAACTGGCGGGAATGCGGGTGCCGACGATCAGCGAAAAGCGCTCCGAATCATCGTGGTTTGCCGATCCTCTGGTGCCTGCCTCAGCTCAACCGAGGCAGGACGCGGAGCGCTTGATCCGCGCCTTCTTACCGCGCGCTTTCCGGCGGCCGGTGAGTGAAGAGGTGCAGCAGCACTTTGTCCGCCAGGTGCAGGCGAAGCTGGATCAGAATTACACCTTCTTTGATGCAATGATGTTTGGATACAAACTCATCCTTTCGTCGCCGGATTTTCTGTTCCTGATGGACTCACCTACCTCATCCGCCACGGTGACCGGTGATTTGTTCTCAACCAAGCTCGACGACTACTCGCTGGCCGAGCGCCTTTCGTACTTCCTGTGGTCCACGTTGCCGGATGATGAACTGCTCGCTGTCGCGCGCCGAGGTGAACTCCACAAACCTGATGTGCTGCACGCGCAGGTGGAACGCATGCTGAACTCGCCCCGCGCACACCATTTCACCGAGAATTTTGCCGGCCAGTGGCTGGATCTGCGCAAAATCGACGCCACGATCCCCGACCCGCAGCTCTACAGCGATTACGATCAACTGCTGCTCTGGTCGATGCCACACGAGACGCAGCTTTTCTTCGAGGAAGTGCTGCACAATGACTTGAGCCTTCTCAACTTCATCGATTCTGACTGGACGATGCTCAATGAGCGGCTGGCATCACAATATGGCATTCCTGGTGTCAGCGGTAGCCAGTTTCGCAAGGTGATGCTGCCGCCGGGGAGCCACCGTGGAGGCGTGATGACGCACGCCAGCGTCTTGAAGGTCACTGCCGACGGCACGCGCACCTCGCCCGTTTTGCGGGGCAAGTGGATTCTGGAGCGCATCCTTGGCAAGCCACCCGCGCCACCTCCGCCCGATGTGCCGGCCATCGAGCCCGACATTCGCGGTGCCACCACCATCCGCCAGCAGCTCGACAAGCATCGCAATACGCCTGCCTGCGCGACCTGCCACAACCACATCGACCCGCCGGGCTTTGCCCTCGAGAATTACGATCCGATTGGCAACTGGCGCGAATTCTACCGTGTGAGCACAAGGACGAAGGCTGGCCCTGTCGCTCTGCCCTATGCGACCGGCCGCCCCGCTTGGCGCGGGCCCGATGTTGAGCAAGGCGGACAAACGCCTGAAGGCAAGGCCTTCAAAGACATTGAGGACTACAAGAAGATCCTGCTCGAAGACAAGGACCAGCTTGCGCGCAGCCTGACGCAGAAGCTCATCGTGTACGCAACCGGCGGAGACATTCAGTTCGCGGACAGGGAGGTCGTGGAGCAGATCGTTGCGAAGCTGCGCGCACAGCACTACGGCCTGCGCACCCTGGTGCATGAGGTGGTGCAAAGCAGGATGTTTTTGAACAAGTAGAGGAGTGCAAGAACTACGAGTCTGGCTTCGTCTCTGCGTAAAGTCGAAGCTGCTTCCTATCACCAAACTCAACGCGCTCATTGATGAATGCAGGCAGCTCATGAGCATCATCGGCAAATCCATCGTCACCGCCAAAGCGAACTAAAGGACCGGCGCTCTGATTGATGGCATTTTGCATTTCTCACTTCCCATTTATCATTTTGCATTACCACAACCAATCCAATGAGGACCACCCTAAACCGCCGAACTTTCCTGCGCGCTTCCGGCGTCGCGGTCGGACTTCCGTTCCTCGAAGCGATGATTCCCGCTTCCGCAGCCGAGGCAAAAAAGGCTCTCGCACAGCCGCCGCGCACCGTTCTCATCGGCCAGCCGCTGGGCATGTATGGCCCCAATTTCTTCCCCGAAAAACCGGGCAGGGATTATGAGCCCTGCCGCTATCTGAAGAACCTGCAAAACCATCGTGACCGGTTCACCGTGTTCTCCGGCATGTCGCATCGTTATGCGGCGGGGCACTTCGCGGAGGTGGGGCTGTTCACCGGCGTCGCGCCTGAGTTCATCAGGGACAAGGACATCAAGAACGGCATCTCGCTCGACCAGGAGATCGCATCGCACATCGGCAATCAAACGCGGTTCTCCTCACTGATCCTCGGGGGAGGTGATGTCGCTTGGAATCGTCGCGGCGTGCGTATTCCCTCCGAGCAGCGCGCCACCCAAGTGTTTCGCAAGCTCTTCATCGCAGGCACGCCGGAGGAGGAGTCGCGTGAATTGCAGCGGGTCAAGGATGGCCAGAGCATCCTTGATGATGTGGGCGAGCAGATCAAAGCGATCAACCGCAAGGTCAGCAGCAGCGACCGCGACCGGCTCGACCTCTTCCTCACCTCCGTGCGGGAGGCCGAGCACACCCTGCAGCAGGACGAGCACTGGAGCACGACGCCAAAGCCGCACGTGGATTTTGCAACCCCCACAAATGACTACAACGGCCCGCAGCTCGTCGAGCGCTCGCGGCAGTGGTACAACATCGTCCATCTCGCCTTGCAGACGGACTCCACACGCGTTGTCTCGCTCTGGCTCAGCACACAGGAGCGCCCGGACATCACGGGCGTGAACCTGGGTCACCATGACGCTTCGCATCACGGCCAGGATCCCGCGAAGCTGGAACAACTCGCGTTGATTGAGGAGGCCGAGATCAAGGTGCTGGGCGAGTTTCTCGACAAGATGAAGGCGCAGACCGAGGGCGGCCATACTCTGCTGGACCGCACCGCCGTGTTCTATGCCAGCAACCTGGGCAATTCCTCGTCTCACGACAACAACAACCTGCCCATTCTCCTTGCGGGTGGCAGCTTCAAGCACCAGGGCCATCTCGCCTTCGACACCAAGAGCAACAAGCTGCTGTCCAACCTGTTTGTTCGCATGCTCCATCACATGGACATTGAGGCGAATTCGTTTGGCGCCAGCAACGGCTTGGTGAGTGAAGTGTAGGACAAGTCTTGTTCTTCCACTACAACATGACTACCTGAATGCAAGACTCTCAACGGATACTGCAAGGACGGGTGTTCACAATAAGTGGACCGGGACTCTCGCCATGGCGCACACTCATCTCCACCTTTCCGCCAAGTCGCCATCGTCGATTCTGATCAAGTATGGACCTGGAAAGGTGTCATGTGTCATCGGGTGGGACCGAACGACGGATACCTTTGTGAGAAGTCAGTGCCTCAGGTCGATGCTTGAGTGCCCTGACCTCTCTCCAGATGGTCAATACTTGGCGTACTACGTGAACACGCAAACTGGCAAGGACAGGAGCGTTCGCCGCGTCGTCTCACGCTGGCCCTGGTTGAAGGCTTTGGCGTTCTGGAGCGCGTCAAGATGGCTCGACGGGCCTGGCCGAGGACTGTTTACGGGAGAAGCCAATCAGATGTGGGCAGACGATCGAGTGAAAGCCGAGTGGGATGACATTGGAATGACGATCACACAGGATCCTCCCGTGGAATGGCAATCCTTTGTCAAAGGCGGTTTCCAACTTCAGCGAGATGGCTGGGAACCCGTGACACCTTGGGAGACCTTTTCAGCCGCGGAGGCTGCCGGAGTGGCCAAGTGGCTGTACCAGATGGATGTTCATCGAATCATTTTCCAGAAGCAGCTTCCTAACAACCGCCGTTGGAAACTGCAGTTGATTCGCTGGGTCGGTATAAACGGAGACGAGAATCGGGGCATTTCATTCGACACCTTCGCGCTGGTATCGCCCGAAGGGATGGTGGAGAACTGCGAGGGTTGGTGTTCGGCGGACTACGATGCGGTGAAGGGCCGGGTTGTCTGGACCCATGACAACGTCTTGTACGGGGCCAAAATGGACGGCAAAGGCCTGCAACCGGCGACGATGCTCTACGATGCGAGAGAGGTGAAATACCAGTCCACCAAGGCACCCTATTGACTGGAGATCCCTGGCCCTTTGTACTCTCTACGCCAACATCTTCGTCACCAATTCCCCCGCTACACCGGTTAGGCGCATATTGAGCCCCTGGAACTTCATGTTAAGCCTCGTGTGGTCGAAGCCCAGCAAGTGCAGCAGCGTGGCGTGAAGGTCATGGACGTGGACAGGGTCTTCGGTGACATTGAAACCGAAGTCGTCGCTGCCACCGAGTGTCAGGCCGGGCTTCATGCCGCCGCCGGCGAACCACATGCTGAAGCAGTTGGGATGGTGGTCGCGGCCGTCGCTGCCGCCCTGCACCATGGGGGTGCGGCCGAACTCGCCGCCCCAGATGACGATGGTGTCGTCGAGGAGGCCGCGCTGCTTGAGGTCCTGGAGAAGGGCTGCGCAGGGCTTGTCGGTGAGGCCGCATTGGGTTTTGAGGCCGTTGGTGAGGCCTCCGTGGTGGTCCCAGGCCTCGTGGAAGAGCTGGACGAAGCGCACGCCGCTTTCGATGAGGCGGCGGGCCAGCAGGCAGTTGTTGGCGAAGGAGGGCTCGCCGGGCTTGGCCCCGTAGAGATCAAGAATGTGCTTGGGCTCGCTGGAGAGGTCCATGACCTCGGGCGCGGTGCGCTGCATGCGGTAGGCGAGCTCGAAGCTGTTGATGCGAGTGGCGATTTCGGGGTCGCCCACCACGCCGAGGCGCTCCTCGTTGAGCTGCTTCAGGACATCAAGCGTGTCGCGCTGGGTGGCCTTGTCGATGCCCTTGGGATTGGAGAGGAAGAGCACGGGATCACCGGCGCTGCGGAAGGGAACGCCTTGATACACCGTGGGCAGGAAGCCGCAGCCGAAATTCGACTGGCCGCCGCTGGGGCCCTTCTGGCCGGACTGCATGACGACGTAGCCGGGCAGGTCCTGGTTTTCGGTGCCCAGGCCGTAGAGGGTCCACGCCCCGAAGCTGGGGCGGCCAAACTGGGTGGCACCGGTGCTCATCAAGATCTGCGCAGGGGCGTGGTTGAAGGCGTCGGTCTTCATCGAGCGCACGACGGTGAGGTCATCCGCCATGCGGGCGAGGTTCGGCAGCAGTTCGCTCAGTTCCGTGCCGGACTGGCCGTGCCTGGCGAACTTGAACTTGGGGCCGAGCAGCTTGCTGTTGGGATTGATGAAGGCGGCGCGGTAGCCTTCCAGCAGGCTGGCGGGAGGGAGTTTGCCGTCCCATTTCGCAAGCTCCGGCTTGTTGTCGAACAGCTCCAGGTGGCTGGGTGCGCCGCCCATGAAAAGGTAGATCACGCGCTTGGCCTTGGCCGGGTAGTGCGGCTTCTTGGTGGCGAGCGGGCTCTCGGGGGCGACCGCCGGAGCGGCGGTGCCGGTGGAGCGAAGGAGATCCATGGCCGCGATGCTGGCCAGGCCCACGCCGCAGTCCTTGAAGAACCAGCGTCGGGTCAGGTAGCGGCTGTACTCGGTGGCGAGGTCGCGTTGGAAGTTCATGGCGTCACAAGGCTATCGTTTTCCGACGGAGGATTCTTTCTGGCCCGCCGGGGAGAACAAAGGTCATGAGCCTTTCGTCCATGCCTACTTTTGGGCCACCGCTTCGAGAGGCAGGGCGAGCAGACGTCTGGCCTCTTCGACCACGAACTTGGCGTCCATGAACGGCTGGTAGCCGACGTCGATCCAGCGCAGGCGCTGGTGTTCATCGACCAGGGCGACGGCATGCAGGGGGAATTTCTCGAAGTCGTCATAGGCGCGATAGGCGCGGAAGACCTCGATGTCCTTGGCGGAGACGAGAGGGAAGGGGAACCCGGCCTTGGTTTTTGCGTACTTTTGGGCGGTGGGCAGGTCCTTGGGTGAATCGGGTGAAATGGCCACCATGTTGATGCCCATGTTTTTGAAGTTACCGGCCATGCCCTCGAATGCCTTCAACTGCTCCATGCAGTGGGCGCAGTAGGAGCCGACGTAGAACAGCAGCAGGGTGGGCTTGCCGGCATAGGTTTCATTGCTCACGGGTTTGCCGTCCAGGCCGGTGCCGGACCATGCAGGCGCCTGGGGCGGGCTCCAGTGGACAGGGCCGAGGGATTCGAGGGAAGGCCGCTCGCCGCTGTCGTTGCGCACGGGGGCGGGTTTGCGCCAATCTCCTTTGACCCCGAAAGTGACGGCCAGTGCATCCAGGCGTTTTGCGAGCGGCAGGTCGTGATCCATGGAGAAGCCGCGCTCGCGGACCTTGTCGAAGGCCTTCTTCGCTTCCTCTGTCCGGTCGAGCCCCTGATACACTTCCGTCTGGGCAGCCCAGCCGGAAAGGTTTTGGCCAAGCTTGCCGGCCAGCTCGCCAGCCTTGGTTTTGTCGCCGATGCGGAGGTAGTAGCGTACGAGGCGTTCGGGGGGGATCTCTTTGGATTTTTCGAGGGTATTGCGCACCTCGTCGGCACTGGCCTTGTCAAGGATCAGCTTCGCGGCGCGCAGTTCTGCCAGGACGGCGGGCAAGGCTTTGCGTGTGGGATCGGGCTTGGCTGTGGCGGGTTCGTCCTTGGCTGTCTTTTTGGGCTCGGCTTTTTTGTCTTCAGGCTTCGATTCCTTCGTCTTCTTTTCGATCGCTTCAACTGCGGCGATGGTTTGGGCGAGTTCCTTGCTGTCGTCGCTGTTGAACTGGGCAAGGCCCAGCGCGCGCAGGCGGTTCAGTTCGTGAATGCTTTGGGTGGCCGGCGGCATGAGAGGGCCGCCGCTAATTTGCAGGATCTGCGGCCACAATTCCCATTCGGCGAGGGTTTCGAGAAGCCGGGTGCGGCCATAGCTGGCGCTGTCGCCGGGCGTGTCGAGGCTGTTGTATTTCGGGTGGCGGGGGTTTTCGATAAGGGTTGTGGCGAGGCCGATGGCGTCATGAACGCGCCCCAGCTCACCCCAGGTGCGGGTGAGCCATTCCTCGTTGTGCGCGTAATTGTGGATCTGGTCGGGCTGGACCAGGGTCTTGATCATGTAGGCGTGATCCACGCGGGTCGCGGCTTCCTGCTGCCAGGCGGCGGCGTCGAAGCGGCCCAGCTTGGAGAAGGTGTGGCCGGGCATGTGCCACATGTGGGCGATGCCGGGAGAGGTCTGGCCGCATTTGGAATCGGAACCCAGGGCGCGGATCGGCTTGTCCTCGTCCCACAGATGAATGCGGTAGTGGTGCGCCGGGTGCATGGGATCAGCGGCAAAGATCTGGTCGAGCAAGGCGTCCACGGCCTGGTTGCTTGAGATGGGCACGGTGCCCTTGGCATCCCAGATTTTCCACACCAGGAAGGCCTTGGCTTCGATGTCCTTGGGGTATTCCTGGACCAGGGCTTCCAGGTCCCTGATGTAGTCGAGCTGGCGCTTCTTTTTGTCGCGCTTGTCGTCCTTGTAGAAGTTTTCGAGCGAGGTGATCCACATCTGCTCGCGCTTGCTGGCTTTGGCCTTGTGCTCGACCGCTTTGGCAATGAAGCCCTTGGCGCGCTTCTCGTTGTTTACGTTCGCCATCGCCATGCCCCAGTAAGGCATGGCGGCATCGGGATCGAGGGCGCTGGCCTGGCGGTGGGAGCGCTCGGCCTCGAAGTACCAGAAGCCATGCTGCTGGGCCACGCCCTGGGTGAAAAACTTCTGCGCCTCCGGGCTGCTGGTGGTGATGGGAAAGTCAACCTTCGGCATGCCCTCCATGAGGACTGCGGCCTGGCGCGGGCCTTCATCGAAAGCTTCACCGTGCAGAGAGTGGCCCGGCGCGTCATCCGCCAACGATGGCAGGACGAGCAGGGAAAGAAGGGCGAGGGCGCTAAGGTGGTGCATGGCGGTCAGGGATGTCACAACGGGCGCCGGGGGCGGGATCATTCCGGGAAGTGGGCGCGGGGAAGCCTCACTTGTCCGCCGATTTCGCCAGCAGCCTGGCGCTGACCTGGCCGCCCTCGCCCGTTGAGAAGAGGTGGCGCTCGCCCGCTCGTTCAAAGACGATGACGAGGGCCTTGTTCCAGCCGGGTGTGGGGTCCGCGTGCAGCCACGGGGGCTGGGCGAAGAATTCCATCTCTGACTGCTGGAGCAGCTCGTTTACCCGGGCGGTGACATCAGCAAAATTGACTCCGGAACCGTACACGGCGGAAACGACCCGGATGCCTGCGGAGGCGGCGGTGACATCCGTGGGCGAGGGGATCATGGGCGCCCGTGCAAACGAGCAGTTTTTCAGGCAGATTGACAGCGCCAGGCTGCCCCACACCGTCTCATACTTGGCTTGTGTGAGCTCGCCCTCAAGGAGAACCGCCTCGCCTTTCTTGAGAGTGGCAAGCTGCGGCTGCATTTTTTCGTCAAAACCGCCAAACACCCGGATGAAGCAGCCCGCGTCGTTGGGAATGTCGCCATGCAGGGTGAGCCCCGGCCAGTGTGCGACATTCGCCATCCTAAGGTGCAGGCTGGCTGGCGTCCGGGTGTCCACCAGTTGTTTCTTCAGGATGGCGTTGACCCGGGCTTTCTGCGCCTCGCTCCAGTCGCCCGGCTTGCTGGCGGCCAGCTCGCGCGGGACAAGGGCGAGAACTTCCTGGTGGCTGCGCACGGGTTCGGGTGCCACCAGCGGTGTGACGAACGGGGCGGTCCCTGGCTGATCCGTGGAGAAATCAAAGGGCGGAGCGGCTGTTTGGGCGAGTGCGTGCGTGATGACGCCCAGGAGAATGGAGAGCTTGGCAAGGAGACTTTTCATGACAGGGCAGGGATGAAACGTGATGCAGTGTGACGGGGCGGTATCATGCCGGCGAAAAGGGGATGGTGGACGCGACCACGACCTGGTTCTCGCGCGGTAGCGCCTCGCACGACAGGTCATGTCTTTTGCCAGAAAGAGCGGGCCTGAGGCAAGATTCTTGGCGATTTAATTTCTTATTCACCATGGCGAAGCACTCCAAGAATTCACGCAAAAGCAGCAGGCAGGCCGCGGCTACCAGCGCTTTGGAAATCAGCGGCCGCCCTGACTTGGGCATCCTGCCTTGCTGGTTGCATGGGGCGGTGGCGCTCACCTTGGCGGGCGTGTGCGCCCTGCTTTATGCCTGGACGGCGGACTTCCCCATGGAGTTCGATGACGTGGTGTATCTGCAAAACAATCCGCTGGTGAGGGATGCGGCCAGTTTCGGCTACCTGAGCGATGTGCGCGAATTCGTTGCCAGGCCCTTCAAGACGGGCCTGGAGCCCGACCTGGCGACCAACTTCATCCTGCGTCCGGCGGCCTATCTTACGTTTCACCTGAATTATCTGTTCGATGGTTACAATCCGCGATGGTATCGCGCTGTGAACATCGCTGTTCACGCCGGGAATGCCATCCTCATTTACGCACTCCTCACCATGCTTCTTGGTGGTGGGCGGCGAAAGCACGAATTGTCCCGTGCCTCAGTGGCGTTTATTGCTGCCACGGCAGCGCTGCTGTTTGCCGCCCACCCGCTGGCCACGGAATCGGTGACTTATGTGGTTCAGCGGTTCACGTCTCTTGGCGCTTTCTTCTACCTTCTGACGTTATGGATCTACTTTGTTGCGGGCACCGTGAACCAGCGTGCGGCGCGCTGGCTGCTGACGGGTGTGGGTAGTGTCCTAATTCCCCAGGGACGGCCCCGGCCCCTGACAGCCCCCACAGGCCGCCTACTCCGCCGCTCTTAGCGGTCTAGGGAACGGCGGTCACTTCGCGGTCCAAGCGTCCACCAGCTCGCCCATACTCCCGCCAACATACTGAGCGACCATCTTCAAGCGCTGATCCACGCGCCACACGCCAAAGAGCAGAGTGGCGCAGAGCAAGAGACAGCGTAGCCAGGCGTGGGTTTCGGTTTTCACCCGGCACGCTGGCGCGAGTTGGCCCATAGTGCAACTACGGCGTTGACAAGGGGGCGAGGGTGGACGGGGTTGCTTGGAATTTGAACTCCTACCCCCACAACTGAAATGCACTCTGACATTGACGAAATCTCCGCAGGTTTTTGGAGAAGTCTTCACGCGCGACTCCATGCAGCCCAGACGGATGTGCTACTTTCATTCCAATTCCATCCAACACGGGGTCTTCCTCGCACCCAGGGGGAAGATGAGTGGTTGGAGTTTGTGGCGAAACACAAGAGTGCTTCTGATGCTTGTGTGGAAGCCTATTTAGCTGGGGAACCTTTGATTGAGTACACGCCAGAAGGGCTTTTCCTTTTCGTAACCCGGTGCTGCGTTGCGGCGGATTTGATTCTCCAGTTTTCATACGTAGAAGGGGAACGATATACCACCCCGTTCATGTCCCCCGCGAACGGGGCTCAAGAACCTGTCATGAGGAGGCTCTTGACAGATTGGTGGGAAGGAGTGGGGCAGATCTATGCTTTCAGGCCCTTGATCGCGAGAGAGCACGGACTGTAACACCTTCCCCCCTGCTCCCCGTTTCCGCAACCAGATATATCGTACCGCGATAGAGTCACCCCGCGTTCCCGCTCGCAATAGCCGCCTGCACCGCTTCACGCGGGGAGTTGACCGGGGGCACGGCCAGCACGGCGATGTAGTGCGTCTCCCCTGCGTCATCGCGCCACGCCCAGGCAAACGCCCGGCTGGCCAGCTTGTGGCCCCGCAGAGCGAACGTCTCCACCGATCCCTGCCACACGGTGCGCCCATCCATCATCTCATGAACGTGGGCCGTGCTCACGAAGGAGCAGTCGCAGCCGTGGAGGGCTGCGACTGCGGCGCTTAGGGCTTCAAGGCTTCCCGGGCTCATTCGCCCACCTTTTCCAGAAGTTGCGCCACTGTCCAGGCCCGATCCGCGATGCCTGCCGCCATGGCGGGTGTTCCCTTGACGGTGATGTGTGACTTCACAAAGTTGTAGTAGGCGAAGTGGAGGGAGACAGCCGCCTCGAAGTTCTCGCGCTTCTTGCTGAAAGCGTTGGTGAGGTGAGACAGGCGGCGGCAGTGCATCCGCATGGTGTGGTTCTGCTTCTCAACGAAGCTCGTTGAAATCAGGTGGCGTTTCGGAGCACCTGTCACGACCTCCTTCTTGATCTTAACCACCTCCGGCGGGGAGTAGCGGATGGTGCTGGAAAGGTCCGTGTGGGTGAAGGTTTTGACAACCGTCCCGTAGTCCACCTTCGTGCCAAAAGCTTCTTCCACGGCGGCGGCATAAACACCAAGGCCGTCGCTGGTGAGCTGCACGCGGTTGGCCAGACGTGAGGCGAGGTCATCCATGAAGAACTTGGCCATGTCGCCGTCACGGTTGCCGATGGCAAAGGAGGCGACGAGCTTCGTGTCCGCATCAATGGCGACCCACGTCCAGATGTCGCCCGCTTCATCCGGGTTCATGTTCAGCCGCTTGGCGGTCTTTGCCTTGGCATGGATGAAGCCCCAGATTTCATCCACCTCGATGCGCTTGCAGGGCAGGTTTTGTAGCAGGCCGTGCATCAGTTTGGCGCAACCCTCGCCGACACGCACCCCCAGGCGCATGATCGTATCGCGGTGGATGCCCGTCATGCGCTCAATGGAGCGGATGCTGTTGCCCTCGCAGAGCATCGCGACGGCCATGATTTTCTTTTCGGCGGGGAGCGTGTTTGCCATTGTATTCCTTCGGTTGATGAATTAATGTTAAACGGAAATTAAAAATAGTCAACAATATTTGTTAAACAAAAATGAGCACTGTCGGAAGACCAAAGAGCGACGATCCAAAGGGCTCCATGCTGGGTGTGAGGCTAACCACGGGCGAGCGCGAGCTTGTCGAAAGCGCGGCGGCATTGGATGGAAAAGCCAAGGCGTCCGCATGGGCGCGTGAAGTTTTGCTTGCGGCTGCGGGCCGCAAGGTTAGAGTAAGTGGTCAGAAATGAATGGTGGACCTAGAGGGACACGATCCCTCGGCGCGTTGGATGGAAAGCCGTGCGCCACGCCTGTTAGGCCCGCAATTCGTGTTTGATGCCTCGCGGCCCGGATGGAACTTTCCTCGAAGTCGGTTCACCATCCGGGCCGCTGTATTTGATGTCGATGCGCTAAAGGTCTCGAAACCTCAATCCGACTTGGCCCGAATCGGTGGCGCTCAGTTCATAATCTCTTCATTGGATTATGCTCGCACGTAGTGCCGCGCGAGTCAACTGGAAATAGGAAGTTGACCTACAAGGCAACTCCCCTTTGCAAGAGCTTCGGGGCCGCGCCCTGGGTGAACCAAGGGTTTTGGGTCAACTCCGAATTAGGACACTACCCGGGTGTGGCGGTGATCACGCTGGTGCTTGGCATGCTGACCAAGGAATGCTCGATCACAGCACCGCTTGT
>CAINXC010000473.1 GCA_903854655.1 uncultured Verrucomicrobiota bacterium | reverse complement strand
CTTCTGCGCGCGCTTGGTTTCGGCGGCGAACACCGGGTTTTGAAACAGCCCGGTGAAGCTCGTCGCGCTGGCCAGCGCGCCGCCGGTCAGGCCTTTCAAGAAGAGCCGCCGATGCAGCGTGTGCTCGTCGGTGCGGCAGTGAATGGAAGGGCGGGGTCTCATGGTTTGCTAACAGGTGGCGGCGATCAAGGCAGGCAGACAGGGGAATGGGGACAGGGGAATGGGTTGGAGAGATATGAAATGCCTTATTCCTCTGTCCCCATTCCTCTGTCTATAAATCTTCCCTCACGGCATGGATAAAAATTCAGCGCTGGTCAGCAGCGCCCAGAGGAGGTCGCGGGCGGAGTCGCCGGGCTTGTCGGGGTGCGAATGGAGGAGGGCTTCGGATTGCGCCAGCTCCTCGGTATCGGGCGCGCGGCCATACACGGATTGGAAGGCCTCGCGCACACGCGCCGCCGGATCGGGGAGCGCGGCGATGCGCCCGATGGCGCCGTCTTTGGCCGACAGGAAAAGGCCCGTCATCGCGGGCGAACCGGTGAGAAACTGCGCCTGCTGGAAAGTCGCGTTGTAGTCCTTGGGCAGCACATCCGGCAGCGCGGTGACCAGGGCTTTGCGCAAGCCGTCATCCTCCGGCGTCAGCCCCAGCGCGACACGCCAGGAGCGCGCGATCTGCTCGGCGGTGAGCGAGCGTTCACGCATCCCGGCGAAGGTCTCCGGCGGGGCGTCCGAAGCGCCCAGCGCATACAGGCGGCTCAGCACGATCTCGCGCACCACGCGGCGGACATTATGGCCATGCGAGGCAAAATCCGTCGCCAGCCAGTCGAGCAGCTCCGGGTGGCTCGGCGCGTTGCGCGCATTCATTTGATCCGGCGGATCGACGATGCCGCGCCCGACCAAGGCCGCCCACATGCGGTTCACGAAGGCGCGCGCCAGCAGCGGATTGTCATGGGTCGCAGCCTCGGCGAAAGCCTCGCGGCGCGAGTATTTCGGCACACGCACCTTGGCCTTCGGGTCCACATAGTTGTCATCCTTGTCCTTCTCTTCCTTGTCAGCACCCCCTGGCCAGGTCTCCGGCAGCGTGTGGCCGGTCAGCAGCGTGACCATCGCGGGCTGCGATTCCTTCTTCAAATTGGTGAAGTTCATGAAGCCCCCCACCGCCGACTCGCCCACCGCAGTGCCGCCCTCCACGTTCTTGCTGCGATTGAAGGCCGCCACCAGCCCCCAGTAGTGCGCCTGCTTGATCTCGCGCGCCAGCGGATGATCGTGGCACTGCGCGCAGTCGATCCGCGTGCCATACACGAGCGGAGCCACCGCCTCGGCGATGCGCTGGTGCTCGTTCTTCTGCTCGTACAGGAACCACGACACGCCCTTCGTCTCCGGCTTGTTCCCCGCACGCGCGCAGAGCACGTCGTTCACCGTTTCGTTCCACGGGCGGTTGGTCTGGAACGCATTTTCCAGGAAAGCCCACCAGCCCGATCCCTTGCGCCGGCCATCGGGATCGCCGCGTTTCAGGCGGCCCAGGAGAAAGGCATCCCAGAGCTCGCGCATGCGCACCGCGTAATCCTTCGAAACGAGGAACTTGTCCACCAGCGCCTCGCGCTTGGAGCCCGTGGAAGTGAAGTCGGCCACCTCGGCCTGCGTTGGAATGCGGCCCACGAGATCCAAATAAAGCCTGCGGCACCATGTCGCATCATCCACCGCAGGCGCAGGCTTCACTCCCGTGCGCTCCCAGCCTTCCGCGACCAGGGCATCAATTGCCTGCACCCCGGAGTCAAAATGCCGCGCCACCTTGGGTGCCTGGGATTTCGGAGCCTCCACCGTCATCGCCGCAATCCATTCCTTCACCGCGTCGCGCTCAGCATCTGTGAGCTGTTTCTTCGGCGGCATGTGCGGGTCGCCCTTGGCCGCCAGGTTCACAAACAGCGCGCTCTCCTCCGGCTTGCCCGCCTTCACCACGACGCCGTTCTCGCCGCCCTTCAGCACCATGTCCGGCGTGTCGAGCTCCAGCCCGCTCTTTTGCTCCAGCGGGCCATGGCACTTCACGCAGCTCACATCGAAGATCTTCTGCACCTTCCCCGACCACAACGCCTTCGCATCCGCCGCCGAAACGGGATGAGCCAGAATGACGGAAACCAGGGTGAGGAGCGTGATAAGCCTGAGCATGGTGGGAAAACAACGAAAAGGGGGCAGAGCGATACACGTGCCAAGGCCAAATCTTGCTGCCAAGTCTGTCATTTGACGCAAGGGATCCCAGAGCACGGCAGTGCGCCGGAGCTGGCGATGGTGAACGAGCTGCGCTTGAGCCCGCCGGCCCTTCCTTTTTCGCCCGGCGTCAGCCCCTGCCCGGAGCAGGCATCTCTGGAGCGCCGGGCTCCTCCACGGGCACCGCTCTTGGCGGGGTGACGGGTGCCACCGGCGGCAAGGGAAGCGGGGGCTGCGGCAGCTCTTGCCTGCCCAGGTCGGCAGCGGGGTCATCGGTCACCGGCGTCGCCCTCTCCACGCGCGGGGAGCGCGGGGAGACTGGCGACACGACAGGCGGCGCGCTGGGTTCGATCAGCGGATGCTCCGCCAGGGGCGGAGGCAAGGCGGGCATGGAGGCTGCGGGGCGGGAGGTGTCTTCCACCATCTTGGGCGGCGGCACGGGGGCGGGGGCTGCATCGTCTGCCGCTGTGGCCTTCTTGGACTGAAACACCTTCACGGTCTTTTCCAGTTTCTCCTTGGCCGCCTTCTCCATCTCCCTCTGGCGGCGCAACTGTTCCTGGAGCGCCTCCTCCCTGCGTGTTTCATCGCTGGGCGCCTGGGGCTCCTCATCCGTTTGCGCGATCTTGGGCAGTTCCCTGGGGGTGTAGGGTGACGTGCGCGATTTGAACCGCCACGCACCATAACCCAGGCCGCCCAGGACCGTCAGGCCCACAATCATCAACAACAGCCACCCCACCGCCGAAGATCGCCGCCGCCGAAGATTCCCGGCCGGACGGCGGGGGGAAGACCAGCCGCCTCCCACCTCCAGGTCCTGCAGCGGAGGAATCGGGGTGATCGGGCGCAGCGGCGGGCGAGCGCTTTGCGCGGGCCTGGCCGCCTGTGAAGAAGCGGGGGGCCAGACCATTTCGGCCATCGGAAACGACTCCGGCCCGGCTGGCACCTCCACGGCCTGAGCTGCGGGCCTGGATTGCTTGACGCCCGGGGACGACTGCGCCGCCTGCTCCAGCAGGGCGAGCAGGGCCGGGGCGCTGGCGGGGCGGTCCTCAGGCTCCTTGGCCAGGCACTCACTCACCAGGGCCTCCCAGGCCTCAGGGACCGGCTGCATGTCGTCCACACCCAGATCGTGCCGGCGCTGCCGGATGCTCGACGGCGTCTTGAAGTGGATCTGGGTTTCGAGATCCCCGCCCTCGAAGGGGGGCACGCCGGTGAGCAGATCGTAAATCGTCGCGCCCAGGCCGTAAATGTCGTCGGCAGCGCTGGCGCGCCTGCCATCGAGCTGCTGCGGGCTCACGTACGGGCGCGTGGCCGAGCTGTCTCTGCTGGAGAGCCGGGACATGCTTTCGCCGATGCGGCGGCTGATGCCGAAATCCGCGATTTTCAGCCGCGAAGTCGCCTTCTCAATCAAGAGGTTCTGGGGCTTGAGGTCGCGATGCACCCGGCCTTCGCCATGCGCGTACTCCAGCGCCGCACAGGCCTGGCGCAGCCAGGGCAGGAGCTCCTCCGGGTCGAAGCAGCCGTGCCCTCGCTCGGTGATGCGCATGGCCTGCAGGTCCGCCAGACTGTGCCCTTCCACCGCCTCCATCACCACCGCGCTCTCGTCCTCGTCGTGGTCCTGCGCGAAGTCGTAAACGCGCACCACATGCGGATGCGCGAGGCTGGTGCCCGCAATCACCTCGTGCTTCAGCATCGCGGAGGATTTCGCGTCGGCCACCAGTTCGGGCGGGGCGAACTTCAGGGCGCGATGGCCGGTGAGCTCGTTGTCCTGGGCCAGCCACACCTCGCCCATGCCGCCCCGGCCCAGGCGGCGCACCAGCGTGTAGCGCCCGCCCATCAGCCTGCGCCCCTGGTGGTAGCGCGCCAGGGCGGAGGCCTGGGTAAGCTCATGGAAAGGATCAGAAGGCATGGGGGAAGGCCGCCCTACCCATGGCTCCATGCGCCCCGTTTGCCAAGCGTCATGTTGCAACCGATGAGCGGTTTTGGAACGAAGGGGCTGGCTGGAAAATGGGAGCCCAACCGGCGCTCCACGTTAGCGATTGAAGCAGATTTTAGTCCAATGCCATCAGGAAAAAGACGCTGGACCAAGACCTCAAATCCTCGTGTCGTCATGGATTGGGGGTGATCTGATATGATATGCAAGGCGCCGGGTTGTAGTAGCAAGCCCGCAGCGCCTAAAGACGGAGCGCTTTGTCATCACTGATGCCAAACTCCGCAAGCCGGGCAGGATCAAGTTCCGCGGCGCTTCACGTCTGCCGGGGTGGCGCTCAAAGGGGCGCAGACGACCGCCCCCAAGACCTACGCGCCGCGCAGCTTGGAGACGTCGTAGAGCGAATACATCGCGGACTGCACCAGTTCGCGGCGGCCTTCCTTGAGGTCGGCGAACGTGGCGAACTTGCCGGGGATGAACTTGAAGTGCCCGGAACGGGTGCGGCGCAGGGCGCTCAAATGGGCGCCGCAGCCGAGCTTCTGGCCCAGGTCGTGCGCATAGGTGCGCACGTAGAAACCTTTGCTGCACACCACACGGAAGTCGATCTCCGGGGATTCGAAGCGCGTGATCTCATAATCAAACACATGCACGAAACGGGGCTCGCGCTCCACCACCTTGCCCTGCCGGGCCAGCTTGTAGAGGGCCACACCGTCTTTCTTGATCGCGCTGACCATGGGCGGCATCTGGTAGAAGTCGCCCTTCATGGTGTCGAAGCCGGCCTTGATGTCCTCCAGCGTGAGGGCGGGCACGGGCTTGGTTTCGAGCACTTCGCCCTCCCTGTCCTGCGAGGAGGTGGTGGAGCCGAGCGTGGCGGTGCCCACGTACTCCTTGTCCTCGGCCATGAGCAGGTCCTGGATCGTGGTGGGGTTGCCGATGACCAGGATCAGCATCCCGGTGGCCATGGGGTCGAGCGTGCCGCAGTGGCCGATCTTGCGCTCGCCCAGGCAGCGGCGGGCGACCGCCACCACGTCGTGCGACGTCATGTCAGGATCTTTGTCAACGAGCAGGACTCCACTAAGCGGTTCTTTCGACATGTTCTTCCAGGGCTTTCAAATACAGGGCTGAGGCGGTTTCAATCGGCGCGGGCAGGGTCGCACCAGCGGCAAGGCGGTGGCCGCCGCCGCCGAACTGCGCGCACACGGCGGAGACATCCACGCGCTCGTCCTTGGAACGGGCGCTGACGCGGATGACGCCTTCACGGGTCTCTTCAAAAATGACGGCGGCGATGACGGAGTCGATGCTGCGCAGGGTGTCGATCAGGCCTTCGGTGTCGCCGGGCAGGACGCCGATGCGCTGCTTCGTGGCCTGGGTGTAGTTCCAGCTTGCGATGCGGTGGTCCGCGCGGAACTGCATCTCATTGAGCAGGGTGCGCAGCAGCTCCACCCGGCGCATGGGGTTTTGCGAGTACAGCAGATTGGACAGGCGCGCGGTGTTGAGGCCGCCGCGCATCATTTCCGCCACCACCTCGTGCGTGTGGGCGGTGGTGCTGGAGTACTGGAAGGAGCCGGTGTCCGTGGAGATGGCCACGAACAAATTGTCGTACACCGCAGCGGTGACGGGAAAGCCCTGGCTCGTGAGGAAATCGAACACGATCTCGCCCACGGCGGGCGCGGTACCATCCACGTAGTCGAGCTGGCCGTAGCGCGGATTGCTCGGGTGGTGGTCGATGTTGATGGTGATCTTCGCCGCGCTCAGCGCGTGCAGGCAGTCCGTGCCGACACGGTCCTGCGTGGCGGTGTCGAGCGCCACGGAAACATCCACGTCCAGCACGTTGCCGTCCGGCTTCAGGACCTTCTCAGCGCCCGGCAGGAAGGCGAGGTGCCAGGGCACGCCGTCCTGGTTGAGGCAGATGACTTCCTTGCCCGCCTGCTCCAGGCTCAGCGCGAGGCCCAGCAGGGAGCCCAGGGCGTCGCCGTCCGGGCGCAGGTGCGAGACCACGCCGATGCGGCGGGCGGCGCGCAGCACGGCGGCAATTTCAGCAAACGTGTGGTTGTCAGGCACGGGCATCGTCTCAGGGCTGGTCGTCTTCTTCCTCGTCCGGCGCGGTTTCGAATTCCTCGTCGCTGGCAAACTCGCGCACCTTCTTTTCCTTCACCTTGCCTGCCTCGCGGAAGGGCGGGGCCGGCTCGTCGGTAGGGTTCAGGCTGGGCGGCAGGTCATCAATGGCCTGCACGATGCGCACGCCGCGCTCGATGGAGCGGTCGAGCCGGAAGAAGAGCTGCGGAGAGTACTTCAGCTTCACGCGCTTGAACAGCTCGCGCTGAATCATGCCGCGGTTGGTGCGCAGCTTTTCCACCGCCTGCTCCTGCTGCCAGCTCTTGCCGCCGAGAACGCCCACCCACACGCGGCAGGACTTCAGGTCGGGGGTGATGTTGACGTCGTGCAGGGTGACGAGCAGGCCTTCGAAGGTGTAGTTCTTCTCCAGCACCATCGCCAGTTCACGGCGGATCAGTTCACGGACACGTTCTACGCGATGAGTCATGGGGGAAGGGCTGAGGGGGTGGGTAAGAGGCGGAGCGGGCGGCGTCGGGTTGAGGAAAGCGTGGTCGCAGGAAGCGCCACGCATCACTCAGGGCCTGACACTTCCCTCTCGAACCTTTACAGCGTCTGCTGCATTTTCTCGAGCTCGTAGCACTCGATGATGTCGCCTTCTTCGTATTCGGTGTAGTTGCCCAGCTTGATGCCGCACTCCAGCCCGTTGCGGACTTCGCCGACGTCTTCGGTGAAACGCTTGAGCGTTTCGACCTTGCCATCGTACACGGCCTGGCCGTTGCGCAGCACGCGGGCGTGGGCCTTGCGGTCGATGCGACCGTCGGTGACCTGGGAGCCCGCCACCTTGCCGCGGGAAAGCTTGAACACCACCTTGACCTTGGCGTGGCCGATGATCTTCTCGCGCATGAGCGGGTCGAGCAGCCCGACGAGGGACTCCTTCACCTGGTCGATGAGTTCGTAGATGATCGAGAACAGCTTGATCTGCACCACTTCGCGCTTGGCGACGGCGGCGGCCTTGTTCTCCACCTTGGTGTTGAAGCCGATGACGATGGCGTCGGAGGCGGAGGCCAGCAGGATGTCGGACTCGGAGATTGCTCCAGGTTCGGCGTGCAGGATGTCGAGGCTGATCTTGTCGGACTTGATCTCGTTGAGGCACTTGGTGATCGCCTCCACGGAACCCTGCACATCCGTGCGGATGACGAGCTTGAGGGATTTGGCGTTGTTCTCCGCGATGGTGGCGAACAGGCTTTCCAGGGTGCTGCGGCGCGGCACGTGCAGCTTCTTCTGGCGCAGCTCTTCCAGCCGCTCCTCGCTGAGCTTCTTGACCACGCGCTCGTTGTCCATGACCACCACTTCATCGCCCACGTGGGGCATGTCGTTGAAGCCGATGAGTTCGGCGGGCATGCCGGGCAGCACGTACTTGATGGTTTCGTTGCGGTCGTTGACCAGCGCTTTCACCTTGCCCCAATGCGGGCCGACGATGAACGACTGGCCGACCTTGAGCGTGCCCTGGCGGCAGATCACGGTGGCGACCGGGCCTTTGCCGGACTGGAGGGCGGACTCGATGACGGTGGCGCGGGCGGGCGCCTTGGGGTTGCTCTTCAGTTCCAACACCTCGGCCTGCAGGGCCATGGTTTCGAGGAAGTTGTCGATGCCCAGGCCCGTCTTGGCCGAGACTTCCATGCACTCGATCTCACCACCCCAATCGACCGGTGCGAGACCGATCTCCTGGAGCTGGCCCTTGACGCGCATGACATTGGCGGTGGGCAGGTCGCACTTGTTGATGGCGACCATGAGCTGTACCTTGGCGGCCTTGGCATGGCTGAGCGCCTCGCGTGTCTGCGGCATGATGCCGTCATCAGCGGCGATGACGAGCACGACGATGTCCGTGACATTCGCACCACGGGCGCGCATCCCGGAGAAGGCGGCGTGACCGGGGGTGTCGATGAAGGTGATGGGCTTGCCGCCGTGGATGACGCTGTAAGCACCGATGTGCTGGGTGATGCCACCGGCCTCGCCGGCCGTGACATGGGTCTTGCGCACGGCATCCAGCAGGGAGGTCTTGCCGTGGTCCACGTGGCCCATGAAGGTGATGATGGGGGCGCGGAATTCGAGGACGTCCTCCGGCTCCTTCTCAGGAACGAGGGCCTTGGGTTCTTCGATGACCTCCTCGACCTTGTGGACACCAGCGCCCTTTTCGCGCTTCTCGCGTTCCAACTTCCAGCCGTGCTTCTCGCAGATCTTTTCCGCGATCTCAATGTCAATGGCCTTGTCCGCCGTGGCGAAGACCTTGAAGGGAATCAGGTCGGAAATGATCTTGAAGGGCTTCAAGCCCATCCGTTCGGCCAGATCCTTGATGATGATCGGCGGCTTCAGGTGCAGAATCTTTGCGTCCGGGTCAAAGTCATCGGAGGCCACGGGAGCGGGTTCCGGTGGCGGCGGCGGAGCCACCACGACGGGGGGCGGCGGCGGCTGATTCAGCAGCGAAATGGGAGGCAGGGCGGAAACAGCCCCTGCATCGCGCTCGCGGCGCTTCGGCTTCTCCTCATCAAAGAGGGAGAGCGCGGAGGCCTTTTCCTGGTCTAAGGTCTTCTTGACCGGCCCGACAGGCTCCTCGACCTTTTTCACCGGCGGCTTGGCACCCAGGGGGGCCAGCGAGGTCACGGGTCGGGGCGCGGCTTTCGTCTTTGGCGCATCATCCTCGATCAGAGACAAGACTTTCTTGGCCGGGGCCTTCTTGTGCGCAGCCGGGTCCGAAGCAGCAGGGGTCTCCGCAGCTTGGGGGGTGCCTGGGCTCTTGGGCGAACTGGATCGGGATGGCATGTGTGGGGGCAAAAGAAAGGCGGCGGGCTGGTTTTGGATGGCGCTGTTGGGAACGGACTACGAGGCGAATGGGGAGGCTCTATACTACTACGACTGCAATTTGGCAAAGATACGTGCGGCTGCTGCTGCATCCTCAACGATCTCGGCGATGTCTTCCTCGCCCACGCCATCATAGGACCGCAGATCACCCAGGCCGCCCTTGACGAGCTTTTCAGCCGTGGCGGCATCAATGTCGAAGGCTTTCATCAGCCCCGAAGCGGCGCCGCCAATCTGGGCGGCGAAGACTTCGGCGGCCGTTTCATCCTTCTCAATGACAAGGTCCATGTTCACCAGCCGCGAGGTCAGGCGGGCGTTCTGGCCGCGCCGGCCGATGGCCTTGGACAAGTCCTCCTCCGAGACGGTGAGGTGCGCGGCCTTCTTGTCGGCATCCACCTTGATGGAAAGGATCTTGATCGGCTTCAGGGCTTCGCGGATGAACTCCGCCGGATCGGACGACCAGCGGATGATGTCCACCTTCTCGTTGTTGAGCTCGCGGACGATGTTCTTCACCCGTGCACCGCGCAGGCCCACGCAGGCGCCCACCGGGTCCACCTTGTCATCGGCGCTGTGCACGGCCACCTTGGTGCGGTAGCCGGCCTCGCGGGAGATGCTAACGATGTCCACCGTGCGGTCGGAAATTTCGCTCACTTCAAACTCGAACAGGCGGCGCACAAAATTCGGATGTGCGCGGGAAAGCACGATCTCAGGGCCGCGCGCACCGTCTTTTTCGACGGCCTTGACATAGAAACGCATGCGATCACCCACGGTGTAGTCTTCGGTGGAGACACGCTCCTTGGATGTCATCACGCCCTCGAATTTGCCGAGATCGACGACAACGTCGCTCTTGTCGAAGCGGCGGATCACGCCGCTGACGACATCGCCCGTGCGGTCCTTGAACTCGTCGTACAGGTTTTCCTTCTCCGCCTGGCGCAGGCGCTGCAGCATGGTCTGCTTGGCGGTCTGCGCGGCGATGCGGCCCATGTTCTGCGGAGTCACCTCCACGTCGATCTCGTCGCCCAGCTCGGCGGTGGGCTTGAGCTTGCGGGCGGTCTTCAGCGCGAGCTGCTCCCAGGGATTCTCCACCTTCTCCACGGCGATCAGCTTGGCCCAGGCCTTGATCGTGCCCTTGTCCGGGTCGATCTCAATGCGCAGCTCGCGTGCAGGGCCGATGCTCTTTTTGGACGCTGCGAGCAAAGCCTGGCTCAAGGCTTCGACCATCTTGTGGCGGTCGATGCCTTTTTCTTTTTCGTAATATTCGAAGAGGGCTTTAAGTTCGGAGATCATGGTGGCAAAAAATCGGGGAGGCCATCTCCAGACGAGAAAGGGCGGGCCAAGGCCCACCCTCGCACGAGACTGGTTCTGACAGGTTCTCCGGCCACAAGGCCCGGAGATGGAAAGCCGTGAAGGTATCTCTGCCAAGTCATCCGGCAAGCAGAAAAACGTTTGACAGGCATAATCAAATCGCCTCATCCCTGCTGCTATTCCCATGGCGGTCAACACCCTGTTCTTCGATGCCGCCGGCACCCTCATCCAGCTTTCCCGGCCGGTCGGGGAGGTGTACGCCCAGATCGCCGCCCGCCATGGCCTGGAGGCCGATGCCGGGGCGATGACCGCCGCTTTCCGCGCCGCCTGGAAAGCCCTGCCCGCCCCCCAGCACCCGGAAGGCCGGCCGCCGCCGGACGATGACCGCTCCTGGTGGCGGAGCCTGGTGGCCCGGGCTTTTGACCAGTCCCTGGGGCGGCCCCTGGCCGATGCGGAGCTCGATCCGCTGTTTGCAGAGCTGTACGACCATTTCGCCCTGCCGGAGGCCTGGACCGTGTTTGACGACGTCCTGCCCACCCTGGAGGCGGTTCAAGGCCGCTGCCGCCTGTTTGTGCTCTCGAACTTCGACCGCCGCCTGCGCCGCATCCTCGCCGGCCATGGCCTGGACCGCTGCTTTGAGGGCATGATCATCTCCAGCGAAGTGGGTGCCTCCAAACCCCACGCCCGGATTTTCGAAACCGCCCTGCGCGTCGCCTCCGCCCGCCCCCAGGACTGCCTCCACATCGGCGATGACCCCCGCGCCGACATCGCCGACATCGCCGGCGCTCAGGCCCTCGGCATCCAAACCTACCTCGTGAACCGCCCCACGCAAGGATTGGCCGGAGTGCTGGAGCGGGTGTACGCCGCCCCGTAGAGCACTCAGGTGCAATATCAGCACCCATGCCCTGGCAGCCAAGTCGGCCCAATGTGCCAATCGTCGCCCTCGACGGGGCTCGAAAACAAACGCGCGCAGCGCCAAACTTCCTCTCCAACGCTCCGCCAGAGCCTGGCGCTGCTGCACCTCACCCCAGCAGACTTTCTGGGAGAGAGGTGTGGCGCTGCGCGCAAGGTTTTTGATTCACGCCGGGGGCGGCGTGAGCCACTTTGGGTGGGCCGTTCCTGGCACTCGGCACCATGCAGCCCAACCAGCCCAATGTGGCTACCATCGCCCTCGACGGGGCTCGAAAACAAACGCGCACAGCGCCAAACTTCCGCCCCAGCGCTCCGCCAAAGCCAGGGGCGGCGGGTCATTGCGCCGCAAATCGCTTGTCCGCATAAGACTCAAGGTAGCCACACCCGGAACAACAATAGGTCCGAATGGGCAAACCATCGTTGTAGGTCATCTTCAGGCCACGCCAAAAGGATTTCCTGGGCCGCCCTTCCTGCCAGGTGCCCACCACCACGCCCCCACCATGTATTATGTCCGGGATGAATCCAGGCAGCATCTTGCTCTGGCACTTGGGGCAGGTGATCGTCGTGTCG
>CAINXC010000472.1 GCA_903854655.1 uncultured Verrucomicrobiota bacterium | reverse complement strand
TGGTGGATGACAAGGGCAAGGACTTCTTCAACGAGGTCGCGCCAGGGTGTACGATGAGTCATTGAACTGGCGCTGGCCCTGTTCATCTCAGCGCGCAGCGCCTCTATCTCTGCTTCACCTTCCGTGCTGGCTGGATCATCTCCATAAGCACCATCATTTCCTGACGTCGAAAGACGTTACAGTTGATGACAATGGGTGTACGTCCAGCGCCCGCAGAGGGTTCAATCTCCAGTCGCACGTTGGGTTTGAAGCGATCGGCGTAAGTGGAGAGGCCGACCTTCATTTCCACTTTTGCAATTTCATTCAATGGCAGGGACTTCCGTCTTCTGAAAGGCTGCCTGTAGGTCATCATTCCATCCTTGATCTCCAGTTTAAAGGCAGCCAGCCAGAAAAAGACACTCGCAAGGGCAAGCACCCAGAAAACCAACGGAAAGGATATGGACCTGTTCTTGATGGCGGCTGTCATGCAAATGACTATCGGGACAGCTCCAGTAAGGCCAAAGACCACGTAAGCGGACATGGACACACGTAAAGACAGCGGTGGATTCGAAGGGTTGGAAGTCATGCGGAGCTCGCTGAAAAGGTTTCATACGGTCGGCCAGTGTCCATAGACATCAAGCCGGGATGTCCGCAGGCTCACGCTCCTTGATTTCTCCGGTGGTTACTTTGGCAGGCCCAGTCTATCTTCTGCTCCATGACCTTCGCCCGTCTTCTTCTCATCCTCCTCTTCTGTGGCTTCGCTGTGGCCGATGAGCCTGCCAGGCCAGCGCCCAAGCCCAAACAGGACCCCTCGCTGATTCCTATCCCGGACACGCCCGGCCTGCCGCGCGTGCTCATCATTGGCGATTCCGTGTCGATGGGCTACACCCTGCCCACGCGCTACCTGCTCAAGGGCAGGGCCAACGTGCACCGCGTGCAGACCAACGCCAGCTCCAGCGGCTTCGGCCTCAGCCAGTTGAGCAAGTGGCTGGGCAATGCGAAGTGGGATGTGATCCACTTTAACTTCGGCCTGCACGACGCGAAGCAGTTGCCGGAAGGCCTCCGCCACGCCGATCTGGACGCTTATGAGAAAAACCTGCGCGAGCTGGTGAAGCAGCTCAAGGCCACGGGCGCCAAGCTCATCTGGGCCACCACCACCCCGGTGCCCAACGGCGGGATTCTCGCGCCCGACCGCCGCTTCGACAGCGTGGACAAGTACAACGCCGTCGCCCTGAAGGTCATGAACGAGAACGGCGTGGCCATTGATGATCTCAACGCGGCGATCACCCCGCACCTGGACACCATGCAGAGGAAAAACGACGTTCATTACACCAAGGAAGGCTATGACTTGTTAGCCAAGCAGGTCGCCGCCAGCATCGAAACTCAGCTTCCGAAATGAAATGGCTGTGCCTGGCATGGCTCACGGTTGCGGCCCATGCCGCTCCGGTCTCCTTGCGTGAGAGCCTGGTCCCTTCGGCGGTGCAGGACATCGCCGCTGGCACGGTGCGCATCGCTGGAACGGCTCCCGGTCCGCAGGTCAAACTACGGGTCACCACTTCCTCTGGCGGAGAGTATGGGAGCTGCGTGACAACCAAGGAAGGCCGCTTTGAAGCCCGCTTTCCGCAGGACTTCCCCGGAGCATTGCTCGCTCCAGGGCTCCTCTACGTGGATGCCACGGATGTGGCAGAGCTGGACGGCAAGGACTTGATCGAGCACCAGGCGGAGGCGACGCTGGTGCTGGTCGATTCCGCCCACAAGCGGCTGCCAGACCTGCCCCAGCCCTTCACCGATGACCTTGTGGACGCCGATGGTCGCAAGGATGCCAGGTGCTCCCAGTGGTCCGTGCAGTGTGCCATGGTCAACCGCTTCATGCACAGCCGCGCAGCAAGCGTGGCACGCATTGGGCGCAGGGAGTTTGACATGGCGAAGGCGGCGGATTTCGCCTTCTTCAAAGAACACCTGACGTTGTATGATTTCGACCATCGCGACCGCGACTGGTCGCAGCCGCTGAACCATCGGGTGGCGCGAGGCTTCTGGCAGGCAGTGTGGAACACCTGGTTCAATGCCAGCAACGACCATCCTTGGGATGGCAATGCAGACAATCACGCACAGACCAATTACCAGCCCTACACCTTCACCAATGATCTGGCGGACCTCCTGGTGCTGAACCAGATGCGCCGCGATTCGCCCGCAGCACCACCAGATCATCGAGATGGGCTCTGCAATGAAGTGCTGGCCAACCTTCTCGCCTTGCAGCATCGCGGCGCGGAGAACTTCGCGCAGCCCGAAGCCTCCGGCAAACAGGAGCGCTACACCGCCGGGGCCTTCCGCTACGGCATGTTTGAGACAGGTGAATGGATGACCGAGGGCACGGGCTGGTTTGCCAACCCCAAGTTTGGCGATCACCGCCATGGCGGCGTCTTCAACGGGCGCGCTGTATGGGCGCTCGGCGAATCCTTGAAAGCCCATCCGCACGGCCCCCAAGCAACGAAGGTCAGCGAAGCCATCGCCCTGGCCCTGAGATTCTGCCTGCACGACGCCCTGGCACCCGGCTATGCCCGCGAGCCTAAGCCGGGCCTTGTCTTTTGGAAGGATGCGGGCGAGCATGGCTACCTGTTGTTAGGCATGACCGCCGCCTGTGAGGTGGCACCAGAGATGAGGATCAAGCTGGCCGACAACCTGCCCGCCCAATCCCTGCGCGAATTGTGCGCCACCACCCTCGATGCCTCCGTTGCAAGTGTTAAACCCACCGGGCGCTGGACCGGCTACCCCGACCAGGACGCCATGGCCATCGCCGCCCTTGCAGCCGGTGCCCAGGTGCTCACCCGTCATCCTAATCGCGATCAGTGGCTGCATTACGCCACCAAGGCTGCGGACGCCTGGATGGCCGCGAAGGTCGATCCCGCCGAGCGTTCGGCCCCATGCCCGCACTTTGGTTACATCAAGGGCGATGGCATGACTTACCATCTTGGTGGCGACAACCACGTCCACATCACGCTCTACATCGCAGGTCACTGGATGCACGCGCTGGCCCGGCTCTATGCCGTCACGGGCGACAAGCGCTATGCCGAGCGATGGAACGCGCTCACCAACTACCTATGTGGAGACAATCCCTTCCGCGCCCGCATGCTCAATGAGCTGGGCGCCGTTTACAACGCCGTGCGCGACACCGATGGTGACGGCATTGAGGACGAGCTCAAATGGGACGCCTACCCTGAATCCACTGCCTTCGTGCAGATCGGGCTTCTGCATGGGCTCCATGCCGGTGCCTGGCAGAGGCGTTGAGCCCGGAGTCAAAACCCTTCACGCTTTCATTTTGATGGATGACAGCGCCGGAACGTTTGCGCACACTGTCGTCTCCGCCCGTCGCCATGAAACTTTCCACCATCCCGGTTCTGCTCATCCTCCTGCTTGCAACGATTCAAACCGCAGCGGCAGTACCAGCCAATCTTGATGAACTCTGGTCGGGATTCGCCGAACTCGACAAGACCACGCCGCTGGAGATCGAGGTGCTCAAGGCATGGGAGCAGGGCGGAGTCGTTTGTCGCGTTTTGCGCTACCAGGTGGGTGAGTTCAAGGGAGCACCCTCGCGAGTAGCCGCCTTCTATGCCTTCCCAAAGGGTGGCAAACACCTCCCCGCTCTGCTCTCCCTTCACGGCGGCGGCCAGGCGGCGAGTCTCGACAGCGTGATCACCGATGCAAAGCGTGGCTACGCGGGGTTTTCCCTCAACTGGGGCGGGAACAAGCTGAACTTTGGCCGGACCAGCATGACCTACGACGGCCCGCAAACCGACTGGGGCAAGCTCGACGCCACCCATCCACCACAGCGTAACAAGGTGAATCATTTCGCCGGTTCGCTTGCTCCGGACGAGTACACGCTGGACAGCGTTGAGTCGCCTCGGAACAACAACTGGTTCCTCGTGCTGATGGCGGCACGCCGCGCCATCACCCTGCTTGAGCAGCAGCCGGAGGTGGACCCCGCCCGCATCGGTGTTTACGGGCATTCCATGGGAGGCAAGCTCACCACTGATCTCGCGGGCATCGACCCTCGAGTGAAGGCAGCGGTGCCTTCCTGCGGCGGAGCGGGAAACGTTCTGCAAAGCCAGACCGACCTGCCAGGATGTGTCAAATCCACCCCCTCCGCCATGGAGCTGGCCTTCGTTGCCGACAACGCCTACATCCCTCGCATCACCTGCCCGATGCTATGGCTTTCACCCACCAATGACTTCAACGCCCCCATCAGCAACATGGCCTGGAACTGGCGCGACCTGCCCGATGACCGCACTCGCTTCAGCATCTCGCCGCATCTCAATCATCGCCACACGGACGAGCACGCCATCACGCAATACCTGTGGTTTGAGCAGCACCTGAAAGGCGTGTTCAAGATGCCTCAGACCCCGCAACTTGCCCTGACCCTCAAGACACCCGGCGGGGTGCCGCTGATCACGGTCACGCCCGACACGTCACTGCCCGTCACGCGGGTGGACATTTACTACTCTGTCGATCCTCATGAGCTCAGCCGCTTCTGGCGCGATGCAAGGGCGGTGAAGGACGGCGGCCAATGGAGGGCCTCATGCCCCATCCTGAGCCTCGACCAGCCGGTCTTCGCCTATGCCGATGTGGTGTACGATACACCGCCCGCCTGTCGGAACGTGGCGCAACCGCCTGGTCAGACCAATACTGACACCTTTGCCATCAGTTCCAGAGTGCTGTCCGCCTCCCCCGCTCACTTGCGTGCGGCCGGAACCAAAGCCACGGACACCCAGGAGCGGATGATCGACGACGGCTCTCGTGGCTGGCATGACTGGTACCAGTCGAACTGGGCCCACGCCCCGCTGTGGACCGCCTGCACCCGCAAATTGAAAGACCCCAAGTGGCGCGGCCCCGACGGCGCCAGGCTGGTCTTCGCCATCCGCCCCAAAGCAGACAACACGCTCGTGATCAAGCTGAACACCAATGCCTGGGGTGCCTTTGCTCCCGGCCAGCCCGCCCTCGACTACACCGTGGTGAAGCACCTGAAAGGCTCGGATGAGTGGCAGACGATAGCCGTCAGCCTCAATGAACTCCGAGCCACCGATCCCAAAGTCACCGCTCCGCTCATCAACTGGCGCACCATCACCGAACTCAGCCTCAGCCCCAGCGGCGAAACCATCAAAGACGGCCAGAAGATCACGATCGAAGGCAGCCCATGGCGGGGTCCCAGAGACATCCGCAACCTGCGCTGGGAAGGCGGCGCATACGCCCCGCAGCAAGCAACTGACGCTGTCCTCACCCCGGCAGAGCACCAGAAGGCCTTCGATGAGGCCATCAAGAAGTCGCTGGAACAGGAGAAAGCTGACCTGAAGACCGAGTGAGAACGACTCACCCCTTCATCAGTAACCTGTCCGTGGGTAACCACTTGTATCTTCGATTTTAGAATCCGCCAGCCAAAAGGCTCGCCCCGCTGCTGACAAGCGAACGACCTGCCGGTTGAATCGATCGGAGAACCCGGTTGCTTGCCCGACCACCATCACACTTCGATGCTGGCCGCATGTGGATTTTGAGATGGTGGATGTGCGAAGGTTCGTGAAATCTCGCGTGTATGAATGGGCGTCTTCTCTCACATCATGAATCTGCGCCACCTCATTCTGCCCCTCGTTGTTTCGCTGGCCTGCACCCTGAGTGCGGAGCCGGTGAAGGTCGCCATCGTGTCCGATTCGGAGGCAGCGCGTGCGGACTGGTCGCAGCTCTTGAAGCAGCGCGGGGCTGAGGTCGTGAATCTGGACAAGGCGGAGGTGCTGGTGCTGAACGGCAACCCGGCAGGCCTGGAACAAGAAGCCGTAGAGGCTTTTGCCAGACGCGGCGGCGGTCTGGTGGCGGTTCACGGCGGCGTGATCGAAGGCGGCGCTGCCTGGTGGAAACCACTGCTCGGCGGAGCGTGGGCGGAGCAGAGCCGCAAGTTCTCCAGCCGGATGATGCTCTACACGCTCACGGACGGTCATCCGATCATGCATGACGTCTCGCCCTTCGACATCGACGACGACACTTCTTATGATCTGGATACTGACCCCGCCATCACCGTGCTGGCCTCCGCCTTCACCCCCAAGGTCACGTCCAAGAAGGTGGATTCTCGATCTCCCCCAAACGCGAGCCGCGCGAACATCTATGATCTTCAGCCCCAGGCCTGGACTTATGAGGGTGGCGACAAGCATCGCGCCTTCGTGCTGCTGCAGGGCGCGGCCGCCACGCTGAAGCACACGAGCATCCAAACCTTCATTCTGCGCGCCATCACCTGGACGGCGAAGCGCCCGAACGTGGATGAGTTGGTGAGCAAAGACGAGCTCACGACGCTGAGGTATCCGCAGGATGGCCCTCGTCGCCCGGCGGATACGGTGAAGCAGTTCCAATTGGAGCCTGGGTTCAAGGCGACCGCCATTGCCAGCGAGCCGCTGATCAACAAGCCCATCGCCATGCAGTGGGATGCGAAGGGCCGCCTATGGATTGCCGAGACCCCTGAGTACCCCAATGGCCGCCGTCCGATGGTGACCGAGGCCTGGAAGGAAACCGGAGTGCTGGTGCCGGACAATTACGACCGCCCGGCCCGCGACCGCATCAGCGTGCTGGAAGATACGGATGGTGATGGTGTGCTCGACAAGAAGACCGTCTTCCACACCGGCCTGGAACTGGTCACGGGGTTCTGCTTGTACGGCGATGGCGTGATCGCGGTCGGCCAGCCGGACATCGTGTTTCTTCACGACACCAAGGGCGAAGGCAGGTGCGACAAGGAGGAACCGCTCTACACCGGCTTCACTCCGGGCGACACCCACTTCGTTGCCAACCATTTCATCGTGGCACCCGACGGCTGGATCTATGCCGACACCGGCAGCGGTCCCGAAGTGCATTCTGTCGCACATCCCGAGGTGAAGGCCAGGCTGGGCTCCGGCATGTTCCGCTTCAAGGCGGATGGCACGGCCATTGAGCAGGTTTCATCCAAAGGCGGCAACGGCTTTGGTGCCGAGGTCACCAGCGAGGGAGAGCTGTTCTTCGGTCAGGCCACCAGCGGCAGCCCGGTGCAGCATGTGGTGCTGCCGGAGTGGATTCTGACTAAAGGCAAGGTGGGCAGCACCGGCAGCGCCCAAAGCGTGATTGAGAATCGCAAGGTGATCCGCCCCGACATGCCGGACCGTGCCGCGCTGATGCAGATCGACGTGGTGGGCGGCTACAGTTCCGCCACCGCCAGCGCCTTGTATGAAGGTGGTGCATGGCCTGCGGAATACGATCACGGCATCTTCTGCACCGAACCGATCCTCGACATCATCCATCATGAAAAACTGGTGCCCGCCGGCCCCACTTTCACCGGCGAAATGACGCGCACGGACCGCGAGTGGCTGCGCTCGATGGACTACTGGTTCTTCCCCGTGGATGTGTCCTTCGGCCCCGATGGCGCGATGTACGTGCTGGATTTCTACTGCCCCGTGGTGGCGCACAGCGATACGCGAGGCCCGCAGCACAGCAAGGCCGGGGCTTCGATCCGCCCTGACCGCGACCACTACTTCGGCCGCATCTACCGCATCCAGAGCAACCAGGCGAAGAAGCTGACCCTGCCCGACCTGAGCAAGGCAAGCGCCAACGAACTGGTGCAAGCCTTCGATCGCTCTAACAAGCTGACGCGTTTCACCGCACACCGCCTCCTGATGGACCGCAAGGACGCTGCCTCTGCGCTGCCGGCCCTGAACACCATGGCCGAAGGCGATGCCTTCACTCCGGGCCGCATCCTGGCGCTGTGGGCTTTGCAACGGCTGGACAAGCTGACGCCCGCCACCCTTCAAAAGGCTTTCCAGTCCAGCGATGCCAATCTGCGCAAGGCCGCGCTGCTGGTGGCCGAAGCCGCCGGCCCCAAGGCGAATGCGGCGGATGTCACGGCTCTCTTCAAGGACACCAACGCCCGCGTTCGCCTCACCGCCCTCCGCGCCATGGCCTCCGTGCCGATGACCACCGAGAGCGCCGCCGCTCTGCTCGCCATCCTGCCTAACCTGGAGGATGAATGGTCAAAGAGCGCCGCTGTCGCCGCAGCCTCTTCCAATGCCGGTCCTGTACTGGAAGCCGCTCTTGCCTTGAAGGAGGCTCCGAGCAATGCCTTGCTCGATCTCGCGAAATCGCTCTCCACCTCGCTGGCCGAGAACAAGGATGCCATTGCCATCTCCCGCATTGTCGTTGCCGCGTCCAAAGCCGACCCTGCCGCAGCTCCGCTGGCGACCACCGTCTTTGAAGCGGCGGGCGCTCATCTGCCGCTGCTTGCTGGCGCGGTTTCCAATCCCGCCAATCTGACGGATGCGTTGAAGGCGTTGCTCGATTCCAAGGACGTGGCGTTGGTTGCCAGCGTCTTGCCCATTGCCGTGGCCTGGGACGCCAGCGCTGAGATGAAGAAGGTCTCCGCGGAAAAGATGAAGATGTTCTTGGCTTTGGCAGGTGATCCGGCGCAATCGGACGCTGTCCGTGGCGCCGAGGCTCGGGCGCTGGTGCGCTCTCGCACTGCGGACGCGACTGCCATTCCGGCTGTCATCGCCTTGCTGAAAACGAAGCTGAGCGATGGATTGGCAGCCGATGTGATCGGCGCTCTGCTTGGGACGGAGGATGATGCGCTTGGCAAGTCACTCGTGGCGCTCCTGCCGAACCTGAGCCCGCTGGGCCAGACCGCACTCTATGACGGTCTGGTGTCGCGGATCGCCTGGGCGAATGCAGCGCTGGACGCCTTGGAAACCAAGGAGCTGCCAATCACCCTGCTCGGCCCTGCGCGCCTGAGCAAGCTGCGCCTGCATCCTGATCCGGTGGTGGCGAAACGCGCAGTGAAGCTGATCGAGGCGCTCGGCGGGGGCACCAACCCGAAGAAGGATGAGATCATCGCGAAACTCCTGCCCCTTATTGACAGCAAACCAGGCGATCTGGCCAAGGGCAAGCTCGCCTTCACCGCGATATGCTCGGTTTGCCACAAGCTCAACGGCGTAGGCCAGGAGGTGGGTCCGCCGCTGGATGGCATTGGCGTTCATGGCACTGCGGAACTGCTCATCCACATCATTGATCCCAGCCGCGTGGTGGACAACGAGCACCGCACCTGGAGCATCGCGCTGAAGAACGGCACTTTCGCCACCGGCATCATCGCCCGCGAGAACGACCGCGCCATCACCCTGCACCTGCCGGGCGGCGCCAGCCAGGACATCAAGCTCGCGGACATCAAAAGCCGCCAGGACACCGGCCTTTCCTTGATGCCCGAGGGCTTCGAAGGGCTCGGCGCGGACATGCTGCGCGACATTCTTGCCTATCTCAGCGGCGGCACCTCGAAGTACCGCGCCATCAACCTGGGCAAGACCTTCACCACCGACACATTGCAGGGCCTCTACAACTCCCGCGAAGCGAAGGAGGACACCGTGCAGCCTGAGCACTATGGCGTGGTCACGGTGGAAGGCGTTCCCTTCAGCCTGCCGGACCCGAGCACCACGCCCACGGGCGGCAACGTCATCGTCCTCAAGGGCGGCGGCAAGGGCACCTATGCTTACACCCTGCCGCAGCGCGTGGAGATCCCGCTGGGGTATCCCGTGGGCAACCTGCACTTTCTCAGCGGCGTGGCCGGCTGGGGTGGCGGAGCGGACACACATCGGCCTTCCATGAAACTCACCATCACGTACGCCGACGGCAAGACGCAGGTGGAGGAGATGTACAGCGGCGACATCTTCATCGATTACCCCAGTGGCGACGATGTTCCCGGCTCCAAGCGGGCAGTGGGCGTGGTGAAGAAGAAACACATCCGCTACTTCAGCGTGCCCGTAGAACAGCGCGGCGTGGTGAAGAGCATCGCCCTGGAAAGCTACAACAACGGCATCGCGCCCACCACGCTGGCCATCACCACGGACAATGATGCGCCGCTGCCGCACAGGAAGTACGGCACCGAGGCCCCTGCCTCCGCAGCGCTGCCCAAGAGCGGCGAAACGCTGCCAGCGAAAGCAGAGCCAAGGATCATCCGCGCGTTGCTGATTGGAGGCGGCTCCTCGCATGATTTTGAGAGGTATTTCCACAAGGCCGACAGCGCCACGCTGAGGGCGGCGGGGATCGTCACCGCTTACACCTCCAATGTCGAGGAGGCCCTGGCGCTGATGCCCAATGCCGATGTGATCGTGCTCAGCGCCAACCACGGCTCATTCGGCCTGGCGCCTTTCCAGAGGGCGCTCAACGCCTTTGCCGATGCCGGACATGGCCTGGTCATTGTCCACGCAGGCACCTGGCACAACTGGCCGGAGAAGACCAACTTCAACACGCGTTTCCTCGGCGGTGGAGCCCGCGGCCATGGCTTCGGCGATTTTCAGGTCCTTGACAAAGCACCGGCTCATCCGGTGATGCAGGGCGTGCCGGACACCTTCACCATTCATGACGAGCACTACAAGGTTGAGCTGGATGCCGGCACGCCCACGGAAGTGTTAGCCATGACTTCAGTCGAACCCCAGAGCAAAAAGGCCTATCCCTCCGTGTGGGTGGTGAAGGACGCGAAGGCGAAGATTGTCGGCATCGGCCTCGGCCATGCCGACGAGGCGCACAGCAATCCAGCCTATCAGAAGATCCTTGCCAATGCGGTGAGGTGGGTGGCGGGGAAGTAGGACACATGGGTCCAATAGGCCACATAGGCCCTGTTGGTTATTTGGGGAGTTTGAAGAGGAGTCGGAGACTCCTGCTTGTGGCGCGTGGGTGAAGGTGATGTC
>CAINXC010000471.1 GCA_903854655.1 uncultured Verrucomicrobiota bacterium | reverse complement strand
GAGAGGACAACCGCGATGGCGACAACAACAACGCGAGCTGGAACTGCGGCGCCGAGGGGGAGACCGAAGACGCGGCCATCAACACCCTTCGTCGCCGCCAGGCACGCAATCTCCTGGCCACCCTGTTGCTCAGCCAGGGCGCGCCCATGCTGCTGGCGGGCGATGAGCGGTGGCACACGCAAAAGGGCACGAACAACGCCTACTGCCAGGACAACGAGATCTCCTGGCTGCGATGGAACGAGACGGAGCTGGTGCCGGGCTTGCGGGAGTTCGTGGCCACCCTCATCGCCCTGCGCGCTGAGCAGCCCGTGCTGTCACGCAAGAACTTCCTCACCGGCAGGCCGCCGGCAGAGGGCCTGCCCAGGGATGTGATCTGGTGGAATGCGGAAGGGCGCGAAATGAGCGATGACGACTGGCATGCCGGCCTTGTTCGCTGCTTTGGGATGGTCCTGTCCGGCGGCAGTCTCGCTGAAAGCGATGAAACCGGGGCGCCGCGCATGGGGGAGACACTGTGTGTCCTTTTTAATGCCCATCATGAGGACCTCGATTGCATCCTGCCACCCACCGACGGTGCCAAGTTTTGGAAGGTCCGTCTCACCACCGAGGACGGCAAAAGCAGGGTCCGCGCCCTCCCTGGCAAGAAGATCCGGCTGCAATCTCGTTCTCTGACCGTCTTCACTGCGCCGGTGACTGCTCTTCCACCAACAGCAGCCGGCGTGCCCTGATGGTTCCTTAAGCCGGAGCATTTTAAGCGATGGCGGCGCGGGCATTCTTGGAATTTGGAGGGGTTTTGGGAATTCGGCCCAAGGGCTGTTTTGCGAGAGCACAGATCGCTGCCGTGTCTCATTCCTCCTCCTGGGGAAGGGTGGTTAATTGGGAAATATCCCTGGAATCCGCCCCCGGATTCGGCATGATGGCGACCTATGAAAGCCTCCTGTTTACTGAGGGGATCTTTGCAGCAAGCTGGCAGGCTGCTGTCTGTTATGTCGGTTCTGGTCGCGGGGAAATCGCTGGCGCAGTCATTCACCAATCCGCTCACCACCGCGCCCGCATTTCTCCAGGATGGGTTTGGCCCGGCGGGCGATCTGCTGCCATACGGTGGGCAGGAGTACTGCTACCCCACCACCGCTGCCATGACCCTGAGTTACCTCGGGCTCAACGGCTTCAATCAAATCGCGCCGGCCACTCCCACGGCGGCCAGTGAATTGAATCTCGTTCGTGTCCTCTCGGGCCTCATGGCCACGGATGCCCTCGGTGGCACTTTGAACACCGATCTGGAAAGCGGCGTCCGGCTCTACCTGGCGGCGGAAGGCATCGGCACGGCGAACTACACCTTGACCCTTACAGGCTCGCCTACCCTCAGCACCCTGGCGAGCCTTGATCAGCCGGGCACCGTGGTGGACCTGCTCGGCGGCTATTACAACAGCAGTGGCAGCCGTACCGGGGGGCACGGCGTGATGCTGCTGGCGCAGGGGACGAATGCCTTTGGGCAGTCCTCGACCAACACCATCGCCATCAATAATCCATTGCCCGGCGCGTGGACGCCCAATGCCGACCTTGCCACCCACGATCCCCAGTACCTGAACACGGTGGCCACGACCGGGAATTTGACCGGCGATGGAGCCCTTGAACTCGACAAGAGCCAGTACCCGGGCTTTTGGAGCAACTCTACGCTGGTCATTGAGAACGCCCTCTCCCTCAAGGTCAATACAAGCCAGCAGTCGGTCAACAACCCGACCCTTGCCACCTGGACATTGAGCGGCACGCAGACCATCAATCTGAACTCCGGCACACTGCCGGTGCTGGCTCCCATTGCGGGCTCCGGTGGTATTTCGGCGGGCGCCTTTGGCTTCTTGCAATTGCAGGCGACGGATACCTCCACCGGCACGAACAGCATCTACAGCGGCACGGTGGAAAGCACGATTACCACCGGCCAGCCGTTTGGCTCTGGATCGCTCAGCTTTCAGCAGGGCGCGCTGGAGATGTCGCCCAAGGCGGGAACTTCGGGCGTGAGCCTGGCGGTGGCCAGCGCTTCGGGAAAGACCGTCACCTTCGTCAATGGTACCCAGATCACCCTCAGTCCCAACGGTCACAGCTCGCTGGATTTGACCCTGGGTGGCAACACGGATGGCAGCACGGCGAATCTCATCCGGCAGGGCACCGGCACCATGGTCATCGCCCCTGCGGGTGGCAACAGCGGCCTGGGGCAGGGCGAGCGCCTCATCGTCAGCGGCAGCGGCGGCAACTTGCCGGGGCTGACCAATGGCATCGCTTCGCCCGCCGTCGTGGCGCAGGACAGCGACCCCTGGTCTTCTGGGGATTTTGTCACCTATGGCGGCAACGGCTTCGCCAAAGCCTCCTACACGGCGGCGAGCAGCACTCCCATCGGTTCAGTGGCCAGCAACGCCGTGTACTTTGCGGATGTGAGTCAGATGCTGGCCGCTGGCAAGACCGCGCAGGTATACGCCCTCAAAGTGGGGGCGGTGACGGTGGGCGGTGGCAGCGGCAGTGTCCTGCAAGTGGGTACACAAGCGGGCGGCCAGGCGGGAATCATCCTTGACGGAGGCACCATCAGCGCGCCCTCGCTCGCCTTTGGCACTGGCGAAGGCGTGGTGTACGCCAGCGTGGCCGGGGGCACGATCAGCTCTGTCATCCAGGGCAGCGGCAGCAACGGGCTCACCACTTTCGGGCCGGGCACCCTGGCCCTGAAAGGCGCCAGCACTTACACAGGCGCGACCAACGTCAATTCGGGCGTCCTTCAGGTTGAAAACACCGCCGGATCGGCCACCGGCACCGGCTCCATCATGGTGCATCCGGGCGGCGCGCTGGAAATCAGCGGCGCTGCGGCGCTGGCTGGCGGCACAGGCACCACCACCATGGACGGAGGGTCGGCCCTGCTCCTCAATGGCGGCACCCTGGCCGGCACGCTGGTGATGAACAAGAACTCCTATCTCTTCGGCAGCGGCAAGATCATGGGCACCGCCACGGTCTCCGGCGTCATCGGCATCAGCGGCACGCCTTCGCAGCTTCCCGCTTACAGCGGCGTCGAAGACGTCACTTTCACCGGTCCCGCCACCTTCAACGGCACGACCATCTACTCCTGGAAACTCAACGCTCTCTCCTCAGCCACGAACGAGGCCGGCATTGACTGGAGCCTTCTCAATTTCACAAACGGCGCCACCAACATGGGCACCAGCGGCAACTCGTTCCACCTCACCCTGGATCTGGGCGCCAGCGTGCCTTCGCCCAACAGCGGCAACGCGTTCTGGAACACCTCCCACCAGTGGCTGGTGGCGGATGACCCCAAGGGCTTCCACAACATCTGGTGGAATGACGACTTCGGCACCTACTTGCAGGGCTCCTTCTCCGTCACCGCCGATGCGGGTTTTGATAACCTGTACGTGGATTACACGCCGCTGAACTCCCATCCGGCGGCAACGATCACCGCCCCTGCCGCCGCCTCCATCACCGGCACCCTGGGCGGAACGGTGAATATGACAGGGGCGGCCACGGACAGCGTCGGTGTGGACCATGTGCTGGTCACCCTCAATGGCGGCACACCAATTTTCGCCACCCTCGCCGCCAATCAGGCGACCGGCACGACTTATTCGCTTACCCTGTCTCCCGTGGGCGGCCTCAACACCCTTCAGGTGCAATGCTTCGATGCCGCTGGCAATGGCTCGCCGGTCGTCACGCGCTCGTTCACCTATGTGATCAATCTGGCGATCACGGTCACAATCAGCGGCCCCGGCAAAGTGACGGGCCAACTTGCCGCTTATCAGGTGGGCAAGACCTACACCCTCACCGCCGTGCCCACAGCTGTGCCTGCGGACATCTTCAGTAGCTGGGCAGGCGCGGGTTTGCCCTCGGCCGCCACCACGCTGCCCAAGCTTACCTTCGTCTTTTCCTCAACGCTGGCCGCGAGTCCCACCATCACCGCCACCTTCGTCGCCAACCCCTTCACCAGCGCGGTGACCGGCGGTTACAACGGCCTGGTGACCGCCATACCCCTCCCCTCCATCCCTCTCAATGAGCAGACGGGCTTCGTCAACCTGACGGTCACCAACACCGGCAGCTTTACCGGCTCGTTGAAGCTTGGCGGGCTGAGCCTGCCGCTCACCGGCCAGTTCAACAGCGCCGGCATCGCCTTGTTCGGCGCATCGCGCTCCGTCGTGGTCGTCCTCCCTCGCCCTGGCTTGCCCAGCCTCGAACTCGAAGTGCTGGTCCTCAACACCGCCACGCTCAAAATGAGCGCCTTGATATTCGAGCAGGTCTCCGGCGGCCTGCTGCCCTTTGCCTCACTGGGGGCCGACCGCGCCGCGTTCAGCGCCACGAGCCCCGTCCCTGCGAGCAACACCAACAAAGGGTCCTACACCGTCGTGATTCCATCCCAGGCCCAGACCAATGGGCTCACAGCGGTAGATTTTCCTCAGGGCGACGGCATTGGCTCCATCACCGTGACCACCGCCGGAGTGGCGACGCTCAGCGTGACCCTGGCGGATGGGGCCGCCTTCACGGCCAGCGCGCCGCTGAGCGCCGCCTTCACCTGCCCCCTCTATGCCTCGCTGTATTCTGGCGGCGGCTCCTTCAGCGGCGCTATCACAGTGGATGATAACCAGGCCAGCACCGATCTTGACGGCTCCGGCTTCCTCTGGCTCAAGCCCTATGCGGGCGGCCAGGTTTATCCTTTTGGCTGGCCCGAAGGCGTCACCACCTCCCTCATGGGCGCGAAATTCGCCGTCGTCGCCGGGCATTGCGTTGTGCCCGGCCTCACGGTCGTGGCTCCGCCCGCCATCAATGCGGTCATCACCTTGAGCAGCGGGGGGCTCGTCAGCGCCATCGCGAAGGACGTGAACATCTCACCGCTCAACGTCGTGACCAAATTCGACAGTGCCGACTTGTCCTACACTCTCGGCGTCACGGCCTCCACCGGCAGATTCGCCGGCGTCTTCACCGCCACCGACGGAACCAAGCCCGCGTACAGCGGCGTCGTCTTCGGCAAACCAGGCGGCAGTTTCAACGGCGGCTACGGTTACTTCCTGACGCCCACGCCCAAGGTCATCGATGGCACCGGTCAGTCCGGCCTCGTCGCTTTGCAACCTCTGGCGCCTTGAGCGGGGCGGCAAACGCGATTGGCGGGCAGCGTGGAATTGATTTCTTTCTGGCTTGAGCACCGGGCCGGATTCGCCCAACATCGGCGTCTCCACCATGAAATACTCGCTTCTTTCCCTGCTCGCCGCCAGCCTGGCTCTGTCGGTTGTCGGTTTCGCCCAAGAGACCCCCAAAAACTACGCAGTCTCGCCGGTGCCCCGTGACGGCGGTTGGATGAAGCAGCACGAATCCTTCAATGCCATTTCGAAGCAGGGCGAGGCACAGCTCGTCTTCCTGGGCGACTCCATCACCGCTGGCTGGGGCGGCAGGGGCAAGGAGGAGTGGACCAAGTCCTGGGCTCCCCAGAAGGCGGCCAATTTTGGCATCGGTGGCGACCGCACGGAGCATGTGCTCTGGCGCCTGGAGAACGGCAATTTTGACGGCCTCAAGCCGAAGCTCGTCGTGCTCATGATCGGCACCAACAACACCGGTCATGTGGGCAGCAAGCCGAAGGAACTCAATGGAGAGGTCTATCAATGCACGCCGCCGCAGACCATCGAGGGTGTGAAGGCCATCCTCGACCACCTGCAAAAAAAGATGCCCGAAACAAAGATCCTCGTGCTTGGCATCTTCCCTCGCGGTGCCAACGGACAGGACGCCAAGCGCCAGCAAAATGAGGTGGTGAACGCCGGCATCGCCAAATTCGCGGACGGCTCGAAGATCCAGTACCTCGACATCGGCAAGGCCTTCCTGGAGCCCGACGGCACCCTTTCCAAGGAGATTATGCCAGACCTGCTGCACCCCAACGCCAAGGGCTACGAAATCTGGACCGCCGCCATCAAGGACAAGGTGGCCGAGATGATGAAGTAAACCGAGCTCAATTCGAGACGGAACCCACCTGTGGCAAGGCTGCAGGTGGGTTTTGTTTTGGACAGGCCGCACGATGCGTGCTTCCCAAGTATCGCCCCCATGGAACCCGCCCGCCTTGACGAAGCCTTCCTCGCGCCGCACGTTCCAGCGGCGACGATGGACTTTCTCTGGTCGCAGGGCTGGCGGCACCAGGGCCACTGCTTCTTCCGCTACACCCACTGCGTAATGGAAGGGGTGGAGCACGACATCATCCCCTTGCGCGTGGATCTGGGGCGCTTCAAAATGAGCAAAAGCCAGCGCCGTCTCTGGCGGCAAAATGAAGACCTGCGCTGGGAAATTGCTCCCGCCGTGTTCGACGAAGCCATCCACGCCATGTTCGCCCGCCACAGCGAACGGTTTGAGGAGAACAAGCCCTCCTCGTTGGACGCGTTTTTCAGCGCCGAACCCGCGCTGGTGCCCTGTGAATGCGCCGCCATCAAAGCCTGGCTCGGCGATGAACTCATCGCCGTGAGTTTCCTGGATGTCGGCGTGGAGGCTGTCTCCAGCGTGTACGCCATCTTCGAGCCCGAGCACGAGAAGCGCAGCCTCGGCACCCTCACTCTGCTGAAGGAGCTGCAGCTCGCCCAGGCCTCCCGCAAGCACTGGCTCTATCAGGGCTTCGGCACCCGCCTGCCCAGCCGTTACGACTACAAGCGGCGCATTTCCGGCATCGAGGGCTATGATTGGGAGACACGGGGGTGGCGGACATTGAAGGACGATCACCCTTGAACCGCCCACGCAGGGTGTTATCCTTGTGGCATGCCAAGCCTCGCCGAAATTGAGCAACTTGCTTTCGCCCTGCAGCCTTCGCAGCGCGCCTCGCTCGCATCGCGTCTCATTGCCACCCTGCCTGATCCCGACTACGATGTGAGTGACGATGAAGTCATGCAGCGTGATCGCGAGCTCGAATCAGGGGTCGTACAGCCAATGACACACGACGAGTTTGTGCGGGCAGTGAACGCGGACCGTGGCCGATGAAGGTCCATTACCATCCTTCCGTGCGCCACGACGTTCGGGAGGCACTCGCTTATTATGGTGAAGATTCGGAGCAGCTCGCGGATGATTTTTGGGGTGAGCTGTTAGCCTGCATCACCAGCGTTGCCGGGCACCCTGAGCGTCAGCACTTCGATCTCTGCGGCTTGCGACGCTGCAATTTGAGACGGTTCCCCTACCACTTTCTCTACCGGACCGAGGCTGACCACATCCGCATTCTGGTGGTCAGGCACGACAAGCGGCACCCCTCGTTCGGCACTCGACGCAGATGAGGCAATCAGAAGCTCATTGCCGCCGCCCACCGCCCCCGCCGCGCGTATCTCTTTTCCACGCCCATGCCCAAACGCTCTTCCGCCAAGACCAAGCCCAAAGCTCCCTCCAACGTCATCCGGATTCGCGGGGCGCGGCAGAACAACCTGAAGGGGATTGACCTGGATCTGCCGGTCGGGAAGCTTAACGTCATCACGGGGCCGAGCGGCTCCGGCAAGTCGTCGCTGGCCTTCGACACGATTTATGCCGAGGGGCAGCGGCGCTACGTGGAGACGTTTTCGCCGTACACGAGGCAATTCTTTGAGCGTATGGACAAGCCGCTGGTGGACAGCATCGAAGGCATCCCGCCCGCGATTGCCATCGAGCAGGTGAACAACGTGCGCAGCACGCGCTCCACGGTGGGCACGATCACGGAGATCAATGACTACCTGAAGATGATCTTCCCGCGTCTCGCAGAGGGTTCCTGCCCGGAGTGCAAACGGCCTGTGCGCCCCGAGACGCCCGAGAGCATTCAGCGCGATTTGCTGGGCCACCATGCCGGCAAGGTGGCGCTCGTCGTCTTCGGCATTCCCGTGCCCAAGAACACCGATGCCAAGGACTTCGCCGAGTTCCTGCAGGCCCAGGGTTTTCTGCGCATCTGGCTGTACGGCGAAGTCATCCGGCTGGATGATGGCGATCCCCTCAAGGGCCGCAAACTGCCTGCGCGTGTGTTTGTGGTGCAGGATCGCGTGGTGCTGGACACCGCCTCCCAGGCGCGGTTGAGCGAGGCCCTGGAAGCCGCCCTGCGATTTGGCAAAGGTCAGGTCTCGGTGGTGCCGGAAGCCGCGGCTCCAGGGGCCGAGGTTCTGAGCTATTCCACGGGCTGGCATTGCGCGCACTGCGACATCAACCTGCCCGCGCCTACGCCGGGCCTTTTCAGCTTCAACAATCCCATTGGTGCTTGTCCCACCTGCCGGGGCTTTGGCAAGACGCTGGGCCTGGACATGGGCAAGGCCATTCCGGATGAATCGCTGAGCATCGAAGGCGGGCTGGTGCGGGCCTTCGGCGGCAGCACCTATGCCGAATGCCAGACCGACCTGATCACGGCGGCGCTGAAGCGCGACGTGGACATCTCCAAGCCGTTCGAGGACTTCAGCAAGGCGGACCGCGACTGGCTCATCAACGGCACTCGCGATGATCCCGAGGAGGCGTACAAGCGCGGCGAATGGTATGGCGTGCGCGGCTTCTTCAAATGGCAGGAATCGCGTGCTTACAAGATGCATGTGCGAGTCTTCCTCAGCCGCTACCGCGCCTACACCGAGTGCGCCGACTGCGGCGGCGGGCGCTTGAAAAAGGAGGCGTACAACTATCGCATCGGCCCGCACACGATCGCCGATCTTTGGTCCCTGCCGCTCACGGACTTGCTGCCCACGGTCCAGGGCTGGCAGGTGAAGGAGGGCGATCAGGCCGCTCGGCTGCTGCGCGATGAGATCGACTCGCGCCTGAGCTACCTGGAACGCGCCGGTCTGGGCTATCTGGATCTGAACCGCCAGACGCGGACGCTTAGCGGCGGCGAACTCCAGCGAGTGAACCTGACGACCTGCCTGGGGGCCTCGCTGGTGAACACCCTGTTCGTTCTGGACGAGCCGAGCATCGGACTGCATCCCCGTGACATTGGCCGGCTCATCGGCGTGATGGAAGGCCTGCGTGACAAGGGCAACACGCTGCTGGTGGTGGAGCACGAGGAGTCCGTGATGAAGGCGGCGGATCATCTGATCGACATCGGCCCCGGCCGTGGCGAGAAGGGTGGCAGCCTGGTGTTCAGCGGCCCCATCAGCGAGCTGGTGAACTGCAAGGGCTCGCTCACTGGCGACTACCTGTTCGGGCGCAAAAGCATCACTGTGCCGACCAGGCACAGGGCGCCGAAGCAGTGGCTCAAGATCAAAGGCGCGCGCCAGAACAATCTCAGGAAGATAGATGTTGATGTTCCGCTTGGTGTCTTTTGTTGTATCACCGGTGTCAGCGGCAGCGGCAAGAGCACGCTGGTGCATGATGTGCTTTACCGGAATTTGCAGCGCTTGCGCGGCGAGGTGTGCGAGGAGGAGCCCGGGCGCGTGGGCCAGATCATCGGCCACGAAAAGATCGGCAGCGTGGTGATGGTGGACCAGTCCCCACTGGCCCGCACCCCGCGCAGCACCCCGGCGGTGTTTGTCGGTGCCTTTGATCATATCCGCGCGCTGTTCGCCGAGACGGAGGACGCGAAGGCGCAGGGCATCACGCCGGGCTTTTTCAGCTTCAACTCCGGCGAAGGGCGCTGCGAGCGCTGCATGGGCAACGGCTTCGAGAAGATCGAAATGCAGTTCCTCAGCGATCTCTACGTGACCTGCCCGGAGTGCGAGGGCAAGCGCTTCCAGGCGCCCGCCCTCAAGCTGACGCTCCACGACAAGAACATTCACGAGGTGCTGTGCATGACCGTGGAGGACGCCACGGCGTGGTTCCACAAAATCGCCATCTCGCCTGAGCCGCCCGCCATCACGAAGAAGGCGGCAAACGTGGTGCGGCAGCTCGCCATGCTGACCGAGGCCGGTCTGGGCTACCTGCGCCTGGGACAGCCCTTGAACACCCTGTCCGGCGGCGAAGCCCAGCGCCTCAAGTTGATCGGCCACCTGCTGGAGCCCGCCTCCACGGACAAGAAGAGCCTCCTGCTGCTGGATGAGCCCACCACCGGCCTGCACTTCGATGACATCGCGCTGCTCATCAAGCTGCTGCAGCGCCTGGCCAATGAAGGCCACAGCCTGCTGGTGATCGAGCACAACCTCGAGGTCATCAAATGCGCCGACTGGATCATCGACCTCGGCCCCGAAGGCGGCGCGGCGGGTGGAAGCCTGGTCGTGGCGGGCACGCCCGCCACGGTCGCCGAGTGCGTTGAGTCGCACACCGGTCGCTATCTTCAGTCCGTGCTGAGTCCTCGCTCCATCGTGGCGGAATCGGCCTCGGGCTACCGCATTCAGAAAACGAAGAACCAGGCACCAGAAACCAAGAACGCCCCGAACACCATCAGCATCAAAGGTGCCCGCGAGCACAACCTGAAGAACATCTCGTTGGAGATCCCTCGCGATGAATTTGTCGTCGTCACCGGACTGAGCGGCAGCGGGAAATCGAGCCTGGCATTTGACTTGGTGTTCGCGGAAGGCCAGCGGCGCTTCCTTGATTCCATGTCGGTGTATGCGCGCACCTTCGTCGAGCAGATGGAGAAGCCGGATGTGGACCTCATCACCGGCGTGCCGCCCACCGTGGCCATCGAGCAGCGCATTTCGCGCGGCGGCGGCAAGTCCACCGTGGCCACGGTCACCGAGGTGTATCACTTCCTGCGTCTGCTGTTCGCCAAGCTGGGCACGCAGCACTGCCCCAAGTGCGAGATTCCGGTGAAAAAGCAAAGCACCCAGGCCATTGTCGACGCCATCGCCAAGCACGCGAAGAAGGGCATGCTGCACATCATGGCGCCGCTGATCAAGGCACGGAAGGGCTTCCACAACGAAGTGGCGGAGAACGCCCGCAAGCATGGCATTGAGACCTTGCTGGTGGATGGCGAATTTAAGGACACGCTGAACTTCCAGCGCCTGGAGCGCTTCAAGGAGCACACCATTGATGCCGTGGTGGGTCGCACGGACAAGAGCGCCACGGGCAGTGTGTTACGGCCTCTTGTGGAGCAGGCGCTAAAAATGGGCAAAGGCACCCTCAAGCTGCGTCTGCCGGACAAGACCATCCACATCATGAACACGGAGATGAGCTGCCCTTCGTGCGGCTGGTCCTTCGAAGAGCTGGACCCGCGCCTGTTTTCCTTCAACAGCCCGCACGGCTGGTGCAAGACCTGCCGTGGATTTGGCCTCGTGGGCGGCAAGGCGCGCAGCCAGGAAAAGCGGGATGATGTCTCCATGCTCGAAGCGGAGATGGAGGAGGAACGCCGATTCAACAGCGAGGACGAAGACATCCCGCGCACCACCTGCCCCACCTGCCGTGGCAGCCGCATCAATGAAATCGCGCGCGCGGTGAAACTGCATGATCATACCATGCAGGACTTCGCCAAATTGAGCGCTGAAGACGCGGCGCAGCTTGTGTCCGGGCTCTCCTTTGAAGGCACGGAGGCGATCATCGCCCGCGATATCGTCAATGAAATCGACCAGCGTCTGCACTTCATGCGCGAGGTGGGGCTTGGTTACTTGCAGCTCAATCGCAGCGCCGACACCCTGAGCGGCGGCGAAGCCCAGCGCATCCGCCTGTCCGCCCAGCTTGGCAGCAACCTGCGCGGTGTGTTGTACGTGCTCGATGAGCCGACCATCGGCCTGCATCCGCGCGACAACGAGGCCCTGCTCAACACCCTGGTGGCGCTGCGCGACAAGGGCAACTCGCTGCTCGTGGTCGAGCACGATGATGAAACCATGAAGCGCGCGGACACCATCCTCGACCTCGGTCCTGGTGCGGGCCGGTTCGGAGGAGAAGTTATTGCCCAGGGCACGCTCGCCCATATCCTCAAGAACAAGAAGAGCGTGACCGGCAACAGCCTGCGCCATCCGCTGCGCCACCCTTCACGCGGTGAGCGCCGGCCCCTGCCAAAAGCCGGAGCGAAGGAGGGCTGGCTCACGCTGAAGGGCGCCACGGCTAACAATTTGAAGAACGTGGACATCGCCATTCCCCTGGCCCGCCTCACGGTTCTCACCGGCGTCAGCGGCAGCGGAAAGAGTTCGCTCATGCATGGCGCACTGGCGCCCGCCGTGCGCGAGGTGTTGAGCAAGGCACGCAAGAAGAAAGGGAAAGTGAATGCCTGGACCAGCATTGCTGGCGCGGAAACATTCGGCGGCATCAGCGAGGTCGATCAAAGCCCCATCGGCAAGACCAGCCGGTCATGCCCTGCCACCTACGTCGGGATTCTCGACGACATCCGCAAGCTGTTCGCCCAGGTGCCGCTGGCCCGCGCTCGCGGCTACACTCCCACGCGCTTTTCGTTCAACACCGAAGGCGGACGGTGCGAGGCCTGCGGCGGCAATGGCGAGGTGAAGGTGGAGATGAATTTCATGCCCGCCACGCGCGTGCACTGCGAGATCTGCAACGGCATGCGCTTCAATGCCGCCACGTTGGAAATCGAATACAATGGCAAGCACATCGGCGACGTGCTCAAACTGAGCATCGACGAGGCTGCGGAATTCTTCGGCCCGGTGCAGAAGATCTCACGCCCCTTGCGCCTGCTGGCCGATACCGGCCTCGGCTACCTTCAGCTTGGTCAGCCCAGCCCCACGCTCAGCGGCGG
>CAINXC010000470.1 GCA_903854655.1 uncultured Verrucomicrobiota bacterium | reverse complement strand
TTGAAGCCCGCAAAGAGGGAAGCCCATTCGGGTTTGAAGCCGCTGGCGCCGGGGGCGGCCACCACGCAAGAACCGCGCTCAAAGGCGGCCTCGAATCCGGCTTCCATGACGGCGATGGCGGAAGATTCCGACTCCACCACATGCACGTCTGAAATGGGCGGATGCTGGCGCAGCAACCAGAACGAACGCCATGGTCGGCACGGGCGGCCTATCATGAGGAAGCGCGAGCCACTGTTCCCCCATGGGGAGCGCAGCTTGTACGCGCCTTCGTAAATGTAGGCGAGACAGGGGGCCTTGAGGGGCTTTGTGGTGCCGCTCTTCAAGGGCACCTGAAAACCGGCGGGCGCGATTCCCAGGGCATCAAAGCAAGGCGTGGTGAGGTTGTTGATGGTTTCGGGCTTGAATCCAAGTTCAGCGGCAACCTGGGCCTTCAGGGCCGTGGACTGCCCCAGCGCGGAACGCCATGGGCTGGTGAGGTGGTAGAGTGTATCAAGGTTCATGGAGGGCCTGATTTCTTTAGGCTTGGGCGGCAGTGCGGGCCTTGCTGGCCGGTCGTATCCGTCGCGGGAGAAGGGCGGAAAGTTGAGAAGGGCGGCCACCTCGTTACACACGGCGAGAAAGTCGCGGCGCGGATCGCGGTCCGTGCGCCATGCGTGAAGGTCAATGACCGTGCCGCCCTTGCCGCATGGGAAGCAGTACCATCGCCAGCACTCGCCGTTCAGGGTGCCGGTGAAGCTGGGCTTAGTATCAGCGTGAAGCGGACAGAGCGCGGTGAGCTTTGCGCCGTTGCCGTTCATGTTTGGTTCGTGGCCGATGGCTCGCAGGTAAGCGGGCAGGCTGGCCTTGATGTGGGCGAGTTCCTGGCTATGCTCAGAACGTCCTAGACTTGCAATCCGGGCGGTTCTGTGCGCCATGCCGGAACCGCCCTTTTGGTGGAGCGGTGAGTGCATGGCGGTTAGACTCGGGCTTGAGCTTCGATCCGCTCAACGTCGGCGAGCAGGTAGCGGGCTGAGCGTCCGATGTAGCTCACGGGCAGGATGCCCTTGGCTCGCATCCGGCGGAGCTTCATTTCAGAGCAAAGCCATCGGGTGGCGAGCTGCTTCGGAGTCAAGAAGGGGGACGGCGACGGGGCGGGTTTTGTGTTCATTGCGAACACAGCATGTCACCACCGAACAATTGAAATAGATCGGAAGTTGTATCCGCCGCCGATGGATTAGCGCGCTGGTCGATCTCGCTGTTTGCTTGGCCTCCCGGCCGAGGCGCAATCCAAGAAGGTCAAATGGTTGTCACCCAGCGCGCCGTTCCACGATCCAACGGAAAGGTTCTCTTTGACGCATTGCGCTTTCAGTTCCTTGCGGGTGGGGTTTCTGTTCAGCGCTAGGCAAAGATTTAGGGCGATGCAAATGAGTTCCACCCCCTGGGTTAGAGCTGGCATTTTGGGGTCCGACCTCGTTCTTGCTTTTGCCTCTGAGAGAGTGGCCAGTTCAGTGAAAAGAGCGCTGTCGTCGGAGAGCCATGCGCGTGTCACAATCTCCCCAATTTGTCGGTTGGTAAAATCGGCCTCGTTGCTTTCCACGATGTCACCGATGTGGCCAAGCCCGCGCTCTTCGAGATCTTGATTGCGCGTGGTCAGCATGGAGGTGATTTCAGAGACTCCCTTGTGTCTGGCGTTGACCGATTTTTCAAAGAAATCCAAGGCCCTGCGGAACGGCTTTTCCCACTCCCAGCCGAACGGTGGAACGGCTTCCACGCGGTAACTGTGCGGCCCCTTCCCGGCGGAAGCGGGCACGATCGTGTTTCGGCGAGCAGACAAGTACAGCTCCCCGACGAATCGACGGGCAATAGCACGCTTTTGGATGACCTCATGAGGGTTGCCAGGAACGACTCCGCGAGGGTTGTCTGAGAGCGACCGAGGAATTGAAGTGGCAGCGGCTTCACCCTCTGTTCGCAGCTTCTCATTAGGATAGACTTTGTGAAGTGGGGGAGGCTCCAGCACATCCTCAAGCATTTTGGTAAAGTTCCCGACTTTTGCGGCCGGCCAGCCCTTGCGCTCCGCCATCGCAGGAAGCAAGGTCACAAGGTCCAAGCGGGCACTTGGATCAAGCGCGGCGGGTTGCTTTTTGCTTTTCATCGCGGCTGGCTGGTTGAGGTTCGGTGAACGGGATCACGTTTGCCGATGGGGCAGGGGCAAGCAGAGCCCCCATGCCCACCGTCACGCGATCCTTCTGCGAGGCGTAGTGCTGCGCGGTAATGGCAACGTCGGCATGGCGAAGGAATCGCGAGGCGGCGAACAATCCGGCGCTCTGACAAACGAGGCTCCCAGCTTCTTTGCGGAGTGTGTGAATGGGCGTCTTGCTCTCCACGCCATTGGCTCGCAACCATGCCACCAGCCGCTCAAAGGTCGCTGCGGCGCGATAGTGGCGGTAGTTCACGCCTCTCTTTGCGGTGGTGCCAGCGAGCACATAGACAGCCTTTGGCTCGCGTGCCCGCAAGCCGCGCAACAATGCGGCCACTTCGCTATTAATGGGCACCTCGCCAAGTGAGGTTTCAGCCTTGGGGGAGAAGTCGCCGTGCGCCTCAATGCGGATGACTCCCGCCGCAAGGTCAATGGACTGCCAGCGCAGCTTGTCCGCTTCATTGCGCCGCAACCCCGCAAACAAGGTGAGAAGCAGAGCCTTCCATTCCTCCGCGTGCTCGGATTCCTGCCCCAGTTCGGAATGGGCCTTTTCAATCAGCTTCGCCACATCAAAACCGCCAGCGTATCGCATGGACTGGCGCGGGAAGAACTGCACCCCTTCAAACGGGAGCGGGCTGGGGAGAACCACGCGCTCCCCAAGGAAGCGGAGCAAGGACTTTGAGAACAGGGAGCGGGCGGAGCGCAGGAACGTGTTTGCTGAGTTGCGGGCGGCCCGTGCCTTGTCTTCACCCCCTGCCGCCCGCGCTGTCACGAAGGCGAGCTTCCATGCTTCGATTGCGGCGGGAGTGATCTTCTCCAAAGGCACGGCATCAATGGCGGCCAGCCTCGCCGTACGCTTGGCTCCAGAAGGGGCGTAGCGGCTTTCGGTGGCCTCCACCCTGGCAATGTCCCCGACGATGCGCCGGAACGCGGCCACGTTGGCCGCAAGGGTGACAGGGCGAACGTCCGCAAGTTCTGTGACGGCGATGATGAGGGCACCCACTTTTCCGCTCGTCACCGGGGTTTCATCCGGCTTGTGTTTCAGCATGGCGGCATCCCAGCCAAGGGCGATCACGTCGCCATAGATCAACGCTGCCTTGGCGGCTGCGGTGGTCTTGTTCGCCGTGCGTAGCGGGAATGACTCACGCCTGCCCCGCACTTGGATCTTGCAGCACAGGAAGCGGCTGCGCCGGTCAACCACGAAGCGGCCCTTCTGCTGCCAGTAACGAGCATCAGCTTTGCCAATGGGCTTTTTGGAAGTGTCCGAGTCGGACACTAATCGGACACTTTTGGAGTTAACCTCTGCCGGTTCTTGTGCTCCTGCGTTTGCAGTATCTGCCTCTGTATCCCTTGTTTTACCTTGTCTAGGTGCGCTCATGAGGAAACATGAGCGAACAAAGCCAAACAGGCAAGTGATGGATTTGTAATCAGTAGGTCGTCGGTTCAAGTCCGACACTCGGCTCCACCTGCAAAATCAAGGGTTGCAGCGCTTTTCGAGGGGGTGATTTTGGTGGCCAAAACGGCCTGTGTAGACACTAGTGTGGACACTTTTTCGGTCCAATGCACCGATCGTGGGCTGGCAAACTCCTTCGGGTTCTCAAAATCCGGCAGGCCCTGGTGGCACCTGGGGGGCTTCAGAGTGTCAAAAATCGCTGTCATGCTGTCACGGGTTTGGCGGCGAGCGTCGGGACCTGTGAGCATCCGCATCGCGTCCGCTTCTGCACCCCGTCGATGTCACCGAAGAAGATGATCCGCCCCTGCGGGGTGTCGTTAAACCCCGCCGCCAGCCTTCGGTACCCTATACCCAGCTCGTGGTCCTCGGGCAGCTCCTCCTCGCAGTAGGAGCAGCGGAACTGCCGCACCAGGGTGGGGAGGTCGTACTGTCGCCCAACGAGGTATTGGACCGCGACATGGTCGTGGGGCAGCTCGGTGATGAGACGGCAGCGGCCTGGCGGCGGTGGTATCTTGTTGCCGCGACCGTCATCCACCAGGCAGGCCGTCGCGCTGCTGACCTTCACCTTGTGGGTGGTGTCCTTGATGCCCCGGTCATCCAGCTTGGGCCAGGCCAGCAGCCTGGACACCAGGTAGCCCTTGCCGCACTTCATGCACTGGGCTGAGCGGTCCTCGTTGACCGTGCGGGGCATCGCGGCAAACCGGCCACGCCGCAGAAACCGGTCAGCGTTGACGGCCAGATGGCATTTCTCCAGCTCGATGCGACCATCGCTCTCCAGCTCACAGGGAGCCGCCATGTAGAGGTGCAGCCCGGAGCTTTCGAACCGCACGCTCACGTCACCGTGCCGGGCGCTGAGCGCCTCGGCCAGGATCTGGACCTCCGGGGGTGCTTCAAGCCTGGGCTTGATCGTAGATGTCGTTGTCATATGTTTCTTCTGGTTTGTATTCCGCCACCCCCCTGGCGGCTAGCCACAGCTCGGCCTGCTCGTCGGACAGTATCGTCTTGAGCATCGCGATCGCGCGCAGGCGCAGCACCCTCAGGCTGGGCAGCCCCAGGGCCTCCACCAGGGCGCTGGCAAAGGCCAGCTGGTCCTCGTCAAGGTAGACGGCCGCACGACCCATCTGCGCCGTATGGCGGGCAGTCCAGTGCAGCTTGATGATCCTGGCGTAGCTGGCGGCGAAACCAGCAATCCCCTTCCCGCTGGGGTCCTCGGGGCAATAATTCAGCAACGCCCGGCCCGCCTTGGCGAGCCCCGCAAACACAGCCGCGACGGAAGTGGCTGACTCAAACCAACCAGGCACCTCGGCGGGCTGGTAGGGCATCGCCGGGGCCGCCTCCGGGTTGTGTATGACAGGTACCTCGGTCACCACCATCCTGGCGTAATCGACGGCTTCCAGCGCATCGACGATGTTAAGCTTGGTGGAGTCGTGCAGACAGTCGATCCAGTCCTGAGCGTTGCACAACCGCCGGCCTGTCTGCTGCTCCAGCACCGGGCGTGCGCCGCCGTTGACGGCGTTCGCCAGCTCCGTGAGGTGCCGGACGGTCCAACCCTTGCTTAGACAGGCCCGCATGAACCGGCGCTCCAGCCGGTTGGTCCACTCGATGGGGGTGCCCACCAGACGTTCCAGGAGCAGCGCCTGGGCGCTGCCGGCCAGCCACTTTTTGCGCCGGGCAGAGGGGCAACCTGGGTAGGGGGTCTCGACGAAGATGTTGCCGTGTTCGTCGGACAGATACGCGCACTTCTCAAGCTTCGCGACCTCCCACTTGCCGGGAGTGAGGTGCTGCGGGGCTTCTGCGGGGGTTTCCTCAGCCTGACAGGCGTCCGCAGGGGTTTCACCGGGAGAAGTGTCGTGCGGGGCCTCGGGAGTCGTTTCTGGGGGCTGGCTGGCTTCAGGTTTGCCGGGAACAGGGGCAACTGCTTCTGACTCCGGCGAGCGGTCCGCGTACGGGGGTTCTGCTGCCGTTGCGCCGCAGGCGCTCTGGGCACCGGGAACAGTGTCTTGCTGGTCGGGCGCTGACGCGCCCTCCAGGTTGGAGCCTCGTTCCGGGATAGAAATGATAGCACCCTCTTCCCCGATGGGGAAGAGGTTTGGAGAAGGGTCATTATCATTCCCCTTATTCAAGTACCTTCCACCGGACGTCCGGCTGCATCCTATTTTTTTCTTACGAGGAGGAAGCACCCGCACGTCATCGGCACGCATCCCGGCGGCCGGGAAGACGTCCCAGATGACGCCGTGGAACTCGCCGTTGGGGAGGCGGTTCCTTTTCTCGACGATGACGCCGCTCTTCTTGAGGGCGGCCACACCACGCCTGACCCTGTGCTTGCTCATCCCGGTGGCCAGGCGCAGACGCCACGTGCACCAGTGCCAGTTGTCTGTGCCGTCCTGCATCTTGTCCAGCAAGATGGCGGCCTCCTCGCCCAGTTCCAGCCGCAGCGGGACTTTCGCCTTGCACCAGATGCGACACCTGGTCTTGGTCGCCTGCTCCGGGCTGTGGATCAGCGGGCGGTTGAGGTACTGCTTCTTGGGGCCGTAGCGCGCTGGGCGCGGCGCTGCTTGGGGGGGCTCAGTCTCGGAGGGATTTGAGTTCTTCATGTGACGGTGTCTTGGCTGTGTTGATATTCTGGAATTATTCGAGGGGCAGAGCGCAGTTTTGAGGGCTGCGCCCCAGGAGCTGGCGGCACCAGGGGTGCTTTGTATGTCCGTCCTTGCCGGAGCAGACGTTGACGAGGGTGAATGTTGACGGCGCATTACGCGGAGTGAGAGAGAAACAATAGGAGCGTGACGACCGCTCATTGTGCCGCCCCCCCTTTCTGACCTTCGATTTTCAGGACATCCGCAAGAGCATAACGGATCAGGCGCGGTCCGATGTGGATCCGCCTCAGGACGCCAGATTTCTCCCGGCGCTTCAGGGTTTCGATGCTGCAACTCCAGCGAAGCGCGAGCTGTGGCCGCGAGAAGAGACTGCCAGTTTCTGGCAGTGATGATGGAAAGGACATTTTCTGAATAGTTTGGCTTGAACCTCGCGAGCATGGATCTCGCGTTAGAGGAAGGGCCCGTGGCTCTCCCGGCGAAAGCGTAAATTTCTCGGCATGGTGCCTGAATTTACGCTACGGCAATTACGGCTAGACGGGTTTACGCGGTAATGCAGGTGCGATGAACGCTGCCAAATTCAACAATCAAACGATGCTTCGTTACGTCACTTAGAAAGTGGAAAAACGGGGAAACGGGGAAACGGGGAAACGGGGAAACGGGGAAACGCAAGTAAGGTCACACCGTGTACTTCTTAGCTCGGAGGTTAGCAACCAAATTTTCGGACCCTGCCGTCGCACTGTCTGGGAGTGCCTGCACCACGGCGTCCACCCGCCCTGCAATAAGTCCCTCCCCCGTGTTATAGGAACTTGATGAAGCCCAGGCCCAACAGTCCCTTGCTTCCTCTATCCCCATGCCCAGGCGAACCCACTACTCGCCCTGCATCGACCGCGCCATCATCTGCGCCCTCTACCATGAAGGCCGGCGCCTGCGCCGCCCCATGACCAGGCTGGTCAACGACCTCCTTGCCGCCTGTCTTCGCGACACGCCCGGCTGGACCCTGGCCACCGAGCAGATGAGCGGCGTCCCCCAGCAGGGCGGCGTCCCCGGCGCTGGCGCTCCGCGCTAGCCACACCCCCCAGTCGCCACGCGCCGCCCTCCCTCCACGCCCCCCGGCCTCTCACCACGAGGGGCCGGGGCGCGTGTGTGCGAGGCCGTGCCGTGGCTTCCACCCGTCCCCCAACCACCACCCCAATCCAAGGAGAACATCATCATGGCCATCATCCTCGAAGCCAACTACGCCAAGAAGCTCGGCCTGCCCGGCTTCTCGTCCCATCAGTACTCGGTGAGCATCCGCGCCGAACTCACCGACCTCGCGCAAATCCAGCAGGAGAGCAGCAGGCTTTACGCCCTGCTGCAGGATGCCGTGGATCAGTCCATCCAGCAGATCGGCTTCCTGCCCGACCCGGCAAACCACGGCGCTGGTCACAACGGCGCTCAAGCCCAGCGAACCAACGGCCAGCGCAACGGCAGCCACCACCCCAATGGCAATGGTCGCAGCACCGCCGCCGAGTGGCGTTGCAGCGACAGGCAAAGCGCCCTGATCCAAAAGATCGTGCGCGAACGCAACCTCGACACCGCCGAGGTCGAGCGCCTCGCCGCCGACATGTTCGGCGCGGGCGTCCGGCAGCTTGACCGTCTCCAGGCCAGCGGCCTGATCGACGAGCTGTTCGAGCGCTATGGCGACGGAGCACCCCGAGGCAATGGACGCCGCCAGCCACCCACCGGCGAGCAGTTCCAGCGACGCATCGCCACGGTCGCCGCCCAGGCCCGCAGCGTGTCGCGGCCCACCAACGGAGGCAGCCTGCTATGAGCGATCTCTTCGATCAGGCTCCCGCAGGCGGCCCCCGGACGAAAGCCGAGCTTCTCGAAACGATCTCCGCGTCCCGTCTCGGGACCTGGCTGTCGTGCCGGTTGAAGTTCTACTTCCGCTATCTCTCCGGGGTGGCCAAGCCTCCCTCGGCCGCCATGCGGGTGGGGACCATCGTGCATGCCGTGCTGCAGCAGTGGAACCTGGCGCGCTGGCGCCGGGCTCCGCTGGAGGGCGGCATCATAAGAACGGTATTCGATCAGGCCTGGTTCAACGCCGACCTGGCCGAGCCGGTGAACTGGCGTGGCGAGGAGGAGGAAACCAAGGCCGGTGCCTTCGCCCTCATTGAGACCTACCTGCGTGACACGCCCATTCCGCTTCAGGAGCGCCCTGAAGGGGTCGAGGTCTCGGTCGAGAAGGACCTGGGCCGCTACGGCCTGCCCAAACTGGTGGGCATCATCGACCTGGTGCGCCAGGGCGGCCGCATCGTGGACTTCAAAACCACGGGACGCACGCCCGACCCGGAAATGGTCCTGCACACCACCGAGGTGCAGACCACCGGCTACGCCATGCTCTACCGCGAGGCCACGGACAATGAGGAGAGCGGCATCGAGCTGCACCACCTGGTGCGTCTCAAAACACCCAAGCTGGTGGTGACCCAGGCCGGTCCGGCCACGGACCGGCAGCAGGACAAGCTGCTGCGGCTGATCGAGTCCTACGCCCGAGGACTGGAAGCCGAGGACTTCGCACCCGCGCCTGGGTTCCAGTGCGCCGGCTGCGAGTTCTTTAACGAGTGCCGGGCCTGGCACTGAGGGACGGGCGGGCGGCTCCGGGACTGCAACCGGGGCCGCCTTCAGGTCAACGATCCAAGGGTGACGGACGGGCCGAGAAGTAGGCCTTCACAGTCGCCTTGGCCGTTTCCGGCGGTGGAAAGAACGAATCTGGACGCACCTCAAGAGCCTTGGCCAGGCACAGCAGTTCGGCGTCAACCACACAGCGGATTTGAGTTTCGATCTTGGTCACTGTGTTTTCGCCGATGTCCCACCCCAGCACTCCGCAACGAGCGGCGAGCATGGCCTGCGTCAGACCCTTCTCACGGCGGAGCGCCCTGATGCTTGGTCCAATGATGTTCTGAGGTGCCGCCATCTTCCGGTTTCGGAAGTTGACCGTAGCGAACCCGTGCCTAGAATAGCTTCCGGTATTGGAAGATTTGATGGCTCCTTTTTCTGCCCGTGGTCCTGTGAAGCAAAATCTTAAGCTTTTGAAAAGATGAACTCACGCTTTCGCTCTCTGTCCTGTGTTTTGCTGGCCGCAGTGCCCCTGGGTGCGAGCGGCGACGCCGTGTCTACGCTTCCGCCGCTGGCGGGGGAACTGAGGGCGCTTGTCGAAGTCCCTCAGCCGACGCTCGAAGACGCCAAGCAGTGCATTCAAGGACTGATGGCAGCGAAAGCCGGGCTCAAAATCGATGCTTCAGTGGAGATGGACAACTTGATCGCCTGCGTCAAAAAGCCCTTTGTCACCGAGGCCGGTTTTCAGGCGCAGCAGGCGGCCATACCCAAATTGCAGGAGGATCTGGCAGCAGCGCAGCAGAAGCTGGAAAGTGTCCGCAGCGTCGCCCCTTTGGACATCCAGGGCCACGTCAACTATCTGTTTTGGCAGCTCATGCAGAACAAGGCCGGCGACGCCATCCGGGCCGCTCAGACAAAACTGGCAAACGCCAGCCAGCCCAAGCCGTTGTTGCGCCAGCTCGCGGCCACCAACAGCGACATTGCACTGTACATGCGGAATGGCCGTCTGGACGTCGCGCTGGCCCTGGCCTCCTGCCTGTTCGCCGTCCAGCATCGCGAGAAGCTTGTCCTGGATTTTGAACCCGCCTTGTCCCGCTGGTGGGTGGCCATGAAGAAGCTGGATCCCGTCAGTCGCCAGCTTGAGCAGGAGAAGGCTCGCAAGGAATTGATCGCCTGGGTGGCGATGAACATCAATGCCCGGAATGTCACCCGCGCCGGGATCAATTCGGCGACGTCCGGGCTGAGAGATGACAAAGCCTTCTGGGAGACGCTTGGCTCGGCGGAGCTGATCACCGCCGGCATGCAAGCGGAGCGCCAGACTGAGTTGATGATCAATGTCTGCCTGGAGGTCATCTTCTTCCAGCCTCAGCCCTGCGACGACGCGCGGCAGGTGCGTCTGGCCATGCAGCGCATGTTGTCGAACGAGGGCTCTGAGCGGAATGGCCCTGAAAGGTTTGGCAAACAGGCGGTGGAGAGCGCTTTAACGGCGGTTGATCCAAAGCTTGGCGGCAATGTCGCTATAGTGGGAGCGCTTTTCTCCGTTCTTCAAGCAGGCTATGAACAAGCTCGCGCAGCCTCTCGGCCAGCGCCACGGAGGGAAGACATCGGGGGTCTTTTTTACGGGACCGGTTTCTTCATCACCAATGATGGTTACCTGGTGACCAACCACCACGTGGTGGAGCGGGCCGTGACCATCAACGTCTGTGTCGGGTCGAACAAGAGAATTCCCGCGCAGCTCGTCATTCAGGACAAAAAATCCGATCTCGTCATCCTCAAAATAAGCGGGCAGCATTCCTGCGTGCCTATTGCTCCGGCAGTGCCGGTTATCAGGCTGGGCGCTTTGGTTGCCACGGTCGGTTTTCCCAACCCGGATGTGCAGGGCTTTTTGCCCAAGCAGGCGAAAGGCGAGATCGCAGGGCTTTCCGGCATCCAGGATGATCCCAGAGATTTCCAGATCAGCGTGCCCATCCAACCCGGTAATTCCGGTGGTGCGCTGGTTGATGAGCGGGGAAACGTGGTGGGCGTGGTTTGCGCAATACTGAATCAAAACGTCGCGCTGGCCACCACCGGCACTATCGCCAACAGCGTGGCCTATGCCGTAAAGGGCGGACTGCTCAGAGACCTTGCGGATTCTGTTCCCGGGTTGACAGAAAAACTGGCCTCCCCGGTCACAGAATCATGCCGCTTCGAGGATGTCATAGCGAGCGTTACCAACGCCACTATTCTTATCGAGGCGCAAAAATAGGCCGGGTCTGAGAATAACAGCGCAGTTCCCAGCCGGACTCCCAGACCTTGACAAAGGCCGATGGAGGACTTCCAAAAAGGGAACTGCCAGCGGTGTTGGGTGCATCCCCCAATCCGGCAGCTAACGCGTTAGCCGCGCATGGAAGGCAAATCCTGCTGTGGCGGGATCTGCCGGACGCATGGCGCACGAGGCCCCTATTGCATAGAGAACCCAACCTATTTTCGCAGAAACAGCCGGACACCACCTGCACCAACGCAGGCGGGTCCGGCTGTCCTGTTTCAACCCCAACCCAAACCGAAAGGAGACCCACACCATGGAGCAGATCACGCTCTACTATCGCAACGGCCCGTCTGACAAAGTGTACCAGGCGGGCATCCAACCCAGGGACGGCGGCCACGTCGTCACCTTCGCCTACGGGCGGCGCGGTGCCACCCTCACCAGCGGCACCAAGACGCCCGCCCCGGTGGACTACTGCAAGGCCAAAGCCATCTACGACAAGCTGGTCCGGGACAAGACCGCCAAGGGCTACACCCCCGGCGAATCCGGCACCCCGTACCAGGACAGCGGCCAGGAGGCCCAAGCCAGCGGCATCCTGCCGCAGCTGCTCAACGCCATCGAAGCTCCCGAGGCCGCCCGGCTCATCCAGGACTCGCGCTGGCTCATGCAGGAAAAGTTCGACGGCAGGCGCCTGCTCATCCGCAGGTCCGCCACGGGCGTCGAAGGCATCAACCGCAACGGGCTGGTTGTCGCCCTGCCGCAAATCATCGCCCAGGCTGTCGAAGCGCTCTACGGCTGGTTCATCCTGGATGGCGAGTCCTTGGGCGACGTGTTCGTCGCCTTCGACATCATTGAGATCAACGACAGCGACCTGCGCTCCATGCCCTGCCAGGAACGCCTGTTCCAGTTGTCGGAACTGATCAAAACGGACGGCCCGCACCTGCGCACCGCCGAAACCGCCAGTTCCACGGTGGCCAAGGCGGCCATGCTGGAGCGCCTCAAAACGGCCGGCAAGGAGGGCGTCGTGTTCAAGAGGCACGATGCGCTCTATGTCGCTGGCCGTCCCGCCAGCGGTGGCAGCGCGCTCAAATTGAAGTTCTACGAGACGGCGTCCTTCCTGGTCAGCCAGATCAACGAACGGCGCAGCGTCTGCCTCGCCCTTGTAGATGATGACACGCCGGTGAACGCCGGCAACGTCACCATCCCGCCCAACCATGATGTCCCGGCCCCCGGCGACATCGTGGAGGTGCGCTACCTCTATGCGTTCCGCGAGAGCGGCTGCGTGTACCAGCCCGTCTATCTGGGCAAGCGCCAAGATGTCAGCCGCAGCGAGTGCGCCGTGAGCCAGCTCAAGTTCAAGCCCGCCGCATAACCCCAACCCGACGAGCGACAGCCCGCCCGCCTCAACCCGAGGTGCGCGGGCTGTCGCCGTTTCAACCCCAAGCCATCC
>CAINXC010000469.1 GCA_903854655.1 uncultured Verrucomicrobiota bacterium | reverse complement strand
GTCCCTGATGGTCAGCGTCGCCGTGCGCAACGCCGCCCCCTACAAGACCGTGATCACCCACGGCTTCGTCGTCGATACCACCGGCAAGAAAATCAGCAAAAGCGACCAGGGCACCGGCAAAAGCGCCAAGCCCATGACCGCCGACCACTACTACAACAAGTACGGCGCGGACATGGTGCGCCTGTGGGTCAGCAGCGTGGATTACCAGAACGAGGTGCCCTTCTCCCAGGAGCTGTTCGAACAGACCGGCGAAAGCTACCGCCGCCTGCGCAACACCCTGCGCATCCTGCTGGGCAACCTGCATGATTTCACGCCCGAAAACGCAGTCGGCCCCGAACAGTTCACCCTCATCGACCGCTGGGTCATGGAGCGCCTGCACAAGGTGACCAAGGAGTGCGTGGAAGCCTACGAGCGCTACGACTTCCGCAAGGTCTTCACCGTGGTGAACCAGTTCCTCGCCGCCGATCTCAGCTCGCTCTACATCGACATCACCAAGGACCGCCTGTACTGCGACCCCGCCAACAGCCCGCGCCGCCGCGCCGCGCAGACCGTCATCCGCGAGATCACTGACACGCTCTGCCGCCTCATGGCACCCATCATCGCCTTCACCGCCGATGAAGCCTGGGGCTTCCTGGGGCATGACGACAGCGTCCACCTGGAGCTCTTCCCCGAGCCCAACCCAGCCTTCCCCGGCAGCGACGCCAGCGTCGCCGTCGAGGAACTGCTGCAGGCCCGTGGCGCGATCCAGCAGGCCGTCGAAAAGGCCCGTCAGGAAAAGAAGATCGGCTCCAGCCTGGAAGCCACCGTGCGCCTCACACTGCCCGCCGAGGGCTTCCAGCACGCCGTGTTCAACGACCCGGCCACCCTGCACGAGTTCTTTATCCTCAGCGAACTCAAGATCGAACGCGGCCCCGCTCTCGCCGCCGAAGTCCAGGAGTCCCCCCACTGCAAGTGCGGTCGCTGCTGGAAGTATCTGCCCGAAGTGGGCAGCTTCGCCGATCACCCGGCCTTGTGCGGACGCTGTCGGGATGCGGTTGCATGATTCCCTGATTGCCGCCGACCACGACGGCTATATTTCCAGCAGCCGCCCGATCTCGACCACCCTGTCGCCTGGCAGCCGGAACGCCCCGTCAACTGTCGCCGAATTCCGCAGCATGAACCCGAACAGGGCCACAAACCACGCGGTCCAAGCACTGCGCCCGGGGCGCGGCAGCACCTTCTCGTGCCCCACATAGTAAGTGACATCATCAAACGGCAGCTTGCACCCGACCACACCCGACCCCGCCAGGAGCTCTGGAAGATCCGGCCGCTCCATGAACCCGTAGCGCGCCGCCAGCCGCCAGAACCCTGGCGCAATTTGCTCTCCCGTCAGCCGTTCCTCCGCGTCGATGTATGGAACTGAAGCGGTGGTCACGTTCACCACGACCAGATCCTGATGCAGCGCTCTGTTCTGCCGCACATGCCAGACCATCACCGGCGGCGCCCCGGTTTGCGTGCGCGTCAAAAACACAGCGGTCCCCGGCACCCGCGCCACCCCGCGAGCTTTGATGTCGGCCAGGAAAGCGTCCACAGGCACGATTGCCTCGTGCAGCCGTTCGGCCACCGCCGCCGTCCCCCGGTGCCACACATCCATCAGCGCCCACACAAGGAGCGCCAGCAAAAGCGGCACCCAGCCGCCCTCAAAAAACTTCATTCCATTGGCCGCAACAAACCCGGCGTCAATGACTCCGAAAAACCCGGCAATCGCGGCCGCTGCGGCCAGTGGCCAGTGCCAGATTTCCCGCATCGCGATGAAAAGGAGAACCGTCGTCAAAAGCATCGTCAGCGACACCGCAATCCCGTACGCCGCCGCAAGGTTGTCGGATTTGCGGAAGGCCAGTGTCAGACCAATCGTCACCGCCATCAGCATCCAGTTGACCACTCCCACATAGATCTGCCCGTAGCCTTCCGAGGACGTCTGCTTGATTTGCAGGCGTGGACACCAGCCGAGCAAAATCGCCTGCCGCGTCATTGAGAAGGCGCCAGTAATGATCGACTGGCTGGCGATGATGGTCGCCACCGTCGCCAGGACCACCATCGGCACCAGCAGGATGGGAGGACAAAGACGGAAGAAAATATTGCCCGAGGGATCTGCGCCTTGCAGCATGATCGCGGCCTGCCCGGCATAGTTCAGCACCAGCGACGGCATCACCAACCCATACCAGGCGAGCCGGATCGACCGCACTCCGACGTGCCCCATGTCCGCATAGAGCGCCTCCGCCCCGGTCACGCACAGGAACACGCCGCCAAGCACCACAAATCCCGCCGCACCGCCGCCAAACAGCGCACTCAATGCGTAGCGCGGATCAATCGCAACAAGGACACCGGGATGCTGTGCGATCCCCCAGATCCCGGTCATCCCGATCACGATGAACCAAAGCGCCATCACTGGCCCGAACACGCGCCCGATCGACGCCGTACCGAGTGGCTGCACCGCAAAGAGACCAATCAAAATAACCACGGCGGCAGGAAGCACATAGGGCGTCACGTCGGTCGTTGCAATCTGCAGCCCCTCCAGCGCCGACAGCACGGAAATCGCCGGCGTGATCGCGCCATCTCCATAGATCAGCGCCGCTCCGAGCAGCCCTACGGCCATGATGAGCGGGCGCTTGTGCTGCCGCGCGCCGAGCAACGACATCAACGCGAGAATGCCCCCCTCCCCGTCATTGTCCACCCGCATGACGAAGCTCGCGTACTTCACCGCCGTGACGATGATCAGCGTCCAGATCACCAGTGACACCAGCCCGAGTGTCAGGCTCGGCGACGGGTGCCCGCCCGCCAGATCGATCACGGTCTTGAAGGTGTAGAGCGGGCTCGTGCCAATATCCCCGAACACGATCCCCAGCGCCGTCAGTGCCAGCGGACCAATGGGTTTCGCGGCAATCCCCGTCCGAATCTTCACCGCTGATGTGGGCTCCATGTGCTTCGTTGATTGCTGGACGAGGGTGACTCTGAGGGGTTTTGCTCTCTTATCAAGTTGCTCTTCCACTGACTTGTCGAGTCCCGCTTCATGATGACGGTATCATTCGCCTTCGACTCGCCAGCCTCAATCGCCACCCGCATCCTACTCACAGAGGGCAAACCTCGCCGTAGAACCTCTGGAAAAACGCCCGCCGCCGCTCCAGGTCCGGCAGGTCGGCGGGAATGCCGCTCCAGACCAGCGCCCGGGCGGTGGCCGTCATGTCGAACCCCATGAGCATCCGCTCCACGGGTTGCTTGCGCATCATCGCCGCAAACATCATCGCGTTGATCTCCGGCGCGGTGTCCTTCACGGCAAAACCCGTGTCAGCATATCTGTCAGGTTCAAGGCGGCTGACCATGACCTCAAATACTCGACATCGCACCCCGTCGCAATCAGGTTCTCCACGTCCGCGAGCTGGCGTTCGGACTGCGACTCGCGCGCCCAGTGCAGCTTGGAGATGATCAGGTCTTCCTTGCTCACCACCCACACCTCAAAGTCACCCACGCGCAGACGTGCCCGCCGCGTGAACTCATGCCGCCGGTACTCCTCCCCCTTGCGCACCATGAAGTCCACCTTGATTAACGTGGCCTGATGAATGGCGTTGAAGCTGCTTTGCTGCATCACCGCCTCCCGCGCCGCATCGGGCGACACATAGTAGTCCGGCCCCAGCACCGTCTCAATGCGCGCCGCATCCTTCAAAAAGAAGGCCACCACCAGATCAATGTCGCGCGTCATGCGCGGCTGGGCGTAGTAGTTCAGCGCCACGGAACCGGTCAGCATGTAGTCGATCCCGGCGGCCTCCAGCCGGGTCACGATGTCGCGCAGCGTTTGCAGTTCTTCGGTCATTGGTTCGGTGAAGCCATCACCATCTCCTCGGCGTGTTTATTGCTTTCATGAGATCATGATTTCCGGGCCATACTGCATTCAACAAACGACGAACAACGCGGAACGCGTGGTTCATATCATCCGGCATCAAAGCAGCAGACGGGGCCTTTGCGCAAGCGGTCCCTTGGCGGCTGCTGGTCGCCTTAAGAATGGAAGCGCAAACGTCTCGCCTCCCTCACCGGCTGCCCTGGGGGGAGGCGTTCCAGGTTCGGAATCGGACGAAGGCAGCGGCCGCAAACATTCCTTTGACTGCAAGTCCGCCCGGCCTGCGTATGTTCTCTCTCCGATCATGCGACCGCTCCTTGCTCTCAGCTTCCTCGTTCTCGCCGTCACGGCTTCCGCCCAGACGGAGGCCGACTTCCTTGCCAACCCCCGCCAGCTCACCTTCGAAGGGAAGAGGTCGGGCGAGGGGTACTTCAGTGCGGATGGCAAAAAATTGATTTTCCAGTCGGAGCGCGAAGAGGGGAACCCCTTCTACCAGATCTACCTGATGGACCTGGAGACGGGTGACCAGGAGCGCATCTCCCCCGGCATGGGCAAGACCACCTGCGCCTGGATTCACCCGGACGGCAAACGCGTCCTGTTCGCCTCCACGCACGCCGACCCCAAATCCAAGGAGCTGCAGGCGGCGGAGTACCAGGAGCGCGCCACCAGCAAGGTGCGCCGCTACTCCTGGGACTACGATGAGCACTTCGACATCTGGGAGTACTCGCTGGTGGACAAGTCATTGAAGAACCTGACCCACACGCGCGGCTACGATGCCGAGGGCGACTACTCGCCGGACGGCACGAAGATCGTCTTCGCCAGCAACCGCGCGGCCTACGATCACGAGCTGAGCAAGGAGGACCAGGAGCGGCTGAAGGTGGACAAGCAGTACTTCATGGACATCTACATCATGGATGCCGACGGCTCGAACGTGAAGCGCCTCACCGATGTGCCCGGCTATGATGGCGGCCCGTTCTTCAGCCATGACGGCAAGAAGATCTGCTGGCGGCGCTTCACGCCCAAGGGGGATGTGGCGGAGGTCATGACCATGAATGTCGATGGCAGCGACCAGCGCGCTATCACCAAGCTGGGCGCGATGAGCTGGGCGCCGTACTTCCACCCCACGGGCGACTACCTGATTTTCACCACCAATTTACAGGGCTTCGCCAATTTCGAGCTCTACATCGTCGATGCCCAGGGCAAGCACGCGCCGGTGCGGGTGACTTACACGGACGGCTTCGACGGCCTGCCGGTGTTCTCGCCCGATGGCAAAAAGCTCGCCTGGACCAGCGGTCGCGGAGCGGGCGGCGCTTCACAGATCTACATCGCCGACTGGAACGACGCAGCCGCGCGCAAGGCGCTTGATCTTGGCACCGATGGCAAGCCGGAGGCGGCCAGCGCCAAGTCTCAGGGCGAACCGGACTTCAGCAAGACCACGGCGGAAATCACGGCGGAGGACATGCGCCAGCACGTCACCTACCTCGCCAGCGATGAACTGGACGGCCGGCTCACCGGCACGGAAGGCGAGAGGCTTGCCACGCAGTACGTCGCAGACGTGCTGGCAAAGAGCGGCATCCTGCCCTTTGGCGACAAGGATTCGTGGTTCGAACCTTTCGATTTCACCGCCGGTGTGGCCCTGGGTGAAGGCAACAGCCTGAGTTTTCATGACTTGAATCTGACGGGCGAGGCGGCGTTTACGGTGGACAGGGACTGGCGGCCCCTTTCGTTCTCCCAGTCCGGCAAAGTGCCGGAAAGCGGTGTTGTGTTCGCGGGCTATGGCATCGAAACGCCCGACGAGGCCACCGGCGCGGAAGGCAAGAAAATCGAGCCTTACAGCAGTTACGCGCACCTGGATGTGAAGGACAAGTGGGTGATGGTTCTGCGCTACCTGCCTGAAGGCGTCAGCAGCGCCCGGCGCAATGAATTGTCCACCTACTCCAGCCTGCGGCGCAAGGCCATGACCGCCCGCCAGAAGGGCGCGCGCGGCCTCATCGTCGTCAGCGGGCCCAACAGCAAGGTGACTGATCAGCTCGTGGCGATGGCTTTCGACGCTTCCATGGCCTCCTCTGGAATTCCCGCCCTGAGCGTCACCGACACAGTGGCGGACACCTTTCTCAAAGGCGCGGGCAAGACCATCAAAGAGCTGCAGGACAAACTCGACACCGGCGACCTCATGGGTGGCATTGACTGCAAAGGCTTCGGGTTGCGCGCCAACATCGTCATCCAGCAGGAAAAGAAGACCGGTCGCAACGTCCTCGGCGTGCTGCCAGCGAAGGACGCGCCCGACTTTCACGTGCCGCCGCTCATCGTTTGCGCGCACGTCGATCACCTCGGCCGCAACGGTGGCAGCAACTCCCGCGCGAAGGGCGATGATGTTCACAAGATTCACCACGGTGCGGACGACAACGCCTCCGGCACCGCCGGCATGATGGAGATCGCGCAGTGGCTGGCCGACCTGCAGAAGCAGGGCAAGATCAAGCTCTCGCGCGACATCATCTTCGCCGCCTGGAGCGGCGAGGAGCTCGGCCTGCTCGGCAGCAACCACTTCGTTGAGGACCTCGCCAAAATGATCACCGGCAAGCCCGATGCCCAGCTCAAAGGCATGATGGCCGCCTGTCTGAACATGGACATGATCGGGCGCTTCCAGAAGACGCTGGTCATGCAGGGCGTCGGCTCCAGCACTTGGTGGCCGCAGGAGATCGAGAAACGCAACGCTCCCATCGGCCTGCCCATCACCACCCAAAACGACGCCCACCTGCCCACCGACAGCACCAGTTTCTACGCGCGCGGCATCCCCGGCCTCAATGCCTTCACCGGCTCGCATGAGGACTACCACATGCCCAGCGACACGGCGGACAAGATTGATTACCCGCACGCCGCGCAGATCGCCAAGCTCATGGGTCTCATCGCGCGCAGCATCGCCACCAATCCCAAGATGCCCGATTACGTCGCGATGGACGCCCCCAAAGGCCAGGGTGCTCGCGGTGCGATGCGCGCCTACCTCGGCACCATTCCCGACTACGCTCAGGGCGATATCAAAGGCGTCAAGCTCAGCGGCGTCAGCCCCATCGGCCCGGCGGCCAAAGGCGGAGTCAAAGGCGGAGACATCATCATCAAGCTGGGTGGCAAGGACGTGCTCAACATCTACGACTACACCGCCATCCTCGGCGACCTCAAGATCGGCAAGGAAACAGACATCACCGTCCTGCGCGAAGGGAAGAGCGTGGAGTTGAAGATCACGCCCGGATCGCGGGAGTGATGAGGGAACAACGATGAATTCCTGAATGACGGCGGGACGCACGTCACTCCTTGAATCAAGGGCAGCTCAGAGCCGAGGACTTTGATCTGTCTGCGGTTCAACAGGCAGCAACGCGCTATCGTTTCTGCCGCAGGGCATCGATTCGATCAATCAATTCGTTGCCCAGGGCACTGCGCTTGAACGGATTGATGCTGGTGGGCAGCATGAAGCTGATGTCGTTGCCCAAGTCGCAAGGCTCGCGGAGGCGGAGGGTGATTCGCGGGGGATTGGTAAACGTGGAGGCGCTGATATTGATGATGCTTGTCAGCGGGATGCGAACCTCCATTCCCTTGTTCCGCACCAGCAATGCATCGCCAAGGTCATAGACCTCATCGACGAGATCCCAGAGCAGCTTGCGAAACAAGACATAGCCGAAGACCGCCATCAACAAAGGCACAAGGACAAATGGCAGAGGGCTTTGCCCAGGTTTGCCTGGAACCGAGCAGAGCATCACCATGACAGAAAGCAGAATGCCGAACCAAAGACATGGGAACACTCGCTTCTGGAAGTAGGTGCGGCTGGAGGAGATGAGCTTCATCGTTCATGCCCTACCCCAGAGCCTTCATCATTTCCTCCAGCTTGGCCACCTTTTCCTGCCAGTCGGCCTCGCGCTGCTTGTGCTCGTCGAGCACCTTTTGCGGCACCTTGCTGGTGAAGTTCTCGTCAGCCAGCTTGGCACGGACCTTGCCGAGCTCGTCGTTGGCCTTGGCAAGTTCCTTGCCCAGGCGGGCGCGCTCGGCTTCCACATCAATGAGGCCTTCAAGCGGCATGTACAGCTCACCCAGCGGCGTGATGGCCACGGGGGTGCCCTGCTTGCCGGTGAAGGCGGCGTCAACGTCGAGCGGCTCCGCATTGAGCAGCAGGCGCAGAACTTCGATTTCGTGGGCCGGCAGCTCGGCGTTAGGCTTCAGCACGAAGCGCACGCGCTTGCTGGAAAGATTGAAGGTGCTCTTCAGACCACGGCCCAGATTGACGGTCTCGTATTTGTTAGCGGCCGCCTGCTCGTCTTCCGGCAGGAGGCCGAAGTGGGCGAGCTCGTCCGCATCGAAAGGCTTGGGCCAGGGGGCGAACATGATGCTCCGGCCGCCCTGGTCTGGTGGCATGTCCTCGGCGTAGCCCATGCCGTGCCACAGCTCTTCGGTGATGAAGGGCAGGAAGGGATGGAACAGGCGCAGGGTGTGGCCGAGCACGAAGTCGATCACGGCCACGGTGTTGGCTTTGCGCTTCTCATCGGTGCCCTGCAGCGTGGCCTTGCTGGCCTCCACGTACCAGTCGCAGTACTCGCTCCAAAAGAAGCGGTACAGGGTGGCGGCGGCATCGCTGAAGCGATACTCTTCCAATGCGGTGGTGACCTCGCTGATGGCGGTGCTAAGGCGCAGGAGAATCCATTTGTCGTCGCTGCTCAGAAGCGTGGGGTCGATCTCGGCTTCGACCTGAACAGGCAGGCTGCCTGTTTCACTTTGCATCAGGCGGAAGCGGCAGGCGTTCCACAGCTTGGTGCAGAAGTTGCGGCCCAGCTCCACGTTCTTGTCATCGAAGAGGATGTCCTGGCCCAGCGGCGCGCTGCGCATGATGCCGAAGCGCAGGGCATCCGCCCCGTACTTGGAGATCAGCTCCAGCGGGTCGGGCGAGTTGCCCAGGCTCTTGCTCATCTTGCGGCCCTGCTTGTCACGGATGATCCCGGTGAAGTACACGTTCTTGAACGGCATCTCGCCCATCCACTCGTAGCCGGCCATGATCATGCGCGCGACCCAGAAGAAAATGATGTCGGGACCGGTGACGAGGTCGGTCGTGGGGTAGAAGGCCTTCAAATCGGCGGTCTCGTTCGGCCAGCCCATGGTGGCGAAAGGCCAGAGCCAGGAGCTGAACCAGGTGTCGAGAACATCGGGGTCCTGCTCCCAGTTTTCGATGTCCGGTGGCGGTTCGTTATCGCACCAGATAGCGGAGGCGGGCAATGACGAATGACCAATGTCCAATGACGAACCTGACTTTTGGTCATTGGTCATTGGGATTTCACTTCGTGACTTCGTAGCGTCATTCCTTTTGTACCACACTGGCACGCGATGACCCCACCAGATCTGGCGGCTGATGCACCAGTCCTGGATGCCCTCGAGAGATCG
>CAINXC010000468.1 GCA_903854655.1 uncultured Verrucomicrobiota bacterium | reverse complement strand
CTGTCCGGCGCCGTCACCAGCCGGTCCCGCGCCGCGCGGCCCACCAGCACCGTGCCGTCCTCCGCCAGCGCCACCGCCGAAGGCGTAAGCGTTTCGCCCGCCTCGTTGGCCAGCACCACGGGCGCTCCGTCCGCGAAATGCGCCACCAGGCTGTTGGTTGTGCCGAGATCAATTCCTACCATGCGCGCAACTCTAGCGAGAAGAATCGCAGGAGGCATCTAGAAAGAACAAACAGAGGGAGAAGCTGGCGCGAAAAAGATGAAACTCCCGCTCTTCTTCAAGGGAAGCGAGTCAGCAATGGTTGGAGTCAAGCATTCATGCGATCACCGGTGAGCGGCTCCCGATCATGCCTTCGCCCAAGGCCATCCACGGCCACGCTACAGGGTGATCGCATGAATGCTTTACTCCAACTATTGCTGCGATGCGCATCTGCCCGCTCGGAACCCAAGCAGTGACCTTTCCGCGCCACTCCTCACTTAGAACTTACCACTTCCCCACTCCTCCTTACCCGTTCAAACCCCAGCGGCGATGCAGGAAGCGCTCCCAGGGAGAGAACAGCACTTTGTCCGCGAGCAGGCCGATGACGACGATCACGAGCATGATGCCGATGACCTGGTCCATGGCGTTGAGTTCGCGGCCGAAGTGCAGCAGGTGGCCCAGGCCGTAGCCGGTGAGCAGGGTCACGTAGATCTCCGCCGCCATGAGCGAGCGCCAGGCAAAGGCCCAGCCCTGCTTCATGCCGCTGATCACATAGGGCATGGAGGCGGGCAGCACCACGTGGCGCAGCATGTGGAAGCCGTGGCTGCCCATGGTGCGCGCCGCGCGGGTGTAGATGGGGGGCAGGTTGCGCACGCCGTTGTCCACGGCGATGAGCACCGACCAGAGGGTGCCCATGATGACCACGAACAGCATGGCGTTCTCCGTCTGGCCAAACCAGAGCAGGGCCAGCGGCACCCAGCAGACGCTGGGCAGCGTTTGCAGGCCCAGGGCGAGCACCCCGAGCGTGTCGTTCAAAGTCTTGCTCCGGGCTGTGAGCATGCCCAGCGGCAGGCCCAGAACGCAGCCAATGCTGTAGCCGATGAGCAGCCTCTTCATGGTGACGCAGGCCGCCTCAAACAGGGTGCCGTCCTTTGTGGCGGACCAGAGATAAGAGCCCACGGCTTCAGGGCCGGGCAGCAGCACAGGCGACCACACCTCCGCGAGCACAATGACGTGCCAGACGATGATGAGTCCGATAAAGAACAGCGAAGCGATGAGGAAGCGTTTCATTAACTCAGGAAGGAGTTGAGAGATGAGAGTTGAGTGTTGAGAGAAGGAACTGAGTGGAGAAGCAGGGCGTGAAGATAGGGGCGGTGGCGGAAGTGAAACAGCTCTCAACACTCAACTCTCATCTCTCAACTCCAGATTATTCCTCGGCGGGTTTCGCGGTATGGCCCTTGAGCGCCTTGGTGATTTCGCCGGCCATGCCGGCCAGGGCGGGATCATTGATGTCGCGCGGGCGCGGCAGGTTCACCAGGAACTCTTCGCGGATGCGGCCCGGATTGGGCGAGAACAGGACCACGCGATTGCCCAGGCAGACGGCTTCACGCACGTTGTGGGTGACGAAGATCACGGTCTTCTGCCGGGCCTTGCAGATCTTCTGAAGATCCACGTAAAGCTGTTCACGGGTCATCGCGTCGAGCGCGGCGAAAGGTTCATCCATCAGCAGCACGCGCGGGTTCGGTGCCAGGGCGCGGGCCAGGGCCACCCGCTGCTTCATGCCGCCGGAGAGCTCATGAATGTTTGAATGCATGAAGCGCTCCAGGCCCACGAGCTGAAGGTAGTACTTGGCCACCTCCACACGCTCACTCTTGGTGAGCCCGGGCTTGAGGTTCAGGCTGAACAGAACATTGCCCATGACATCCAGCCAAGGGAACAGCGCGTGCTCCTGGAACATGACCATGCGCTCCCGTCCAGGGCCGGTGACCGGCTGGCCGTCCATTTTCAAGGAGCCGCTGTCCGGCGTGTCGAGCCCGGCAATGAGATTGAGCAGGGTGGATTTGCCGCAGCCGCTGGGGCCCACCAGGCACACGAACTCGCCCTCGCTCACCGTCAGCGTGGCGCTGTCGAGCGCATGCACCGACCCACGCTGCGTGGTGAAGGTCTTCGACACGCGGTCGATGTTCAGTTTGGCAGGCGGGGGATTGGCGAGTTCAGTATCGAGATTCATGAGCGCAGGGGCCGCAGATGGAGCGCGCGCTCCACCCACCGGGTGCCATCAAAGCGAGGGAATGAGTTGTGTCAGGTCGGGAATGTCTTTCAAGAAGCCCGCTTTTTGCGCGCTGGCCACCATCGTGTCCAGCGAAGACCGCGAAATCTCATCGGTAAGGAAGGTGCGCGCCAGCGCCTTGTCGATCAACTGGTCCTTGGGCTCGGACTTGGTCAGCTCCTTTAGTTCCGCCTTGATCATGGCCTTGGCCTCCGCCGGGTGCTCCTTGATCCAGAGCGTCAGCTCCTTGTGGGCGGCGACGAGTTTTTTGGCCAGCTCCGGCTGCTCCTTCACCAGCTTGGCGCTCGACACCAGCAGGGTGACGTTGGTGTCGTGGTCCTCCACAAAGATCTTGCCGCCCGCCTCAAGCTCCAGGCGGGTGACCCAGGGCTCGGCGGTCCACACCGCATCCAGATCACCCTTGGCGAACAGCGCCAGTTGATCGGAATTCTGGGTGGGCAGAACGATCACGTCACCGCCGGTGAGCGTGAGGTGGAAGCCCTGGCCTGCAAGCCAGGCACGCGCCATCACGTCCTGGGTGTTGCCAAGCTGCGGCGTGCCCACCTTCTTGCCCCGGAAATCCGCCGGGGTGTTGATGTTCGCCCCTGGGCGCACCACCAGCGAGGAACCGCCATTGGCAGCCCCGGCAAGCACGCGAATTTCCGTGCCTCTGCTCTTGGCGTACGCGTTGAGAGCAGGGCTGGGCCCGATGTAGGTGACATCAAGCGAGCGCGCGAAGATGGCCTCCGTGGCGCTGGGGCCGGCATTGTACGTGTACCACTCCACTTCCATGCCCAGCCGGGACTCGAACCAGCCCTTGCCCTGGCGCGACAGGTTGTGGGCCACCAGGCCCTGCACATGGGTGATGTTGGGAAAATGGCCGAAGCGCAATGCGGCCTTCGCGCCCGGAGTGGGCGAAGGCTTGCAGGCGGCGAGAGCCGCCGCTCCGGCGGTGGTGAGGAGAAAATCGCGTCTGTTCATGAGGAGGGGTAGGCAATACGGCGCTAAAAGGAAAAACGCACACCCGCGACATAGCTCCAAGCTTCGAATGCTCCACCTTTATTCGTGCCGTCGCGCATGGTGCTGTACTCAACACCGGTCTGCAGCTTCAGCTTGTTGCCGTAGATGTAGTAGTTCAAGCCCAGGTAAACGGCCTGGTACTGGTCGCCGCGCGCGCCGGTGAGGTCGGGCACCAGGTTCTCATAGCGCCGCTCCGCCTTGATGCCGTCAGGTCCGGCGCTGTCCATGTAGGTGTAGCGGGCCACGAGCTGCAGCTTTTTGGTGATGTCGAAGGTGGGGATGAACTCGACGCCCCACACATCCGGCTGCTTGCCAAGGCCGGTGCCGTAGATCGTGGTGCCGGTGACTCCCCAGGGGCCCTGTTTCAGCTCCCAGTCGAGGTCCACCGTATTGGCAAACGGCTTGGTGGTGAGGTTGAGCTTGCTGCCATCGTTGTAAACATAGTCGGCCCGCAGCAACGCATGGTCCACGTTGAGCTCCTTGGCAAAATCATAGCCCAGACCGCCAACGTAGTAGTAGCCCGCATTGAAGCGGCTGAAGGTCTGGTCAAGCTCGCCGGAAAACACCCCGGCGTAATACTGCCAGGCTCCGGCCACGCCGGAGGCCGAGATGCCGGTGGAGTAGTTGTCTTCGCCCACCCAGAAGGTGTTGGCGATGTTGGAGCGCTCGAAGGTGAGCAGGTCGTTCGATGAGATCAGGCCCTCCTGGGTGTAGGCGGGGAGCTGCTTGCCCACCGTCAAGCGAAACGCCGGATCAACGGACCAACTGATCGAGGCGTCAGTGAGCCCCGGAAGGGCGACCACCGGGTTCTTGAAAGGAACAAAGCGCCACTCCGCCTTCAGCTCCAGGCTTTCGAGGAAATCCACATCCAGACCTGCACGCAGTCGCCGGGTTTCCCAGCCGCCCCAGTCGCCCTTGTTCGATTCGACCTCCGCCAGATTGCCGTGGAAGCGGCCAAACACGCTGATCTGCTGCACCCAGGGATTGGACGAGTCCTTGTACAGCGTCGCAAGGCTCCAGAGCTGGTCAAAGGCGGACTCCTCCGAAACCGGCGGCGACGCCACAGGGGTGCCGGCATCCGTGCCAGCGAAGGCTGCGGGTGCGGTGAAGAAAGGTAGCTGCGCGGCGATGGCGAGCACGATACGGCGGGCGGGGGGAGTGAGATGGAGTTTCATGATGTTTGCGTCCGGTGGTCCGGTCTGCGTCCAGCAACGAGGTGGATGGCAACGGATTTATGTATATATTTGTAATCTAGATAGTACAAGTGTGAATTAAAAGCACTTTCACACCGGTGAAACTCAGGGGCCGTTCGCATCAGAACACGATCAGGCTGCGCGCCACCTCGCCCCGCAGCAGCGCCGCATAGGCCTCGTTGATCTGGTCCAGCGGGTAGGTGCGGGTCAGCAGCTCGTCGAGCATCAGCCTGCCCTCGTTGTGCATGTCCACCAGCGTGAGCAGGTCCAGGCGCGGGCGGGTGGTGCCGTAGAGGCTGCCGATCAGCGATTTCTCGGCGTACACGAGCTGGTTCACATTGATCGGCGCGCGATCCGCCGCCCGCGAGATGCCCACCACCACGCATTTGCCGCCCTTCTTCGTGGCGTCGTACGCCTGTGCAATGGTTTCGCCGGTGCCAATGGCTTCAAACGTGAACTCGGCGCCCTTGCCGCCCGTGAGATCCTTGATCGCCTGCACGGGATCACCGTTGCGGGCATTGACGAAGTGGGTGGCGCCGAAGGTCCTGGCATACTCCAGTTTCGAGTCGTAAATATCCACGGCAATGATCTGCCGGGCACCCACCAGCCGCGCCCCCTGCACGATGTTCAAGCCGATGCCGCCGCAGCCGATCACCGCCACGGTTGACCCATAGGTCACGTGCGCCGCATTGATCACCGCGCCCACGCCGGTGATGACGCCGCAGCCGATCAGCGCGGCCTTCTCAAACGAAAAGGTCTTGTCAATTTTCACCACCGAGGCCTCCGGCATCGTGCTCACCGATGAGAAGGCCGAGACCCCCGCGTAGTGCCGGATGCCATCCCCCGCCCCATTGCGAAACCGCAGCGTGCCATCCGGCATGGTGCCGGTGAAACGCATCGCCGTGCCCATCTCGCACAGGGCCGGGCGGCCATTCGCGCAGTACTCGCAGCGCCCGCACGACCCGCGCCAGACCAGAATTACATGGTCTCCGAGTTCCACTGACTTCACCCCCTCGCCCACCGCCTCGATCACCCCCGAACCCTCGTGCCCCAGGATGATCGGCATCGGCATCCCCAGGTCGCCGCTCATGACATGGTAATCGCTGTGACAGACCCCCGCCGCCTTCATCCGCACCGTCACCTCGCCCGGCCCTGGCGGCAGCACCTCCACTTCCTCGATGCGCAAAGGTTGGCGTGCTTCGTAGAGGACGGCGGCTTGGGCGAAGGTGGACATGGGCCCATGAAAACGGTGGCACGCAGTTTTGGCAACAAAGGAAGCCGAGGGGAGGTCACGAATGAATTTAACCCGGATAATATTTGACACTTCATTTTACCCGGGTAAAATGATAAGTGCATGATCAACACCGAACACACCAAGCCTTGCACTGCCTTCGAAGGCAGCAGCATCATTGCATCTGGCGACCTTACGTGGGTCGTTGCCGCGACCAAAGCGGTCGTGGATCGAGGCACCAGTGAGCCGGTCCTGATCTTTGATGATGCCACCAGCGACCTCATCGAAATCGACTTCCGGGGCACCTTGGACGAGGTGATGCAACGCCTGCCAGGGAACCAGCCCGAGCCACCGCGCGGGCGCGGCCGGCCCCGGCTTGGCGTCATCGCCCGCGAGGTGACCCTCCTGCCGCGCCACTGGGACTGGCTCAATGCGCAGCCCGGCGGCGCGTCGGTGGCGTTGCGCAAGCTGGTCCAGAAGGCCAGCACCGCGCACGAAGACAAGGACCGCGTCCGCAAGGCGCAAGAGGTGTGCTACAAATTCATGTCCGCCATGGCCGGTGACCTGCCAGGATTCGAGGAAGCCGCGCGCGCCTTGTTTGGGGGAAACTCAGAGCGCTTCGAAAAATGCATCGAAGCGTGGCCTGCCGGCATTCGCGATCACACCCGGAAACTGACCCTGCCGGCCTTCCTCATTTGAGTCACGCTTTCGCCTTGCGCGTGCGCTTCTTCGGCTCAGGCGCGAGGGTCATCTCAGGCGTGACGCGGATCCCCATGCGCTTGTAGTAGTCGAGCATCTTCGCGGTGGCAACACGGCTGGCTTCGAGACCGATGCGCACCATCTCAGATGGGGGCTGAGGAGGGGCCTCTTGAAGAGTGGATGAGGCAATCATGGCTTTGAGTTGTTCGAGGCTGTGCGTGCTGCTGTCCGCGAGTTGCTGATGCGGCGGCTGAGCATTGTCCCACAGCACCCATTCATCCGCAAGCGGCAGGTAGTCTTCCACGAAGTGCTTCCGGCTGCGCTCAAAACGCCGCCGCACATCCTCCTCCGGCACATGGTGGCCGCCATGCGTCACCCGCAGGGCCACGCGACCCACGGCCTGGGTTGCGGAGCCGATGACAATGTAATGAAGCACAAAGCGATAGCCCCTGGCCTTCGCCTCGCGCATCATCGCGACATAAGTCTTGCCGCTGAGCGTGGACTCGATGGCGAAGCTCTCTCCACGAGCGATGAGCCCGCGCGCTTCTTCAATCAAGAGGCGTCCGGCCTTGAAGGCCGTGAGCGTGGGGTCCAGCGGCGAGAGCCCGCGCGCAATCTCGTCCGCATTCAGAAAACGCATCAATCCCATGCGCGGCAGCAACTCACGGGCAAGCGTCGTTTTGCCCGCGCCATTGCAGCCACCGATGATGCAGAGAGTTGGTTTCATGCCCGTCACCCGTGGCACAATGGCAGGCAGACTTCAAACGGCTATGTCATGGTTTTCGCCGGCACCTTGCCTTTCATCCGTAAATCTCGTAGCATCGCCGCAACAAACACAGACCCGTGACCACCATCCAACAAGTCCCCGCGAGTTTATTGCAGGTTCCCGGCGCGCACAAAGGTAACCCCATGAGCGTCTTCCTCTTCGTTCTGTGCGTTTCTTGGTTCATAGCCGCGCAGGTCGCCGCGTCCGTAATCCATAGCATGGCCGACCCTGCCCCTGAAGGAGAGGAGCGGCGGGTGATGGAGGAGTCGACTCGAACTTTGGTGGTTTCTGGCAAGGGCTTGGAAGCTCTCGAACGTTTGATCGCCCACTTTCCGCCTGAATTTCTGGACAGCATTTGCGGCAGCTCCGTCTATAGTTACACCGACCCTACCCGCGAAGCAGCGGTAAAAGCGCTCTACGCCTGGTATTCCGTCGACTTCCTCGAAGAAGCAATGAAAAATGGTTCCGATGATGCGGCTTACTGGGCTCTCCGGAAGCTCCATCATCAGGCCATCAATGGCCCCCACAAAGGTGAGGAAAACGATAGCACCCGCCGTCTGGTGGCGTGTGGCGGAGTGGTCACTCTCGATGTCAGGACTCGCTTGATTCCCATCTTGGAAAAACTGCGCACCGCGAAATCTGACCGCACGCGCAATGAGTCGATCAACTTCGCAAAAGGTCTCCTGCTGGATCGCGATGTGTTTCTCAAATCGCTGCAGGAGAAAGATGAAAAGCTGCTCAATGCATCGCTCATGCAGATGCTGGATCGCGTGCGCTTCGACCCCCACCTCACTCAGGAAATCTGGTCTATCTTGACTCGGGCGCAGACCGACAGTTTGAAGGGCACCTGCTTGCGCTATCCCTGGCTCTTCGAGTTGCCAGAATGGAGCCCTGCCAGGACAGCAATGTTCGCCCAATACCTCAAGCCTTCGAACAACGCCTCCAACACCAATGCCAAATTTTCGCTTGGAAATCTCGCCAGGTCAGACAATCCCTTGGCCGGTCAGGTTTTTGCAGCTCTGGCCGCGATCGATGACAAAGAGGTCAAGGAAGAGCTGGCGGAGTTGCAGAGTCTTTACCGGAAACGTCATAAACCGACAAATTGACGTCCGGCTGCGACTGCCGGAGAGATTCACTTGAAATGCCGGTCGGCGAATTTCAGGTACTGCTCCCAGTCATAATCGGTCACATCGTGGATGCCGGTGCGAATGTGGTAGCCGACCCAGTCGCCGACGGGGTGGTTGACCTCGGGCCATTCATCGACGCCGACGCCGGTTTTGCCGAACAGCGAATAGACGATGCCCACGGCCTTGCCGGAGAGGAATTCGCCCTTCGGATCGGCCCATTTGTCCTGCTCGGCGCTGGCGATGTAAATCGCGCGCGGCGCCATGAGGGCGATGAGCATGTGCTGGTCCACGGGATTGGCGTTGGCGTCGTCGGCGTACTTCTTGTAGTTCGCGCAGAACCAGTGAGGGAAGGAGGTGGTGATGCGCTTGGTGGTTTCGCCAAAGTTGCGCCGCGACAGCGCCGCCCCGCCTTCGCCGGAGCAGTTGCTGATCACGAAGCCAAAGCGTTCGTCCTGTGCCCCCGCCCACAGGGAGGTCTTGCCCAGGCGCGAATGGCCGATCACGGCGGCGTGCTTGGTGTCGATGGACTTGTCCGTCTCGCAGTAGTCGAGCATGCGGCTGAGGCCCCAGCTCCAGGCACCGATGGCACCCCAGTCGTTGGCCTTCCACTGGGTGCTGGCGCCTTCGGGGCTGAGCGCGGCGCGCAGGCCGGTCTTCCAGCCCTCGGGATGATCGGGCTCGATGTCGCCATAGTAGGCGGTGGCCACGGCATAGCCGGCCTTCATGATCATCTCCAGCGCCCAGCGGCTGCTCTCCGTGCCGCGCGTGGCTTCAGTCGCCCTGTTGGCGACGATGCCCTTGTCCTTGGCGTCGCGCATCCAGCGCGTGGACAAGGGGATGTCCGCCTCCTTTGATACAGCGTGGTTGCCGCCGAAGCTCAGCCCGCAAATCACCGGCGCAGACTTCGAAAGGCCGTTCGGAATGTAAAGCATCACGTCCATGCCCTGCCACAGGGGGTGCTGGGCGAGCGAGATGTGAACGAACTTGCGCGTGGCCAGCCCGCCCAGCGCGTCGGCCTTGGTGGCGGTGACCTCCATCTTCACATCGCCCGGCATGGGCGGGGTGCGGCCGTACACGTTCTCACGGAAGAGTTCGAGCACCTCCGGCCTGCGCTTGCTGATCCACTGTTCGCTGGTGGTGATTTTGGAGCCATCAGCGGCGACAAGCAGCGGCGGCAAGGTGAAGGTGCCCACCTTGGCCTCGTCGTAGTTCGCTTCATTGGGACCCTGCGCGAGGGAGGTCGAAGCCAGGGCAAGAGTCAGTGAAAAAAGGCGGAGCGGATGCATGCAGTGAGCAGATACGAAACTGGAAAGGCCGTCAATCATTGGGTTCGCTCAAAAGCCGGCCACCGCTCCGGCTTGGCGGCCATGGATGACTGTCCTCGCGCGGGGTCGAGAAAATAGCGTGCGTGCGCTTTCTGTCGCCATGGCGGTCATCGCAGCAGCGCCATGAGTTCGTTGGAAATCCAGAACCCAGCTTTGTCGCGAAGGTCCAGCCCGATGCTTGCTGGATCGGTGATCACGCCACGCCTGCGGGCCTCAAGCAACACGCCAACCAGGCCGGTGCATAGGAGCCCGAGTCGTTTGGCGGCCTCCCGCCCCCGACGTTCGTCCATAAGGAGCACATTGGCGCCGATTTCACGAGCCAACACAATGGCTTCAGACTCGCCCGCACCGAGATCCTGGCGCAGCAGATTGGCCAGAGGAATGTCATTTATGGAACGCCGTTCGATCCATGATGCCGACATGATTTCTTCAGCGCCCGTCTTCGCCGGACCGCTCGTCACCACTTCCTGCCAGACGGCATCTGGAAGAATGAGCTGGCCAAAGAGGTCACGTAACAAGTCCAGTTTTCCGATCCGGCACAGGGCTATCAGAGGCGACGAGTCAGCGACGACAGTCATGGCGGTTCAACGAGCCAAAGCAGCGAGAGCAGCGGCATCCTCCAAGGCATCCTCCACATCGTAATGCGGCCCGATCCGGCGGGCTGCGAGATGGTTTTGAAAAACACCTGCCGGCAATTGCGCGAACTCCGCTGCTTTGCCCATCGACAAGCGGTCGAGCTTGAACAACAGGATGGCGAGTTCAAGCCTGATGTCCTCGAGCGTCATGCGCGCGCTGGCAAGGGCGTCTGCTGGAATGTCGAGGTGGACCGTTGCATTCATTGGACTCAAGCCTACAGCGCGATTGAATCTCTTTCAATCCCGCGTTCAAGTGCCCCCAACATTACCGCTTGGCAACGTCAGCGCCGCGAGCACCGTTCTGCGTGCCCGCCCCCGAATCCCTTCCCATCCACGAACTGCGCGAATCGCTCACCGCAGCGCTCCGCGACCCTGCCCTGCCGAACCTCCTGATCAAGGCGCCCACCGGGTCCGGCAAGTCCACCCAGGTGCCCAAGTTCGTGCTTGATTCCGGCGTGCTGGGCGACAAGCGCGTGTACGTGCTGCAGCCCCGGCGCATCGCCGCGCGCATGCTGGGCCAGCGCGTGGCCAAGGAGCGCGGCGGCCGCCTCGGCGACGAGGTGGGCTATCAGGTGCGCTTCGAAAACGTCAGCGGCAAGGACACCCGCCTCCTGTATGTGACGGAGGGCGTGTTCCTGCGCCTGCTGCTCGAGGACCCGGATTTGAAGAAGGTCGGCTGCCTGATCATTGACGAGTTCCACGAGCGCCATCTCGACGGCGATCTCTGCCTAGCCTGGGCACGGGCCTTGCAGCGCGCACGGCGGCCGGATTTGAAGATCATCGTCATGTCCGCCACGCTGGTGCCGGGACCGCTGGTGGAGTTCCTGCAACCCTCAAAGCTGTTTGAATCGGCGGGCCGCACCTTCCCCGTGGAGATTCGCTATCAGGCGCCGCAGAAGACCAAGATTGGCTACGAGGAGGCGGTGTGGGACCAGGCGGCGCGGGCTTGCGAAGACCTCGCGCGATCCCCTGGTTTCGATGGCGACATGCTGGTCTTCATGGCGGGCGGCCACGAGATTCGCAAGACGATGACCGCGATCAGCGGACGCTCCTTCGCCAAAGGCTATCGGGTGCTGCCGCTGCATGGCGAGCTTACGCCGCAACAGCAAGACGAAGCGGTGACGCCAAGCGATCAACGGCGCATCATCGTCAGCACCAACGTCGCCGAAACTTCCCTCACCATCGAAGGCGTGAAGGCGGTGGTGGATGGCGGGCAGGCCCGGGTGGCGGCCTTTGATTCGCGGCGCGGCATCAACACCCTCACCGTGCAGAAGATCAGCCGCGCCTCCGCCGAGCAGCGTGCGGGCCGCGCGGGCCGTCTTGGACCCGGCATCGCCGTGCGCCTGTGGCCGGAGCGCGAGCACCATCACCGCGCCGAAAGCGATGCAGCGGAGATTTTTCGCCTGGAGCTGAGCGAGACGGTGCTCGCCACCCGCGTCGCCTCGGCCAAGGCGGGGCTGAACATCGAATGGTTCGAGACGCCGCCGGAGCAGTCCTTGAACCGCGCCGAGCGCCTGCTGCATGATCTCGGCGCCGTCGATCACGACAACAAGGTGACGCGGCTGGGATTGAAGATGGCCGCTTTCCCGCTGGAGCCGCGCTTTGCCCGCATGCTGCTGGCCGCCGCCGAGCAGGGCTGCCTGGAAGAGGCGGCGATCTGCGCCGCCATCGCGCAGGGCCGCGAGGTTCTCACCGCCACCATCAAGCAGTCGCATCGCGGCAACGAGGACTTCTGGCAGAACGACGACCTCAGCGAATTCCAGGCCCAGTTGCGCGCCTTCCACCGCGCTGCCGAGCTGCGCTTCGACTTGGGCGCCTGCCACCCGCTGGGTATTCATGCGCGGGCCGCGCAGGAGGCCGCGCGCGCCGCCGAGCAGTTTCTGCGCCTGTGTCATCGCATCGGCTTGCAGAATGAGCGCCAGGCGGAGGACGCCAGCGCGCTGGCGAAGACGCTGCTGGCGGCCTTCAGCGATCACGTGGGCTGCGAAACCAGCCCCGGCAGCCGCGTGTACAACCTCACCGGCGGCAATCGCGCCCACCTCAAGGACCCGCACATCAAGGTGCCGAAGCTGCTGGTCGCCGCCGAAACCATCGAGATCCAAGGCAAGGTCTTGCAGGTGCAGCTCAACAACGTCACCCGCATCGAGGAGGCTTGGTTGCGCGAGATTTACCCGGATGACCTGAGCAAGGGCCAGGCCGCGAGTTATGACCCCATCACCCGGCGCGTGACCAACCGCGAGGAGACACGTTTCCGCGACCTCGTGCTGGAAAGCCGCGAGCGCGGCGAGCCGAATGCGAATGACGCCGCCGCCCTGCTGGCCAAGGAAGTCATCGCCGGCCGGCTCAAGCTCGAAGGCTGGGGAGATCGCGCCGAGCAGTTCATCGCACGAGTGAACTGCCTGTCGAAATGGATGCCTGAACTGGAGATCCCCTCCATCACCGAGGAGGACCGCCCGCTGCTGATCGAGCAGGTATGCCAGGGCTGCACCAGCTACAAGCAGCTCAAGGACAAGCCCGCCGACGGCGCGCTGCACCAGTGGCTCAGCCACACGCAGCGCGAGATGCTCGACAAGTACGCGCCCGAGCGCATCGCACTGAAGAACGGCAAGACCGCCCGCATCATTTACGACGAGAAGCAGCAGCCCAGCGTGAGCATCATTCTACAGCAGCTCTACGACGTGAACGAGAACCCGAAGGTGGCGGGCGGCAAGGTCACCGTCGTGGTCCATCTGCTGTCACCCGCGCAAAGGCCGATCCAGACCACCGGCGATCTCGGCCGCTTCTGGAAAGAAAGCTATCCGGCGGTTAGGAAGGAATTGAAGGGCAGGTATCCGCGGCACGAATGGCGGTGAAGAAGCGGCCTGCCCCGCCTTGCAAGGTGGCAGCTCAATGTTGCCCCTATGGAAAGTAAGCCTCTCCTTTTGCCAAGCCTTCGGGAGTTTCATTTTGATGGTGACAGGATAGGCAATCTCTTTATCCTCCACCGAGGCCTTGGAGACCGTCTGGTTTGCCGTGGCGGCAGGTCCTTCCCCTGCTGCCCAAGCCAGTTGCGTCATCCAATGTCAAACGCCATCCATCTGGCAGCCCAACCCTTGAGCGGATTCCCTCCCGAACATGAAGAACCAGAACCTCCAGCGTTATGCCCACAACCGCGCATCGATCGAAAGCCATCTCGCCTCCAGGCTTCCGAAAGGCCTTCGCAGGCAGTTTGCATCGGTCAAACGCAGGCTTTGGTGGCGCCACTCCCCCTACCGCCGCGCAAGACCGGCCGGGGACCTCGACGCCCATCAAGTGATCCGCGAGCTGGACGAACGGGGATTGCAGACCAATCTCCATGGCGAACAGGTGGCGGCTACCCGCTTCATGACCCTCGGCGAACAGCAGGAGCTGTACAAGCTCGTCGTCGAGCAACGGCCCAAGCTCGCCGTCGAGGTGGGGCTTGCCGCAGGATACTCGACGCTTTCGATTCTGCAGGCCCTGTCCGACAAGAAGAGCGGCAAGCTGCTTTCCATCGACCCGTATCAGATCAGCGGTTTCAAAGGCACGGGTTTGATGAACATCCGCCGCGCGGGCCTTGACGACTTTCATCTGTGGTGGGAAAGGATGTCGCACTACTCGCTGCCTGTGCTGGCCGAGTCCGGCGCGAAAGTGGACTTCGCGTTCATTGATGGCAATCACCTGTTCGACTACACGCTCACCGAGTTTTACTACCTGGACCGGATCTTGAGGTGCGACGGCTGCATCGCCTTCCACGACTACCAGAATCCGTCGGTGCGTTCCTGCCTGAACTTCATCGAAACCAACTTCCACTACAAGGTCGCGCCGTGCGCCGAGCCCAACCTGAGGTTCCTCGTGAAGGAGGCCTACGACGACCGTCCCTGGTATTACTTCCGCCCCTTCGCGGTGCCGCCCATTGCCTGGACGACCCTGGAGAACCGGGAGATGTGCGGCTGATGCTTCAGGACGAACAGATGCAAGAGCGAGAAGCTCGACAAGTAAGCGCCAGAGCGCATCGCACTCAAGAACGGCAAGGCCGCCCGCATCATTATGACGAGAAGCAGCAGCCCGGCGTGAGCAACATTTTGCAGCAGCTCCACGACGTGAACGAGAATTCCAAGGTCACCGTCATGGTCCCTCTGCTGCCACAAGCAAAAAGGCCGATTCAGACCACCGGCGATCTCCGGCGGTTTTGGAAAGAAAGCTATCCGGCTGTTAGGAAGGACTTGGAGGGACGGTATCCTCGGCATGAGTGGCGGTGAGATTCAAACACTTGGTGTCGAAGCGCGATGCGCAGTGGATTGCAGATGCTTGCAGCCGCTGTACGCAGCCAGCTTGCTGGCGTCAAAGCCCCCATTGCTGGGGTTTCCTGTCAGCCAAAATTCAGTGAAGAATTCCTTTGCCGTTCGCGCCCCGCGCAAGGTGGGGCGCTGAACCGTAGCGAAGCGCAGGTAGCCAGCCGCAGGCTGCCCGAAGGGCGAGCATGGCGAGGCAATCCCCACAGCGCCGTCAGTGCGGGCCGGAGGGCTCCGTTTGCCTGGGTCACCTTTCAAAGGTCGGCGGCCCAAGGCGGCGGGCTGGGTGCAGTCCGCCCTGCCCGCCTTGCACCCAACAGAGGAAGCATCACCCCCTACTTCTTCTCCAGCCTCACATAATCCAGCCCCACCATGAACCCCTTCGCGGCCTCGGGGTTCGCGCCTTTAATGGTGAAGACCAGCTTGTGCTCGCCTTTGTCCAGATCCTGGGCGCCCCAGTCAAGCTCGCCGGTGTGGATGACCTGCGGTCCATTGAAGCAGTCGTAGTCGGAGGCGACGGGCTTGCCGTCCAGGGACACGTCGATAATGGCGTAGTCGCGGGCTTTGGTGAGCGCCGCTTTCAGCTCGTACTTGCCTTTGTCGGCGACGTGGAGCGCGAGCGTGAGCGTGGCACCGGGTCGGGCCCCCGTCCACCAAAGCTGCTGACCGCCGCTCCAATGAGGGCCGAAGCCGCCCATGGCCTGTGGCTTGGCGCTGCCGCCCTTGATCTCCAGCACCTTGATGGCCTCGCCTTCAATCGCGCCATCCACCTTGATGGCGGAGCCGCCTTTGCCGGAGTCCACCGTGCGAGATTGCAGGTAGGCCACCAGCTCGATGAGCTGGTCCTTGGGCAGCGCCTCGAAGATGCCTTCGGGCATGGTGCTCACCTTGGAAATGGTGCGCTTCTTCACCTCGGCGACGGTAAGGGTCTGCTCAAAGCCGCCCGGCATTGCAATGCGATAGGCGGCGGGTGTCTCCTCCTTGATCACACCGCTGGCGATGCGGCCGTCCTTGAGCTCGAAGATGTTGAGCTGGTAGGCCTTGCCGATCACCGCGTTGGGGTCGAGCACGTTGTCGAGCACGTAGTCGAGGTTGCCACGATTGGAGCCGGTGAGATCGGGCCCCACGTTCTGGCCTTCGCCGAAGAGCTTGTGGCACTGGCCGCAGATGCCCATGAAGACCACCTTGCCCTTGGCCGGATCGGCCTTGGCCAGCGCGGCCTGGGTGAGGATGGTGCGGAACTTGGCCTTGCGCTCGGGCAGATCGGCCTTGGGGGCGTTGATGTCGCCCCACACTTCCTTGAGCAAGGACGAAACCTGGTCGTCCTTGAGCGCGTCCATCTGGCGGGCCAGGAAGGGCGAGAGCATGGTCAGCGGCACCTGCTTGGCCTTCACCGCGCCGAGCAGGAGCTTCGCGCCTGCGGCGTTGGTGGCCAGCGTGTTGATGGCATCATTCTTGGTGGGCGCATCGAAGCTGGAAAGCTTTTCGATCAGAAGAGCTGGTGTGCCCGGATGCGCCAGGATGGCCAGGCCCTGGACCGCGCGATGGGTAAGCGCCTTGTCATCGGAACGAATGATGTCTTGGAGCAGCGGCGCAGTCTCGGCATCGCGCACGTGCAGCAGCAGGTTGAGCGCCGCATCGCGCTGATTGTTCGGCAGCGCCTTGTTCATGAGCTGGGTGCGGAAGGCCTGCTTCGCCTCGGCCACGCCCATGAAGGCTTCGAGTTCATTGAGGGAGGGCGAACCGCCCAGCTTGCCCTTCAGCGCCGCCCAGTCGCGCGGCATGGCGATCTTGTTTCCGGCCCGCGCCGCTTCGATCACCGTGTTCAGCAAGGTCTCGCGCTGCGCCGGGTCCTTCGACTCGGCGGCCAGCGTGATCAATCCCGTGCGCCCCGATTCCTCCGCGCCCAGGCGACGGTAGATGAAGCCGGTGATCTTCTCGAACTTGGAGATCTTGGCCAGTTCCAGCCCAGCCTTGGGATCAGCGCCGACAACGGGTTCGATGCCGTACCAGATGAGCAGAGGGATATAGTGGTCTTCGGCGTCTTCGCCGTGTTTCAGGAGGGCGGTGGCGATGGCGGCTCTTTGAGACAGAGGGATACGTTGTAGCAGAGATGCCAGCTCTCTTCTGGCGACCGGCGACTGAGAGTCTTTGGCTTCAGTGACTAATTCAGCAGCAATCTGGGTCTGGCTTTCTGCTTCGGCAGGCCATCCATTGGCAAAAAGGTCCATGTGTTCAGCATGCAAAGCCATGGTGCCTTTGATTTCAGGCCGAAGTGCGCCCATGGAATTCAACAGCCAGAGAGCCTTCAATGGGGATGATCCCTGCGGTGAGCATCCAATCGTGTCCAACGCCACGATTCCGGCCCCAGCCCCGGGCGTCATCGGAACCGCTGGGCTATTCTTTGCGGCATAGATTTGCCTCGCCTCTTTGACCCCATTCAATAGCTTCGGGGCACGTTCCACCAATACCCGGCGTGCCATCCGAGAGAACCATTCGTTTTCCGTCTGCACTGCAAGCCGGGCAAGATCCGTCTCCGATTCTTTGGAGAGATCGAAAGGTGCCTTGGGGAACAAAGGAGCGCGGACACTCTTGTCCGCGCTCCTTTCGCTGCCCGCATAGCTGATCCGGAAAATACGCCCGTTGCTGCGATCCCACAATTCCACCGCGTTGCTGCCGCGATGGCAGATCTGCTTGTCGCTCCAGTCGCTGACGTACAGAGCGCCATCGGGCCCGACCTTCTGGGTCACGGGGATGAAGTTCATGTCGTTACTGCGCATGAAGTCGCTGCCGTGTTTACCAACATAAGTTGAGCCGTGGGGATCGAGGTAATCGGTGACCAGGCGGTGGCCGTGGAGGTTGCCGAAGATGAGCTGGTTGCGATAGGTGGCGGGGAACTGGCTGCTCTGGTAGATGGCGAGGCCGCAGTGGGCGTGGCCGCCGCCTTCGGCATTGGTATCCTCGTTGACGATGCCCGCGCCGGTCGTCACATCATGGGCGACATCGGGGCGGGGCTGGCCGGCGTAGTGCGCGTGGTCGGCGATGGTCTTGATGTCCTCGTAGGTGTAGGGATTGAAGTGCTGGCCGCCCTGGCGCTGGTAGCGCGCGCCGGGGACGATGTGATACAGATGAGGGATCACGCAGGCGGTGACGAAGAACTCGCCGTACTGGTCATAATCCAGGCCCCAGGGATTGCTGGTGCCGTGGGCGAAGACTTCGAACTCGTGGCGCACGGGATGGTAGCGCCAGACGCAGCAGTTCAGCGGCGTGCGCTCGCTGTCGGGCGCGCCGGGCTTGCCGACATTGGAATAGGTGAACACGCCCTGGCAGCCATAGAGCCAGCCATCGGGTCCCCAGATGAAGCTGTTCAAGGTCTCGTGCGTGTCCTGCTGGCCCCAGCCATCGAGCAGGATCTCCGCAGGGAATTTCAGGCCGGGCACGGGATGCGGCACGGGATCGGCATCCGGCTTGTCATCGTGGTTCTTGTCGGCAATGAACATCAGGTAAGGCGAAGCCCCCACCCACACGCCGCCGAAGCCGACCTCGATGCCGCTGACCAGGCTGAGCCCTTCAGCAAAGACGGTGCGCTTGTCGAAGGTGCCGTTGCCCTTGGTGTCTTCAAAAATGAGGATGCGGTCCTGGCCAGCGCCCGGCGCGCGCGGCTGCGGGTAGCTCATGCCTTCCACCACCCACAGACGACCGCGCTCATCCCAGCACATGGCGACGGGCTGCACCAGTTCGGGTTCGCCCGCGATCAGTTCGGCCTTGAAGCCAGCCGGAAGCTGCATGGCCTTCACGGCCTCCTGCGGTGTCTGGCCATGCGCGTAATCCTTTTGCGACATCAGGCCGGGGCCGTACATCTTCTTGGGCTCCATCTGTGCGGAGGCGGCGGCGCTCACTTCGGTGCGCTGCTGGAGCAGGACGAAGACACCGGCCTTGTTGCCCACCACCACATCCACCAGGCCGTCGCCATTCAGATCGCCCGCCTGCACATCCACGCCCACGCCGCTGTTGGCGTCGATGAGATGCGGAATAAAGTCCACCTTGCCGCCGGGCAGGCGCTTGGTTTCATACCAGTAGATCACACGCGCACCGCGCTCATCGGGATCATGTCCGTTGTGCGCCCAGTAGCGCTTGCCGACGATGATGTCCTGCACGCCGTCGCCGTTCACATCCGCAAGACAGGCGGCGTGCGGCTGGGAGAAGACGATGCCGTAATCGTTGTCATAGGGCTCTTCGCTGGCGAGCATGCGACGCTCCCAATTGGGGCCGTTCGTGCCAGCAAGAAGTGGGACTTCACGGACTGTCTTAACGCCGCCTGCTCCTTTTGTGGTGATGGTCGGTGATCCTATGAGATCGACCCCTTTGCGCTGGAGAAAGACGGACACGCCATAGCGATGCGCCTGCAGGCTGGTGAAAATGTCGTTCGTACCGTTGCCATCGAAGTCATACGCGAACATCTGCGCGCCGCCGCCGATGCCGGGGGCGAAGCTGTGCTGCTTCCACAGGCCGCTGTCCGTGTGCTCCCACCAGTGGCGGGCCTCCAGCAGGTCCATCTTGCCATCGCCATTCACATCCCCCACCCCGAGGCCGTGGGTGAATTTGCCCATCTTTTGGTCGTCGGAGACGGCGACGAAGGTCCACTTGGCGGTGGGGTTTTTCCAATCCGGCTCGAAGTAGCCCAGCTTGCCGCCGGTGCTGCACACGATCTCGGGTTTGCCGTCGCCGGTGATGTCCGTGAAAGTGGGAGACTCGTTGTCCACCGAATCGGCGACAATGCTCATGGCCCAGGGCTTGTCTTCACCGGTCTTGCCTGGGTTGATGTAGAGGCGCGCCTCCTTGCCGGGGAAGCCGAGGACGAGGATGTCCTTCCAGCCGTCGCCATTGAAGTCATAGGCGTAGGCGAAGAAGTTGTCGGAGTAGCCGTTGATG
>CAINXC010000467.1 GCA_903854655.1 uncultured Verrucomicrobiota bacterium | reverse complement strand
TGGGGCATTACCTGGACCGTTTTGGCCGCCGGTTTGCCCTCCCTGCCACCTACGACGACCTGCGGGATTTTCATCAAAGCTACCCGCTGTACGATCGCAACGGCCAGCCCACCCACTGGTCCACGGTGATTTATGAGCGGTCGTTCCAGCAGGAGCTCTGGCCCAAGCTCACCAGCATGTATTCCCTCCTGAAGACGGGCGATCTGCACGCCGTGCCGCATCTTTATGTGGAGCGCGTGGACTATTGTGAGTTTGGCAACTCCAAGCCCTTCCGGGTGCGTGTGGTCAACCAGTACAACGACAACTACGATCACTTTTACATCAAGGTTGCCGATGCATCACGCCTCTACGGGCTGGAGCTGGAGCATCTCCTTTCCCCCAACCGCATCACCTATCTCGCGCACGCAGGCACGCTGGTGGAGGACCACATCGCCGGCATTCCGGGCGACGTTTTCATCCGCGACTATTTCGAGCGGCCCGACCTCAACAAGGTGCGTGTGGCCAAGGAATTCGTGAAATTCAGCGAGCGATGCTTCGTGCGCCTGCTGGGCGACATGCGCTCCTACAACTGGGTGATCGACATGACGCCCGACTTCGAAGAAGTCCAGTACCGTGTGCGGGCCATCGATTTCGACCAGCAGAGCTACGAGGGGCGCAAGAACATCTACCTGCCCCAGTTCTTCAAGGAGAACCACCATGTCGTCCAGCTTTGTTCCGAGTGCCTGAACTACCCCACCATGAAGCAGTATCAGGAAGAGGAGCGCAGCCTCATCGCCCGCCGCTACCTGGCCGAGCAGGAGCGCATCACGCTGTTGTTTGAGTGCATGAGGAACAACCCGGCGGAGCCGCCCGCAAAAGTGGAGCAACTGAAGAACGAGCTCGGCGAGTACCATCACACCACGGCCTTCGCCCGGTGTGCCACCATGGGCGATGTGGTCGAATGCCACCTTCAAATCACCCTCGCAAGACACTTGGTGTGACGTGGAAACGCGTGTCTCAGTCCTTTCGCAGCACTTGATGAAGCAGGGATAGCAATGCCTCGCCGGTGAAGGGTTTCGCCAGAAAGTGTTTGATGCCCAGCCCGGTGGCTGTCGCCAGGCTGCCGTTGGTGGTCAGGCCGCTCGCCGCAATGATTGGGAGGGACGGCGCCATGCGCAACAGCACCTGGATGGTGGCCAGGCCGTCCATCACCGGCATCATCATGTCCGTGAGCACCACCACCACCTCCTCGTGCCGGGCGAAAAGCTCCACCGCCTCCGCGCCATCGGTCGCAAGCAGCACCCGGTAACCAAAGGCTTCCAGGGTCTGCCTGGTGATCTCTCGCACGTCGCACTCGTCATCAATCACCAGCACCAGCTCCCCGTTGCCGCAAACTGGCGTTGTTTGTGCCGGGGCCGGCTGCATTTCAGCGGACGCCGTTTCGGCCGGAAGGTATAAGTCAAACTGGGTGCCCTTGCCGGGTTTGCTTTCCACCCGAATGAACCCCCCATGGCTCTTGACGATGGCAAGTGAGCAGGAAAGCCCCAGCCCCGTGCCCTGCCCCACCCCCTTGGTGGTGAAAAACGGGTCGAAAATCCGGTCAATGATTTCAGGCGGGATGCCCGTGCCTGTGTCCGCCATGTGAACGACCACCCAGGGGCCTGCTTTCGCCTCATATTTCATCACAGCGTAGTGCTCGTCCATCGCGAGGTTTTCCGCCGTGATGGAGATGCACCCGCCGGCCGGCATCGCGTCGCGGGCGTTGATGCAGAGGTTGAGCAGCACCTGGTGAAGCTGCGTGGGATCTCCGATCACGCTCCAGAGCGCCGGATCACAGGAAGTCTTGAACCGAATGTTTCTGGGGAAAGAATCGGCGCTGATCTTGACAAGATCATCAATCAAGGGAGCGACCCGCACCTCCATTCTGGCGCCCTCGGCTCCCCTTGCGAAGGAAAGCACCTGGCTGACCATCGCAGCACCGCGTCTGGCGCTGGCGGCAATGGTGTCGAGCGTTTCCAGGCTGGCGCTGTCTTTGACCCGCATTTTGAGCAGATCAATCGACATCATGATGGGGGTGAGCACATTGTTCAGGTCGTGAGCGATGCCCCCGGCCAGGGTGCCTATGCTTTCCATGCGCTGGGCCCGCAGGAACTGGGCTTCAAGCTTCTTTTTTTCGGTGATGTCAGTGTTGATGGAGAGAATCGTCTTCGGGCTCCCTCCCGCATCGCGCACCAGCGTCCAATGGGATTCGACGGTAACCTCGTGGCCAGCCTTGGTGAGGTGCTGCAACTCCCCCCTCCATTCCCCCTTTTCGATCACCAGTTTCATGACCGGGTCAAGCTGCTCCTGCACAGGGTAGAGAAACGTGCTCGTGTCCCGGCCCACCACCTCGCCTGCGGTCCATCCGTAGAGCCGCTCAGCCCCCTGGTTCCAGAACACCACGCGCCGCTCCAGGTCCCGCAGCAGGATGGCATCCTGAGCCTTGTCCAGGAGCGCGGCCTGTTCGGCAATGCGCTCATCTGCCAGCCGGCGTTCTGTGATGTCCTGCATCGTGCCCACCATGCCCAGGGGCCGGCCCATTTGATTTGTCCTGGCCCGTCCGATGTTTGCCAGCCACCGCAGTTCGCCATCAGGCCTCAGGATGCGAAACTCGGCCTGGTAAACGCTCAGGCCGGCCAACGCCTCCTTCCAGGACAGAGCGGCCCGCACGGCATCGTCCGGGTGCATCCAGCGAGCGAAAGCCTCAATGGTCCCATCGAGCCCTCCTATCCCGAGGATTCCCAAACATTCGGGCGACCAAAAGACGCTCCCGGTCTGCACATCCCATTCCCATACCCCCATCCGCGACGAGGCCAGAGCCAGCTTGAGGCGCTCCTCGCTCTCGCGCAAAGCTTCCTCCGCCCGCTGCCGCTCCCTGCCCAGCCGCCGTCGATCCATGGACTGGCGGACCGACTGCCCGAGCCGGGAGAGCCGGTCTTTGAGAAGGTAGTCCGAAGCCCCCAGCTTCATCGACTCCACGGCAACGTCTTCGCCGATCGTGCCGGAAATCGTCAGGAATGGAACATCCAGTCCCGACTGCCCGAGCAACTCCAGCGCCCGGGGGCCGTCGAACTGCGGCATCGAGTAGTCGGACAAGATCACATCCAGCCCCGGGTCCAGCGAGGCCAGATATGCCTCTTCTGTATCAACCCGCGTCCAGTCAGGCTCAAAGCCCGCCTCATGAAGGGCCCGCAAAATCAGGTCCGCATCGGCGGTGCTGTCCTCGACCAGCAGGACGCGAAGGGCCTGTTTCATTTCAGACCTCCAGTTTGGGCGGCTGGTTCAGGAGCAACCAGTACATGCCCAGGTCCTGCACAGCCTTGACGAAGCCATCAAAATTCACCGGCTTGACGATGTAGCTGTTCACTCCCAGCCGGTAGCTCGTCACCACATCGTTCTGCTCCTGCGAAGACGTCAGCACCACGGTGGGGATGCCGCGCGTGCGAGCATCGCTCTTGATGCGGTCGAGCACTTCCAGCCCGTCCACCTTGGGCAGCTTCAAGTCCAGCAGGATCAGCCTCGGCAGGTCCTCCATGCTGCGTTCTGAATGCGGGCCCTCACAAAACAGGAATTCCAGCGCCTCGGCACCATCGCGCGCCACATGGATGCGGTTGCTGAGCTGGGCTTTGCGCAACGCCCGCAGGGTCAGTTCCAGGTCGTCAGGATTGTCTTCGACAAGGAGAATTTCCACGGGGGTGATGTCGGCTGTCATTTGGGTTCTTCTGTTCCAATGTTAAAGTAAAAAGTCGCGCCTTGATTGACGGCTGCGACGGCCCATACGCGGCCGCTGTGACGATGAACGACGCGTTGCACGATGGCCAGCCCCACCCCGGTGCCTGCATAATCTTCCGCCCGGTGAAGCCGCTGAAAAACGCCGAACAGCTTGTGGCTGTAACGCATGTCGAAACCAGCCCCGTTGTCACGCACCCAATAGGACGGTGGTTCATTCTGGACCGGTGTCGATCCGACTTCGATGACGGCGGCCTCCGTCCGGCCGGTGTATTTGACCGCATTGCCAAGAAGGTTCAACCAGACCTGCTTCAGCAACGCCGTGTCACCTGCGCACAGCGGCAGGCAGCCAATCACCCAGTCAATCCGCCGCCCTTCCTGCTGCGGGCCCAGCTCCTTGATGACCTCCCGCACAAGCCAGCCCATGTCAACCGTCCGCCGGTTCAACGGCGCGCGGCCGAGCCTTGAAAAAGCAAGCAGGTCGTCAATCAGCGCGCCCATTTTCTGCGCTCCCTGCCGGACGCTTTGCAAATAGCGCCGACCTTCCTCCGGGAGCATCGCGCCAAAGTCCTCAAGGACCGCTTTCGAAAATCCGTCCACCGCGCGCAGCGGCGCCCGCAGATCATGGGAAACCGAATAGGAGAAGGCCTCCAGTTCTTTGTTGGCGGCCTCCAGTTCCGCAGTGCGACGGATCACGCGCAATTCCAGCTCCTCGTTCAGTTTCCGAACTTCATCATCGGCAAGCTTGCGGTCCGTGATGTCTTCAACCAGGGCGATGATGCGCAGGGGCTCGCCTTGCGCGTCGCGGACCAGCGAGACGCTCTTCTGCACCCAGCGAATTTCACCATCCTTGCGCAGGTACCGGTTTCGTATCACAAAGTTCGCGGCTTCCCCTCCAAGCATCGTCCGCAGAACCCGCAGGTTTTCACCGTAGTCCTCGGGGTGGATGATCCTGTCAAAATGAGTTTCCGCCAGCTCCTCATGGCTGTAGCCCGTGATGGCACAGTAGGCTGCATTGGCCTCAATGAACCTTCCCTTGGCCGTGACGATGGCCACTCCGATCGTGGAATTGACGAAGGCGGAGCGAAAGACGTCTTCACTTCCGCCGAACGCAGCATCCCTCCCCTCATCGTCAGACATGTCCGGTCTCCTCCCGCTTGAGGCGGCCTCCGCAACCGAAAGCAGCTTGAAATGATCTGGCACCGCTCCTGTCATTCCCGCCTCCCCCATTGAGTTCGAAAGCGCCCCGCCTTGAACCAGACTGGATGCGGAGTGACGACGCGCCCGGCTACACCATTATGAGCCGGAACCGGCACAGAATAATGGTGAAGAGATCGAGGCCGGTCTGGTCGGCAGTCATGCATATCTACTGAAAAAACTAAACGAATAGCCCATCCATGGCCAGAGAAATTGTGAGCCATCCTCGCAAAACCATTGTTCCCCCACATCTGACTAGATCGTTGCTTTACGAAGGATACTGCACCAATGAAAGCAGCCCTGCCAGCATCAACCAAATGGAATCTATGGCTGCCGGTTCGGCCCTTCCATGAGGAAGCCGGCACTTCCGTCCGCCGTTCAAAACTTGAAGGCGTCCTTCGTGTTATTGTTTTGTCACTAAGTCAATGCCTGCATGGAAGAGTTCCGGGCTGCATCCGCACGGCAAAGTGAAATATTTGGAGCATTTTTGACGTCATCTTTAAAGCGCCCAAAGCCTTGCATGACAAGGCCCCCGGCGGCATTGCCTCACCGCTGTCGGTTAGCTGCCGAAAAAATCTCATTGGCAAACTGGTCCGCAGTGTGCTTTGACTGCAGTCACCCTCCGTCAGTTCCAAAAAAACATATGAGCACTCCTATCTTTATCAGCCGTAATTTCGTCGAATTCGGTCCCTTTCTCTCCACCGAAATTCTTGATTTTCATGGTCGTGGCATTCTTGGCGACCTTGATCATGTGAGGGAGGATGGCGAGGACGAATGGCTGTTCATCACCGAATGGGTTGAAAAGGCCAAGAAGCCCGCCGCCAAAGCTGCCGCCAAGCCGAAGGCGGAGCCTGTCGCCGCAGTCGCACCACCTGCTGCACCGGCGGCCAAGAAGGCTGCAACGAAGGCCCCTGCTGCCAAAAAAGCGGCCGCCAAGAAGGCCAAATAACGCTCCGGTGCCCCTCGCCCCTTTGCCTGCAATTTGGCCCGAGCGGGCGGGGTGGCGCATGATCACCCCGCCAACCCGAGTTCCAAGGCCGCAAGCACTTGGGAATCACGGACGAAGATCAGCGAGCCAAGGAACCCGTCGTCTCCGACGCTGAACTGCTCCCCAGCAAGCAGCTTCATCCCCCGTTGTTCATCACTGCTCGTCACGCGCCGCGATGTTGCTTACGCGCACGTTAAGTGTCAAGATTAAGCTCCAAAGAATCTTGGAGGGCGGGTCACCCCTCAGTCCCACCGCGCCCACCACACCCGGCAATCGTACTCAAAACAGACCTTTCCCTCATCCTCGTGCCTGTCAAACAACTCACGCAGGGCGGTGAGCATCGGCTCGTGCCTGGGGTCATCCGCAGCAGGAGCGTAGCTGCATGACATGAGCCTGCCTTCGAGAGAGGAATAGTCGAAGACCTGCCGGTTCTCGAACGTGGCGGCCTGGACCGGGTGCGGATCGAAGAACGCCGCGATGGCCTCCGGCGTGATGTTCGCGTGGTTCACCTCCAGGTAATCCGTGGCCCAGGTTTCCAGAAAGCTTTCGTATCCGCGCAGGAAGGCGGTGCTGGTCACACGCCGCTCGTTCCAGATCAGCGCGGCCACCCCGCCCGGCTTGAGCAGCCGCGTGAACTCCTGCTTCGCCAGCGCCCGGTCAAACCAATGAAACGCCTGCGCCGCCGTGATCAAGTCGGCGCAATGAACCGGCAGCCCCGTGTGCTCCGCGCTCGCCGCCACCGACAAAAAACGCGGGTTCTCGCCCAGCAACCGCTCGGCCGCCTCGCGCATTTCGGTGTTGGGCTCCACGGCGTGCACGACCACCTCAAGGGGCAGCAGCATACGGGCGAGCATCCCGGTTCCGGAGCCCAGGTCCACAGCCACCGACCCTGGCAGCAACCGCGCCTCCCGACTGAGAAGCTCCACCACCTCCTGAGGATAGCCCGGACGATAAAGAATGTAGTTTCCGACCCGGTTGCTGAATCGCTCAGTGGCCGGGGTCATAAACGCATCCCGCTACAGCAACTGCCCTTCCAGGGCCTGCACTTCCTTTTTCACCAGGTTGCCCACGCGATGCTTGGCAAGATACACCTGCGCAGCGTTGATCCCCAGCGCATCAGCGGTCTTGGTCACGCCCCAGCCTTTCAGCACGTAGCAGTCAAAGATTTGAAACTGCCGGGGGGACACCCGTGCCTTCACACGTTCCAGGGCGGCGGCGAAGATGTTGTCCTTCCACTCCTTGTCCCAGATCTTCTCAAGCTGGTTGTCCTTCTCCTGCGAAAGGCGGTCCAGAATCATGCCGGAGTTGTCCTCGCTGTACGCATCACCTTGATCCGCGAGGGAAGGCTGGCGCTTGCGGGCGCGGAACTGGTCCAGAATGCGCCAGCGCGTCATCTGCAGCAGCCAGGCCTTGAAGCTGCCGGCGCGCGGATCGTACTGGCCGCGCTGCACCTGCCGGGCGATGGCGATGATGGTTTCCTGCACCACATCGAAGGCTTCCTCGCGGGTCAGCCCCTGCTTGGTCGCCACGCTGTACACCAGACGCCAGTAAGTCTGGTAGAACTCGTTCCAGGTCTTCTGATCCTCCCAGTTGTTGAGGCGCTCGATCAGGCTCTTGCGAGTCTTCTCCCACAGGAAGCGCTCCTTCTTCACGTCTTCAGTATCGGGTGTGCTGGGTGGTTCCATGAGGGATCGGGATCGCGGGTAAACAAACACTACGCACCGCAGCCGCAGTGCGTTGCAGCAGGCTTGTTTTCATTGAACTCCGTGATTCTCTCATCGTCAATCGCTCACTTGCTGTGCTAGTCTCGTTTCACACCCCCTATCATGCGATGAAAACAGTCTCCTTTTTCCTGTGCCTGCCGCTGTGCTTCGCCCTATTGAGCCCCTCGACCGCTGATGCCAGGTCCCGAAAATCCGGATCGAAGAGGCCTTCCCTGTCCAATTCGCCCTCCAGCAGCGGCACCCGCGCCCGTCTTGCGGACCGCAGCGTGGAGATCGACATCAACCCCCCTGAGTTCGGTCCCGGCTCGACCATTGAGCTGACCTTTGCCAACCCCATGATCCCCACCGAACGAGTGGGCAGCGTGGAGCCGGATTCACCCATCGTGGTTGAGCCGGCCCTGGCGGGAAACTTTGAATGGACCAGCACCCGCACAGGGCTGTACCGGCTCACCCAGGCCCCGCGCTTTGCCTCGGGATACCACTTCAAACTGCGCGCAGGCGTGAAGGACATGACAGGGACCGAGATCCCCGCCTGCTCCCTCCGGGACGTGAGCACCGAACTCTTCCGCATCGTCGGCCAGTACCCCACCTGGTTCGACGAGAACCTGTCCCGCACCCCCAAATTCCTCTTTGAATTCAACGATCCCGTCAATGCCGAAGCCGTGGTGCCGGGCATGATTTTCAAATGCGAGGAAACCAAGGAGCGCGTCGAAATCAAGGCCCGCATGGCCACGGGCGCGGATTTCAAAAGCTTCCACGCCATTCCCAACCCCACCTGGGCGGAGGAAATCGCCGATGCCAAGATCAATCTGGAGCCCGGCACCGTGCGTGAAAGCGCCGTGGTCGTTGAACCCGTGGCCCCGCTCAACCCAGGCAAAGGCTGGGAGCTCGACATCACCAACGGCATCGTCAACAAAAGCAACACCTCCAAGCTCGACACCGGCGACCAGATCAAGCTCGGCACGATCAAGCCCTTCACTGTGGACGAAATCAAGCCGCATAGCCCCTTTGACGCACGACGCTACGCGAACGTCATCTTCAACCGCCCGCTCGCCGATTCCAAGGACCTGGACACCGACCAAGTGAAGGAGAACAAGGCCCGCGCCGAAGCGCTGGCCAAGTTCGTCACCGTCGACCCCGTGCCGGGCGACCTCAAGCTCACCGTTGACGGCAGCACGCTGACCGTGTCCGGAGGCTTCGAGCTCGGCAAACCCTACCACGTTGCCGTGGCTCCTGAGATCGTCTCTGCCGACGGCCTGAAGCTTTCCGCCGCTGCTGAAGCCAACATTACGTTCGCGCCCAATCCCCCCTATGTGGCCGTGCCCACCTTCATCAATGGGCAGCTTGCCACCGGCAAGGGAGCCTTTGAATTTACCGCCGCCAACGTGACCCAGGTGCGGGTGCGTGCCAAGCGCCTCACCGGCCCCGAACTGCTCCAGGCTGCTGCCGCCTACAAGCCTTACGTGGAGGGCAGCGGAGGCGGTGAGGAGGTCCGCAAGAAATTCAAGCCCAAGCCCTTCGACTCCTTCCCCGGCACCGTCGTCTTCATCCACACCTACACCCTCAACAAGCCCCTCGACGAGAGCACGCTGACCCGCATCAACTGGCGCGAGGTGCTGGGCGCCACCCCCGCCGCACCGCTCCTGGTGGAACTTGAAGGCAACGCCATGGCGGGTGTGGAAGGCAAGGCCAGCATTGCCGAAACCCTCGTCGAGTTTACCGACGTCGGCCTGTTCCAGAAAAACGATTTCAAGACCTCCACGGTGCTTGCGGTTTCACTGAAATCCGGCAAGCCGCTGCCGAAGGTTCACATCACCCTGGCGAGCAGGGACGGCAAGCCCTTGGGAAGCGGCGACACCGATGACAACGGCCTGGTGAGCATCGAAGGCAAGGAGGCCGCTTACGTCCTGGCTGAAAAGGGGGCCGATTGCACCGCAATGGAGTGCGGCGAGTCCAGCAGCTTCGTGCCGCTGTGGCACAACAACATCAACACCGCCTGGAAATCTCCATGGGACGCTCATCGCAAGAGTTTCGTCTTCTCCGACCGGCCTCTCTACCGGCCCGGTGAAACCGCCCACATCAAAGGCTACACCCGCACCATCGTCGGCGATGAGATGACAATCGACGCAAAGCCCGTGCAGGCCGTCGCCGAGCTGCGCGATCCGCGCTACCGCGTCATCCAGGAGAAGCCGGTCACCTTCACCGCCACAGGCTCATGGGCAGATGACATCATCCTCCCCTCCGGCCCCACCGGCTGGTATCACCTCGGACTGCGGTTCCCCAAGAAAGACGGCGAGGATGACGCCCAGCAGCAGGAGGAGGCCAGCGTCACCCTCCGGGTGGATGATTACCGGCCCAACACCTTCGAAGCGAAAATCGACACCAGCAAACTGACCTTGCAACCCGACCGCATCAAGGTGCCGCTGAGTGCGAACTACTTCATGGGCAAGCCCTTGACCAAGGCCAAGGTGACCTGGAACGCCTACCGCAGCGACGACTTTGCCGCCCCGGATGCCTACCGCGACTACCACTTTGGTGACGCACCGCGCTGGGCTCATTACGGAGAGGACCGCGATCCCGATGCGAGCCGCCAGAACGATGAGGAGCCCGCCCAGTGGGACGCCTCCGGAGACGCCGTGCTCAATGACGAGGGCAAGACCACACTCGAGCTGCCCATGCCCCCGCCGCAGCGCGGCTCCATGCCCTCGCACATTCTTGTCCAGTCGGAGATCACCGACATCAATGAGCAGACCATCACTTCCTCAGGCGAATTCACCGTTCCTGGTGCCGCCTTCCTGCTCGGCCTGCACGGCCCGGCGTTCTTTGGCACCACCGGCAAACCGGTCAATCTCGAAGCTCTTGCCATCACCTCCGAAGGCAAGCCCTTCAGCGAGGACGTGAAGGTCGAGATCAAGATCGAACGCCAGACTTATCACCCGCTGAAGGTCAAGACCGCCGGTGGCGGTGAAACCACCAAAAACCAGGTGGTGCTGGAGGAACAGCTCAAGCAGGTTGGCACGCTCCACGCCCAGAGCGCCACCAACGCCGCCAGCCTCACGCTGCCTTTCACCCCCAAGCTCGGCGGCACCTACTTCCTCACCGTGGAAGCCCAGGATGCCACGGGGAAGAAACTCCTTTCCCGCCTGCCTTTTTATGTCGTTGGCGGCAATGAGTTCCCCTGGGCGGTTGAAGATGGCGCCAGCATCAACCTGCAGCCGGACAAATCGGTGCTCAAGCCCGGTGAGACTGCCACCATCGTGGTGAAAACCCCCATCGCCGGCAATGCCCTGGTCTCCATCGAACGCAACCACGTGCACGGCCATTTCCAGACTACCATCTCGCCCGAGAATCCCATCATCAAGGTGCCGGTCATGGCCGAGGACGCACCGAACATCTTCGTCTCTGTGCTCATCTTCCGCGGTTCCCAGGACAGCCCGCAGGATGTCAAGATGCCCGCCTACAAGCTGGGCTACTGCGAGCTGACCGTGCAGAGCAACGCCCACGATCTCGGCATCAACCTCAAGCCCGAGCATGACAAGGTTCAGCCCGGCGAACCGGTCAATTTCACCGCCACCATCGCCAGCTCGGCAGGCAAGCCGCTGCCCAAGGCCGAGGTCACCCTGTTTGCCGTCGATGAAGGGGTGCTCAGCCTCATGAGTTTCAAGACCCCTGATCCTGGCGCCGTCTTCCACGCGCCCGAGCCTCTGGCCGTCCGCAACAACTCCAATTTCGGCGACATTGTCAGCGAGGATGAAAAGATGCGCCAGCGCGGCAACAAAGGCTTCGTCGTCGGTGGTGGCGGGGATGAAGGCGAACCCAACCCCCCCGCCCGAAAGAACTTCGTCGCCACCGCACTCTGGTCGGCAGCAGCAGTCACCGATGCTCAAGGCCAGGTGAAGGCCAGCTTCACCGCGCCGGACAACCTGAGCCGCTTCCGCCTCATGGCCGTGGCCAGCGAGGGCGCCACTAACTTCGGCCATGCCGACACCGGCATCACCATTCAGAAGCCGCTGATGATCGAGCCTGCCATGCCCCGCTTCGCCCGTCTCGATGACGAGCTGCTTCTCAAGGCCGTCGTGCACAATACCACGCCCCAGAGCGGCGAAGTGGAGGTGCAGCTCACGCTCGACGACAAGGCCAATTTCATCACGGACCTCCGCCCTTTCATCCCCCCTGGCGGCGACAAGCCCGCAGGCAAGGTGTGGAAGCGCACGATCAGCTTGAAGGCGAATGAAACGAGCGCCGTTTCCTTCCCCGTCAAGCTCACCGGCCTGGGCACCGCCAAATGGACCTGGCAGGGCAGGACAACCAAGTGGTCCGACGCCACCGCCCTTGCCGACAAGTCGGAGAGCACCTTCACCATCGAGCACCCCGTGCAGGAGCTGCGCGAGGTCCGCTATGCGCAGATCGCCGGCAAGGACCCGGCGGCCAATGTCCTGAAGGATGTCAACCCGATGATCCTGGAGGGCGATGGCACCGTTGCCATCACCGTCAGTAATTCGGAGTTGAGCGAGGTCAGCGACGCGCTCGGCTACGTGCTGCATTACCCCTACGGCTGCGTCGAGCAGACCACCTCGGCCATGATACCCTGGCTCGCCCTCGGCGGCTTCAACGAGCTGTTCCCGAAGGAACTGGATGCCGAGAAATCCAAGAAGGCCCTGCAAATGGGTGTCAACAAGCTCCTGTCCATGGTCACCGATCGGGGTGGTCTCAGTTACTGGCCCGGCGGCAACGAGCCCAGCATGTGGGGCAGCGCTTACGGCGGTCTCGCCCTGCTGAAAGCCCGCGACATGGGCATTCCCGTGCCGCAGAAGGTCATCGACGAGCTGCTCGACTACATGAGCAAGGAGATGCGCGAGCTTGATGACGAGCGTGATCCGAGCACCCTCGCAGACGCCGCCTTCGCCCTGTACACCCTCGCCAAAGGCGGCAAGCCAGAGCCCGCCTACCAGACCCAGCTCTTCTACCATCGCGAACGCATCCCGCAGATCGGCCGCCTGTATCTCGCCCTCGCCATGCTGCTCACCAACTCGCCCGAGAGCGAGGTCAAAACCGTGATGGGCAGCGGCGATTCCAAGGGCACCTACATGCCCTGGATGGGCACCAAGGTGAACACCGCCCTGCGTCTCATCGCCCACACCCACATGGGCGCCACCGCCGAGGCGGATGCCGACGCCCTCGCCCTGCTGCAATCCCGCAACGGCGTCGGCGAATGGGGCAACACCTTCGCCAACGCCTGGGCTCTCACCGCCCTGGCCGCGCATGAGCGCAGCCAGAAGACCAGCCCCGCCCCGCTCAAGCTCGCAGCCCAGTGGGACACGAATTCGCTGCCGCTCGACCTCGCCAAGCCCTTCTCGATCGCCTCCGGCGGCTTCCCGCTCACTGCCGCCCTCGCCCAGAAGCCGCTGAAGCTCACCCTGCCCGCTGATCGCAAAGCCTGGACCCGCATCGAAACCAAAGCCTGGTCAAAGCTGCGCGAATTCGCCGGCGAGAACAAAGGCTACGGCATCACCCGCAGCTACGCCAAGCTGCTGCCCGATGGCAACACGCAGAACCTCGACGACCTCCGGGTCGGCGACATGGTCATCGTCCGCCTCATCATCGAAACCCAGAGCACCGACCGCTACCTGGCCATCAATGATCCCCTCCCCGCCGTCTTCGAGGCACTCAACCCCGAGTTCGACACCGAAAACGTCCACGTCGAGTCCGTGCCAGAAGGCGTCGAAGACTGGTTCTGCGACCACCGCGAACTGCGCACCGACCGCGCCCTGTTCTTCACCGACAACCCTCCGGCCAAAGGCAAGTTCGTGCTGAGCTATCTGGCGCGGGTCGTGGCCGAAGGCGATGTCATCGCACCTTCCGCGAGGATTGAAGCCATGTACGAGCCCGACAAGTACGGCCTCAGCGCGACACAGCGGGTGAGGACGTTGCCGAGCACTGGTGGCAAGCAGGTGGCGGGGAAATAATTTGCTGTGAAAACCCCTTTTCTTAGAACCGCAACGCTCCTCGCCACAATTCTCCCCACCGCTTGGTGCGCGGCCCAAAGTCCCGACACTGCTGGCTTCGACCCCCTGTTTGACGGCCGGTCGCTGGCAGGCTGGCACACGGCTCCACGTATCGGCGTTCCCAAGACAGCGGCTGAGGGGCTGGCACCCGCCAAGACCGCGCCAAAGGGCAAAATCGCCACCGCCCAAGAACTCGCGAGAGGACGTTGGGAGGTGCATGATGGCATCATCACAGGTGGCCAGGATGAAAAACGTCTGGTGCATCGGGAGGACGGTGCGGACTGGGGTCTCGGCAGTTGGCTGATGTCGGACAAGAACTACGGGGATTTTGAACTGCTCGTGGATGCCCGGCCGGACTGGCCTTGTGACACGGGCATTTACGTCCGCAGCACAAACCTCGGCCAGGGCTTTCAAATCCTGCTCGATCACCGGGGCGATGACAGCGCAGGCATCGGCGGCAGCATCGGTTTCCTCTACCTGCGCGGCATCGGCGGCCTGCGAGTGTGCCCGCACAACTATCGCTGGACCGTCGGGGCCGACGGCCGGCCCACCGACGTGAAACTGATCCCAGGCAGCGATGGCGTGACCCAAATGGAGTTCGCCGCCACCAATGAGGACTTTCGCAAAGCCTGGCGGATGAACGACTGGAACCGCTTCCGCATTCGGGTCGTCGGAGCCCTTCCTCGCATCACCGTCTGGATCAACGACGTCAAAATCTGCGAATGCGACACCGCCGCCATCCACCACCCCGATTACAATCCGGCCGACGTGCAGAAGCTGCTGGGCGGCGAAGGCCGCATCGGTTTCGAAGTCCACGACGGCCCGCCCTGGCGCTGGGGCGTCGGCAAGGTGTCCCGCTGGCGGAACATTTTTGTCAAGGAGCTCCGGTGAGCACCGCGCCCGCGCCGTTTTTCACCTGGACACATTGTGACACTGTGCTATCCTGCGGCCGAATCATCGGCCTTGTCGCGGACCCACGTCCGCCGGACCGCAGGCTCCCAAAGGAATTTCACCAGCGATTTTTGGGATGAACGCCATTGCGGCCTCGTTGAGAATGCAGACCTGCCAAACAACGCCCCGCCCATTCGCCCCATAGAGGCCGCCTCCCGGCCCGCACACTACCACCCCATTTATGCCCCAATCGAAAGACGATCCTCCCGCCACGAAGTCCAGCGAGACCTTCGGCAAGACGCGGCGGCAGTTCTGGAGAATCCTGAAGGCCTTCTTCACCTCGGAGCGGCGTGGCAAGGCGCGCTTCTTTACCGGCCTGCTGCTGGCGCTGTCGCTCGCTTCCGTGGGGGTCACGGTCCTGACAAGCTACGCAGGGCGGGACTTCATGACTGCAATTGAGAAGAAAAACTCGGTGGCCTACTGGGGTGCGATGGGCCGGTACGTGGGGAGTTTCATGCTGGCGATGATGATCGACGTGTACTATCGCTGGGCGGAGCAACGGCTGAGCCTGCTCTGGCGCGAGTGGATGGCGCAGCACCTGATCAAGCGCTACTTCAACAACCGCGCCTACTACCGCCTGCGCGGCTCGGACAACATTGACAACCCGGACCAGCGCATCAGCGAGGACGTGCGCAACTTCACCGCCGATTCGCTGAGCTATGCCCTCATGGTGGTGAGTTCGATCATGACGCTGTGCGCCTTCCTGGGCGTGCTTTGGGCCATCTCCGGCACCCTGCTCACCGTGGCGGTGGTCTATGCCGTGACGGGCACCGGCCTGTGCATCCTGATTGGCCGCAGGCTGGTGCGCTTTCACTACGACCGCTACCAGAAGGAGGCGGATGTCCGCTCCGGCCTGGTGCGGGTGCGCGACAATGCCGAATCCATCGCCTTCTACCGGGGCGAGAAGCGCGAGCATCTGGATCTGGTCAGGCGCCTGGCCTCGGTGGTGGGCAACATGCGCACCATCATCACCTGGAACCGCAAGCTGGGCTTCTTCCGCAACAGCTACAGCTACATCGCGCTGCTGCTCCCCATCCTGATCGTGGCCCCGCTGTTCATGAACGGCAAGATTCAGTTCGGCGTGGTCACCCAGTCCCTGGACGCCTTCGCCCAGGTGCTCGGAGCAATGACCTTGATCACGAGCAACTTCGAGGGCCTCAGCTCCTACCTGGCCGGCATGCAGCGCCTGGGCAGCCTCTGGGATGAACTGGATGATTTCGATGCCGAGGAACAGCGCATCGCTTCCGAAAGCCCCCAGCAGCTTGAAGAGGATGGCCGCCGTGTGAAGCTCGACAAGCTCACCGTGCGCACGCCGGACGGTTCGCAAACCCTGGTCAAGGAGCTGTCGTTTGAGCTCGAACCCTCCCACGGACTGATCATCATGGGCGCCAGCGGCACCGGCAAGAGCTCCGTGCTGCGGACGGTGGCGGGCTTGTGGCCGGGCGGATCGGGAGTTTTGCAGCGCCCGCCTTTGCGGGACCTGATGTTCCTGCCGCAGCGCCCCTACATGGTGCCGGGCAGCCTGCGCGACCAGTTGCTCTATCCCTTCCCTGACCGGGGACTGACGGACCAAATGATTCACGATGTGCTGGGCATTGTGAACCTGGCAGACGTGCTGGACCGCGTGAGCGGCGACCTGGATCGTACAATCGACTGGACCAATGTCCTGTCATTGGGCGAGCAGCAGCGGGTGGCCTTTGCCCGACTGTTTGTGCGCCGGCCGAAATTCGTGTTTCTCGACGAAGCCACCAGTGCCCTGGATGAAGAAAACCAGACGATGCTTTACCAGGAGGTCCGCGCATCAGGCATAGGCTTCATCAGCGTGGGGCATCGCACCACGCTTCTGCCATTCCATGACCGCATGGTGCGGCTGGACCGCTCAGGAAGCTGGGAAATGAAAGTCCAGACGCCCCACCCCTCCCCCAATTCCAGCCCCCCGGCATAAGCTGCGGGTTGGAAGCGTTTTGATGAGTGCAACCTGCTCCAATCTCCGTTTCGACTGAATCATCAGCGCCAAAACTCGCATGCGACTCCCCTTCCGCTTCATCATCCTGCATTGTCTTCTCAGCAGCATTGGACTGCTGCACGCCCAGTCTCCCGCTTCGGCATCGGATCAAACCCGGATGAAGGTGGGGCTTCAAGCCGATGGCAGGGTGCTGGTGCCTACCAACCAGATCCTGCACCCCGCAGGGCGGCAGGTGACCTTCCCAGGCCGCCCTGTCGATCTCGCTTTATCGGAGGACGGCAGGACACTCATCGTCAAAAACACGGGCGATCTTGTGTTCATCGATGTGGCCGGCGCCAAGGACGTGACGACACTGCCACTGGCGAAGAAGAAGACGGGCGAGACCATCGAGATGGGCAAGATCTACTC
>CAINXC010000466.1 GCA_903854655.1 uncultured Verrucomicrobiota bacterium | reverse complement strand
GTGGGCGAGCGGAAGCTGCAGTGCGAGTAATACCCCTCGTTGAGCCCCGCCTGGTTTTCTTTATGCGTCTGCGGCATCGTCGCCAGCTCCAGGGACGGCAGGGAGGTGAAACTGCCCACGTAGTTGGCGGCGATCTGATCCGCCGAAATCGCGATGTTGATCTGGCTGCGCGTGTCCGCATCAGGCAGGGACGCCGTGAGCCAGGTCGATAATTCGAGAGCATGGGGTGCGCCGCCGAACACACCGTTCGCAATGCCCGCGATCCCCTTCATCATCAGGCACTGGTCGAGCACGGGACGCAGCGATTCCAAGGCCGGCGGCGGCGCCGAGAGGAAGCTCTCCGCAGTCGCAGGCCAGAATTGATCCATGATGACCCCGTGCGGCATGTACATGAAGCCCAGGCGCACCGGGGCCTTGTAAGCCCTGCCCTTGCTGGACTCGCCCCAGCCCATGGTTTCCAAAAGCGGCAGCGCGAGCGAGGCTCCGATGCCTCTGAGGCAGGTGCGGCGGTCGATGATGGGGGTGCGTGTCATGGGGATGGGGTGCAACGACAAAACGGGACGAATGAAAGCCTAATTGCGCAGGAATACGCGATTGGCACATTTCAAAGCGCCGCTGTTCGCCTTTTCTTGGAATCGGCACGAATCACAGGAAGGCCTCACACCGAATTGGCCCATGGGCGGCGAGCTTTGCAAGGTGGGACTGTGCATCATGCTTTGGGAAAGGACTTGGCTGGCTTGCCTGGTTTTCGTAGCTTCGACTGGCAGTCGAAGCCACATGGCAGTCCGATGGACATCGAATGGCTGGAGGACGTGGCAGCGCCAGCGGACGTTCCACTTCGAGTGCCACTCGAGGCTACTTTTTTGCGCACAGCGCCGCATCGCATTTTCACTAGTCTTAACACTGCAAGGTCTTCATCCCATCCAGCGACGGTTTCTGAATCAGGTCACTTCGCGGCCGGCGGGCTCTTTGCAGCATTGGCCGCCTTGTTTTTCGGCCAGTCTGCATTGGGCAGCGCCTCCCACACGCAGAAGTTCCGGAAGCTCGCCTCGGTGCCGGCGACGAGCATGATGCTGTGCTTGTCGGCACCGATGAGCGGATCGCTGAACGTGACGCTTTGGCCATCGAGGGTGCCCACGGCTTCCGCACCTTGGATTTCCAGCACGACCGTGTGCCATTCGCCCAGCTTGATCTTCGCGGGCAGGTGGACCGGTGTGCCCTCCATGCGCTGCTTGGAGACGGGATTGATGCGCGCATTGTCGAACGGCTTGCCCATGAGGCCACCCTGGCCCAGGGTCACCACGCAGACGTAATCCTTGGTGTCCGTGGCCTTGATCTGGAGGTAGCGATTCTTGCGCCCCTCGTCAGGCACGTCGTTCATGCGCACCTCGCACTGAATGATCGCATCCTTGAAGCGGATGCCATACGAGGCGGTGGCCGGGTGATGGGCCTCGGGATTCTCGATGCCTCTAAAAGTGCCATCGACCAGCTCCCAGCGCCCAGCGCCCGCCATGGCCCGTACCCGGACCGCCGTTGTATTTCCAACCCTCGAACCCGCTGGCAAAGCCGACCGGCTTGCCGGTGAAGGGCGCGAGCGGCTTGGCGAAATCCTCGCTCACCAGCAGCTTCCCGCGTGTGGTCATGAGAGTCTTCGGAAGGTCATCGGCAGCGAGCGCAGCCGTGGCCAGAAACGCGATGATAACGGTGAAACCATAAGGTTTGAGTTGGGTAAGCATAGGTCTGTTGGGGTGAAGGAATTCAGAGGGCGAGAACCCGTCCATAATGATCGCTACAGGGCATCTCGCCCAGGTTTATTTTCTTGGGGGAGGCCTGTCTTGGGCTCCACTTTGATATTGTCGAAAGAGCCCAAAACTTTGCCTCACTTTCTGGGCGACAAATATATGAACTTGGTTCAACTAATTTCCCTTAAATTTCGCGACGTGGAGGAGCGCTTTTACCCGGGGATCCTCGGGCGCAATTTTATCAAGTGCGTCGAGAGCCTCTTTGCAACAGGGAGAGTAAAGGCGGCTATTGCGGAGTATTTCCGGAACTACAGAGCTGGCCAATGGGCCGTAGGCCCCAAGCTCGACGAAGTTTGCCTGCGCTTCGTACCGGTGTTCCGGCGGTGCCACGAGGCGCGGCACCCATTTCGCTGCCAGCATTCGAAGGTCCGCTCCCAGTGAATGCAAAGTTCCGAGAATTTGCGCGCGAACGGAAGCATGCAGAAAATGTGGCTCATTCACTATTGGCTCCTCGTCATACAGTGAAAGCAATACAGGCACGATTCTCCGCGCCTCAGATCTGCCTATCACGCGAAAAGCGAAAAGGACTTCCTCTATACGTTGATCCACTTGATTTGAGTAACGAGACCAAGCCATTTTTTTGAGCTTCTCCTGCTCGCTTAGATCGACACTTTGACGACGATTCGTTTCCACGCACTCGACCAGAATATCCGTAGCTCTGGCAGCAATATCAGGTCTGGCGTGAGCGACGAAATCGGCAAACTTATAGTGTTTGTTCACGTCAAAATTTTGCTGGTTTTTGATGACCTCTGGCAGGAGTGCCGTAGCCATCTCCGGATTTGTCGTTCCGCAATCGATCGCGCTTTCCATGGTTTCACTAACCAGTAGCGTATCGTCGCTGCCCATCCAGCGAACTAAATGGGGAATAGCCTTCATTCCCATTTTGGAAATCATCGAGAGATATGCAGCAACAAAGCTCCTCTGACGGGGCTGCCGCAGCAGAATGGGACGAAGAAGCCGATCCTCGGACTGTTTGATCCAGTGATCCGCGTCTTGTGTGATACGTGCTAGGGCGAGGTAGCAATCTCGCACAAGACACAGTTGCTCTTCGTGGTGCCTGGCATCAGAATAGTCGAATTCATCGACAATGGTTTGCAACGCAGGGACCGCAGCAATGGCTCCCGGTCCAATCTCGCCGAGTCGCTCTGCAACCGCACTTCGATAACGAGATTCCTTGTCGGCAAGTTGTTTAATGAGCCAGTCAAGTGCCAGTACTACATCTTTATCTTCCCATTTGTAAAGGGATAAAATAGCAAGGTCTCGGTTCAACTGATCGCGGTTGGCAATTTCCACAAGATGCGCAGCGGCAGATGGACCAAGCTCAAGAAGCTTATATACTGACAAGTCTTTGGGATAGACTACACTATGTTTATGTGCGATAGTGCGATCTAATGAAGCAAGACGGCCGCAAATTGGACCACAAATCACTGGAAACACTCCGCCTGCTGGCC
>CAINXC010000465.1 GCA_903854655.1 uncultured Verrucomicrobiota bacterium | reverse complement strand
GCTACTGGCTGGTGATGCCTCCGGCATCTGGAGTGAGCTGCCGGGCAGACGTTGGCTGACAGAGCGCCCATGCCGGGGTGCGGCGTGAGCAGGGAGACCTCCTTTCGTGAAGAATCGGCGCGCGCTGCCGTTCCCTATCCTCCATGATTCGTGCAACTCTCTTCGCTCTTGCCGTCGCACTCACGGCACCTGCCGCCGAGCCTGCTCCTGTGGCCGTGCCGCCGTACTACTCCGTGCGTTATGAGGCATCGGAAACGCCGGGGGAACTGGGGGTGGCGGTGACGCACACGCTTTGGATTCCGCCGGGTGTGAAGACGTTGCGCGGGGTGATCGTGCACCAGCATGGCTGCGGCATTGCGGCGGGTGTCTCCGGGGTTACGGCTGCTTATGATCTGCACTGGCAGGCGCTGGCGAAGAAGTGGGACTGCGCCCTGCTGGGCCCGGCCTACCACCTGAAAACGAACACCGAGTGCCGGAAGTGGTGCGATCCGCGCAGTGGTTCGGATGCGGCGTTTCAAAAGGCATTGGCCCACTTTGCCGAGGAGTCCAAACACCCGGAACTGACCGCCGTGCCCTGGTGCCTGTGGGGACACTCGGGCGGCGGGTTTTGGTCCAGCCTGATGCTGACTCTGCACCCGGAGCGCATCGCCGCGATCTTCTACCGCTCCGGCTCCGCCTATGGCATCTGGGAGCGCGGGGAGATCCCGAAACCGACGCTGACACCTGCCGTGTATGAGGTGCCGTTCCTGTTCATTGGCGGGGTGAAGGAAGCGCAGGACCCGAGTCACGGCCCGGCGCGTCTCGACGACCGCGCCATGCTCAAGGCTTGGCGTGAGCACGGGGCTCCGGGAGGAATCGCCTCCGATCCCTTGAGCGGCCATGAGTGCGGTGATTCACGCTACCTGGCCATCGCCTTCTTTGATGCTTGCCTCGCCCGACGCTTGCCGGAGGCCGGGCAGACGTTGAGGCCTGCCGGCAAAGGGCTGATCATCGAAGACTCCTGGATGCCGGATGCCACCTTTGCCAAAACTTGGGCCAGCTACAACAAGACCGGGCGCCCCAGCGATGAAACGCCGCCGCCAGCGCCCACCAACGTGCGGCTCATCAACCATGAGCTCGCCTGGAACGCGGAAGCCGACCTCGAAAGCGGTCTCGGCGGCTTCATCATCGAGCGCGATGGCAAGGAGATCGCCCGGCTGCCCGAAAAGCCCGTGGGCAAGCTGGGCACCCCGTTGTTTCAAGGCCTGAGCGGTGGCGACACCCCGGTCATCGCCCTTCCGCCCATGCGCTTCGGCCTCAAAGACGCGGCCGCTGGCGAACACTCCTACAGCGTGCGCAGCGTGAACGCCGTGGGGCTCGCCTCGTCGCCTGCCAGCGCCCTTGCCGCCGCCAAACCCTGAAAAGAGGAGCAGGTGATGGTCTGGCCCCCTCATCCAACGAAGGGCCACAATGCTATTGCTGGCACGCCCTGCCGGGGTGCGGATCGGTTTGCGCGGGGGTCCGGTGGTGTCGCTCGTGCCTCGCTCAACCACCGGCTACCGGCTGTGATGCCTCTGGCATCGAGAGGGAGCAGAGCCCCCTACTTTTCCGCGCGCTGGATGCGGGCGGGGACGTCGTTGACGGGGATGCCGGCTTCTTTGAGGGCGTCCCAGACTTTGACCAGGGTGCCGAGGGCGGAGGCGGTGTCGGCTTCGAGTTCGAGCTTGGCGGCGGGGCGGGTGGCGCGGAAGGTTTTGAGGGCCTGGGAGAGGTTCTCAATCTTCACGGGGACGGCATCAAGGAACAGCTCGTTGGCCTTGGTGATGGCGAGGGTGACGCGCTGATCGGGCGCGCTGGTGGTGGTGCCCATGCTCTTGGAGGCGGGCAGGGCGATCTCCATCTGCGTCTTCTTTTTGCGGAAGGTGGTGTTCGCGACCACGAAGATGAGGAGCACGACCATGATGTCGATCAGCGACACGATGGGGATCATGGGCACCGGGCGGCGGTGCTGGCGGAGGTTCATGCTCATGGGTTGCCGCCGGGGGTGCGCTGCACTTCAAAGAGCTGGTAGAAGCTCTGGATGGTGTCCTGCAGCAGGCTTTCCAAGCGCATGGCGATGCCGTCCAGTTTCCTGACAAAAAGCGTGTGGGCGACGACGGAGGGCACGGCGACGAAGAGGCCGGCAATGGTGCAGCGCAGGGCGACGCCGATCTCGCGGGCCACTGCGGCGGTGTCCGGTCCGCCCTCGCCGCCATCGCCGAAAGCGGAGAACATGCCGACCAGCCCGGCGGTGGTGCCGAGCAGGCCGAGCAGGGGGGCGATGGTGACCATGACCTCCAGAAAGGGCAGGTCGCGGTCGAGCTTGTGCAGTTCCTCGCGGGCCTTGGCGGCGCAGACCTCGGCGCATTCCGCCTTGCTTGGATACACGCCGGAGACGGCGATGAGGCCCAGCCGGGCAAGCATGGAGCCGTCGTTTTGCAGGTACTGGTGCAACGGCATGATATCGCCCTTGGCGGCGTAGGAGGAGAGGGCGCGGAGCTGGGTGACAACGGCGGGCGGCAGCAGCAGGTCTTCACGCATTCGCAGCCAGGTGATGATGCTGATGCTGAGGGCGGCGACGGAACACAGGATGATCAGCAGCATGATGAAGCCGCCGGCCTGAAGGGTTTCGGTGAGAAGCTGGAAGCCGCCGGGACTGGCAGCCGCGAGGGAGGGTGGGAGGAGTGGGCTGGTCATTGAATGATGATCTCGTATTCGACGGGGAAGCGCTCGTCATCGAGCAGAGGCAGCAGATCCTTGGGAATGGGGGCGATTTCCGCGTGGAGGATGGCGTCGAGAGTGAAGCTGTCCATCAGGGGGTTGCCGGACTTCTCGATGAAGGTGAGATCGTCCACGTGGCCGTCGCGATTGACATAGAAGCTCACCTTGAGGTAGCCGAAGGACACTGCATCGCCGCGCTTGAGCCGGTACTCGTGCCAGGTCTTTTCCACCGCGCTGGTGACGCTGCGCATGAACCTGCCCATGGGGGTGGCTTCGGCATCCACGGAGGCTTCGCCCTTGTTGGAGATGGTGCCCTTGACCTTGGCGGTGCGGGTCATGGGCGAGAAGCCCTCCAGGGCGCGCTTGGAGGGCGCGGGTTCGGGCGCGGGTGCCGGAGGAGGCGCGGCTGCTGGCGGCAGTGGCGGGGGCGGGGG
>CAINXC010000464.1 GCA_903854655.1 uncultured Verrucomicrobiota bacterium | reverse complement strand
TCTTCCTCTCCCGGCGGGAGAGGATAAGAGGTGAGGGGCACGCCGGGCTGCACCATTGACCTGTTTTCACCAGCGATTGGTATCAAACGGTGGCCCCTGGGGACAGCCACATGAATCCCGAAGGGCCTCCCCTGGCGCCCTTGACAATGGCAATTGCGGTCACAGGCTTACCAGCGAGCGAGCCCGCGATGCGGGTGCTGGCGTTGATGTTTGATAACGGTGATCCGTGGACGTGTGCTCTTCATCCGAAACAGGATGATGTGAGGAAAGCGGGGGATGAAGGCACGCTGAAACTTCGGGTTGGGCGGATAAGGCGAGCAGCGCTCTGGATGCTCGGCGATTTGTACGCATCACGAACTTTCATTCGGGGTGGCGCGCTGGTTCATTGTACCGAGGGCGACCCGCCCTCGGCATCTGCTGCGGGCGGGTCGCCCGCAGTACGATGGCAAAATGAAAGTTTGTGATGCACAGGAGTATGGTTGCTTCTGCATGACGGCGAAAAAGCGATCCGCCAACGCTGCGCTGCCTCTTTTTCATAATAGGCGGTGATGTCGTTCACATCGCGCTGCACGCCGGGGTGAAACTCCAGGTCCATCACGGCTGGGAAGGTCGGCGCAGCCCGGCCATGAACTCATCATAAGAGAGTGCTTTGACTGCCCCGCCCTCCATCTCGGCATCGCGTTCATCCGCCAGAGCCGATAATTCACCTTCATCCCAAGCGGTTTCGCCAAGGCTGTCGATGAGGTCCACCGCAAGGGCGGCACGATCACAACTGGGCATTTCAAGCAGGCGGGCAGAGAGATGGGCGGTCGCGGACATCAGCTTGGCGAGTGAAGGGTTTCGCGGGAGGTGATTACCACAGGAACAGACGAGGTGCAACCCTTGCGGGCTTGGCTGCGACGGACCTGGGTGCGCAGCATTTGCTGCTCAAGCTCGGCGATTTGCCTCCTCCGTCTGGCGCGGTGCCAGGGGCAGGCAAATCAGGCGCTCCCAGAGAACGTGGCCAGAGCATCCCTGCCCTTTCATGAGAGGCTCCCCAACGCCTCGGGCGGCAAGGAGGCCCCTGCCACGGGGGGGCAGACGGTGGCCCTGGGGGTCAGCCGCATGAATCCTGACGGGCCTCCCCTGGCGCTCTTGACAACGTCAACCATGGTTTGGCTAGCAGCCTTTAAGGAAGCCGAACGACCCCAAGCTCAGCGACGGCGGAGGCTGGCGCGATGGCTGCGCGGGCGCAGGCGGCGGAGCAGCCAGCGTGACAGCCGGAGCCGTTCGCTGCGGCGCATGGTTAGGCGTTGCGGGTTTTCGGTTCATGCGCTTGGCCAGCGAGAAATGTCAGGGACAAGAGCGCCAGCCTCCAACTGCTCTAAAGCGTGCAAACGCTGAGCGAGATCCTGCGGAGAGAGGAGGCCTCCGCGATAGAGGCCCCGCAAAAACTCTCGGCTGTCCTGACCCTGCTTGTTGCTGTTGCAGTCGTGGCACGTAACGACCACGTTCCGATACGAGTTGTCGAGACGTGTGACCTGCGGAACAACGTGATCCAGGGCGCACGTGTCGGCACGCACCGCGCGGAGACAGTAGAAGCAAGCACCACCCTCGCGCTCCATGAGTGCTCGAACAAAGCGACGCTCCGAAAAAAAGTCCACAGAACTAATGTCGATAGGCTCGGCGACGCTTGCGGAAGGTAACACGCCGTCAATCTCGGAGGGGAGCAATACCCGCACAAGATGGCCGGACTTGGTGCGCTCCTCAATCTGGATACAACCTCGGGTATGAAGCTGGCGGATGTCCTCGCGAACTGTGGACTCGGAGACGGCCAGCGCACGAGCGAGAGGAACTAAGGCAAAAACGTGCTGCTCCCGACCTACGAGGCGCGTATGACGAAAAAGGTGGTAATAAAGACTGCGCTCACGAATCGGAACCGTGAGGTGCGGGAACATGTAGTCCTCGCACTGTTCGATTACGGTGTGAATGTCTGTGGTCACAATTGGGAACGCGCGCTAGCGACGCCTAACAGGTGGATCATGAACAGAATTGCGGGAGTTGTCCCAGCGTCCTTATAGCCGACGGATTTGATGCCATATTGCGCAAAACTAACAAAAATGTCGCCATTGACGCAAGATTTTTGTTATTCTGCACAAATATGTCGGGAAACGCGCCTCAGTCTGCGGAGTCCAACAAGCCTGAGCCACGTCTGGAGGATCAGTTGCGGGGTGCGATGCGGCGGCGGCAGATGTCGCCCCGAACGGAGGAGACGTACGTGCAGTGGTACAAGCGGTACGTGCTGCACTTTGGAAAGCGGCATCCGCGTGAGATGGGCGCGAGGGAGATCACGGACTTTCTCACCTACCTGGCCACGGAGAAGCACTTGGGGCGCTCGTCGCAAAACCAGGCGCTGAACGCGCTGGTGTTTTTCTACCAGGAGGTGCTGCAAACCCGGCTGGAGGGCATCGAGGCGGAGCGGGCACCGCACCGGAAACGGCTGCCGGTGGTGTTGACTACCGCTGAGGTGGCGCCCCTGATGAAGGCGCTGACCGGCGATGCGGGGCTGCTGTGCAAGCTGCTATACGGCTGCGGGCTGCGAGTGGCGGAGGCGTTGGCGCTGCGGATCAAGGATGTGGACATCGGCGGGAACAAGCTGGAGGTGCGCGGGGGCAAGGGGGACAAAGATCGGGTGATCACACTGCCGGAGAAGTTGCGGCCAGCCTTGACGCAGCACCGGGAGCGCATTCACCAGCTTTATGAAGCGGATCGCCGGGCGGACATTCCAGGGGTGACGCTGCCACATGCCCTGGCGGTGAAGTTTCCGCAGGCATCCAAAAGCTGGGAGTGGTTTTGGTTCTTCCCTTCGGCACGGATCTATGAGGATGCGGCGAAAGGTCTGCATGGCCGGCACCATTTGCACGACATCATGGTGAGCCGGGAACTCGCGCGGGCGGCGAAGGCGGCAAACCTGAACAAACGGGTGACGGCGCATGTGTTGAGACATTCCTTTGCCACGCATCTGTTGCTCAATGGGGTGGACATCAGATCGGTGCAGGAGACGATGGGCCACGCGGATGTGCGGACGACAGAGATTTACACCCAGCTCGCCAAGGCGATGCGCGGAGTGATCCGGAGTCCGCTGGATGAGTTGTAGTGTCTTCGGTATCCGGCGGCATGACATTGAATCTGCACGCCTGCCCCTGCCGCTGCTGTTGGCGAAGCAGTCATATTGCAGAGTATGGCGCTGCGCCGCCTTGTTGCTCACTTCCACTGCCTCCTGGGACGATTCCACCGCACAGCGGAACGGTTTGGCTGGCGCAGTGGAATGATTCTGCTGCGCAGTGGAGTGAATCCGCCGTGCGCCGGGACTGTTCCACCGCATCGCCGGAGGAATCCACTGTGCGCCGCCGCCAACCTGCTTTCGCCTCCCAGGAATCAACAGAGCCGCCCTGTGGCCACGGCTTGCGCCCCTGCCCGCTCGCCTGCACCCCAGTGCCCAGCGGCGGCTCGCCTCATGCCAATCTTAGGTGAAAAAAGGTAAATAGTGCTGCCAAGCGCGCCCCTCACCCCAACCCTCTCCCGCCGGGAGAGGGAGCTCGCGCCACATTGTTAAAAGCACAGGGGTTTGAAGGGCCAGGAGGCAGTCGTCCTCTCCCGGCGGGAGAGGATAAGAGGTGAGGGGCGGAATGTCTCCTCGCCAAATTGCCACCCTCTTCTTTCAACCCACTATCAGCTGAAATTGGTCTCAGTGCCTGCCCAGATGCCGGGCCAGATCGCCGGCGTAGCCTGCCAGCTCCAGGAAGGCGCGGCCAATGACTCTGCCTTGCCCGTCGAGCACGTCGCAGGCGCCCTCCCAGTAGGGCAGGCCGGAGATCGCGCCGTCCAGTTCCTGGGCATTGTTCATCGGTCTCAGTTCGAACACCTGGCCTTGGGTGATGATCTTTGCGCCTATGGGATAGGCCGCCTTTGTCTTCGGGCTGGTCCAGGTGCGGGTGGGCTGCCAGGAGAACTGGTTGTGGTCCAGTTGCTGGACTTTGCCATCCGCCTGCACCCAGGACAGCGTGGTGCCCGCAGGATCGCTGGTGCCGTCGCGGCGGCGCATGCGATAGACCATGATCTCGCGGCCGTCGTTCAGTTGCAGGCTTGCCCAGTCCCAGCCCACCTGGCCGTCGTCGAGCTGGCTGCTGCTGAACTCATGGTCCATCCACGCCTGGCCGGTCACGGCAACATCCTGGTCGCCCAGCCTCACCGTTCCCTGGCAGTCGAGACGCGGCCAGGTGAGGTAGTGGCTGGCGGCGGCGGGCGAGCTGCCCTTGCGTGAGACACCGTCTTCACCAAAGACCACCAGCGGCTTCCTGGGCTTCATGGCGAGGGTGATCAGGGCCTCGGCCCGCACGGTGGCGGCGAGCTTGATCGTGTCCTCCTGCCGCAGCGACCAGTTGCCGTTGTGAACGTCCAGCGTGTTCGTTGACGCCCCGGCGTCCCAGCCCTCGCGGTTCAGCCGCTCCTCGCTCAGAAAGCGCCCTGAACTGACATCAAGCAGGGCGGTGTGCGCCAGAAAGAGCTGCCGTTTGTCGGGCGATGACTGGCGGAAAAACGTGGCCTGGAAGCCGAAGCGCCTGCCGTTCGCTGCGTCGAGGTGCCCGGTCACGTACCACCATTCCGTGCGGAGTTCAGGGTGGCTGCCGTGATCGCGCGGGAACACAAAGGTGCGTCCTGGCTGCGGGATGGCAAAGCCATCCGGTGTGAGTGCCGGTGATCCTGCGTAGGATGCGGTGACAAGAGCCAGGATGGCAGTGAGGAGGAGATGTTTCATAACCTGTATCATTCCTCCCGCTCCACCTTCAGCCCAGAACTCCACCGGCCCACGAGGGCGGCGACGATCACGCCCACGGCCAGCACGGCGGCCCCCTGCGCGGCGGTTTGCAGGGCCGGATACGCAAAGGAGAGCGTCCAGCCGAAGGATTGCTTGTTCACCCGTGCAATCAGAAGCCAGCCCAGCCAGAGGCCGCTGAGCGAGCCTGCCACCACGCCCGCCAGCGCCAGGCCGAAGCCCTCCCAGGCGCAGGCGAGCTGGACGTCGCGCCTGGTGAAGCCGATGGCGCGCAGGGTCGTCAGGTCATGACGGCGGTCAAGCATCAGGCTTGCCAGCGCCAGCCCCAGCCCGGCCACCGCCACGATCACGCCCACAGCCTCCAGTGCATAGGTCACGGCAAATGTCTGGCGGAAGATGCGCAAGGCTTCTTCGCGCAGGTGCTGCTGGGTAAAAACGAGGAGGCCGGGGTGCTCGTGCTGCAAAGCGGAGCGCACGGCTTCGGCGTCGCTTCCCGGCTTCAGCATCACGGCCACGCGCCAGGCCATGTCCGTGTGAAACCAGTCGCGAAACCGCTGCGCTGGCAGCAGAACGGAGCCGCGCTCGTTGCCGTAGTCCGCGAACACGCCGACGATGCGCACCTGCTTCAGGCCGGAGGGTGTGGGCAGGTCGAGGCTGTCGCCGCGCTGTTTTTGCAGGCGCTCGCCCAGGCTTTCGTTGATCAGAGCGCGCTGCTCCGCCGCCAGCCACCAGTCGCGTTCCGGCGCCTGCACCCAGGCTTGCAAATCGAGGCGCTGATTGAATGCCATGTCTCCGCCCAGCACGTGCACCATGCCGTCCGGCAGGCTCACCGGCGCCTGTTGCAGCGCCGCGACCTCCCGCACTTCCGGTCGTGAGCGAAGGGCTTCCACCGTGGCGGCGCTGATCAGGTGCGTGGAGGAGGCGCTCTGGGCTCCGGCGCTTGAGGCGTAGATGTCCGCCTTCATGGAGCGAGTGATCCAGTTTCTCATGGTGTGATCAAAGCTGGCAATCATGATGGCCATGCCGCAGGCCATCGCCATCGCGCTGGTGAGGGCAGCTACGGCGAAGCGATGGCGCACGGAGGGTGGGCGCAGGTGGCTGAAGGCGATGCGCCGCGCCACGCTGTCGTTCAGGGTGAAGCAGCGCAGCAGCCCGCTGGCGGCCAGCCCGGCCCCCAGCAGCCAGCATAGCGCCGCCGCATACGCCGCAAGCGGCAGGCGGCTGGAACCCATGCGCAGCGGCCCGACCTGGGCAAGGCCCAAGGCCACGACGCACAGCAGCAGCCCCTGCCATTCGGCGCGCCACACGCTGCCGCCCTGCCAGGGGGCGGGATGGCGGCCCAGGATTTGCGCAGCCGCAGTGGCCGCCGCCTGCCGTGCCGGCCACCAGGCGGCGATCAGGCTGGCGACGACGCACAACACGATGCCCAGCGCCGCCTCCTCCACGCTCAGCGTGGCGTAGGTGGTGCTGCTCGCACCATAGAGCGCCGTCATCGTGCGCGCCACGCCCAGCACCGCCCCCTGGGCTCCCGCCCAGCCCAGGAGCACGCCCAGGCCTCCCGCCACCAGCCCGAGCAGCGCCGCCTCCACCAGAAACGCCTGCTGCACGCTGCGCGCCGAAACCCCCAGCGCCCGCAGCACGGCGATCTCCTCGCGCCGCCGCAGCACCACGCCGTCGAGCGCCTGAAACATCAGGTAGCAACCCACCAGCAAGGCAAGCAATGACAGCACTGTGAGGTTCAATCGAAACGCCTCGGTCATGCCGCCCGCCAGGGCGTGGCGGTCCTCATGGCCTGAGAGCAGCCAGCGACCGTTTGCGGTCTGCGTGAGCACGGATCCGGCTTCCTCGCGCAGGTGGGGGAAGGCCGGTCCGTTGCCAGCCAGCACTTCCACCCGGTCGAGCTGGCCCTGCCGGTGCAGCAGCCGCTGTGCCTGCGGCAGATCGGTCAGCAGCAGATTGTCCGGGGCGGCTGGAGCATCGGGCAGGGCTGGAAGCAGGCCGCCCAGGGTGAG
>CAINXC010000463.1 GCA_903854655.1 uncultured Verrucomicrobiota bacterium | reverse complement strand
GCTACTGTTGCGAGGTAGCGTAAAATTTTTCGCTCCCTCTGCCCAACGAAGCAAGGCAACAGGTACGGGTCCCTCCAGGCCTGGGGGGATAGCCACTGACGATGTCGTCAGAGGCCGTTCTTGTACCGTCTACGGCACAGGTTCGCTTGGTGATCCATTGCAGCCACACGACGGACCGTGTGGTCCGTCGTGTGGGGTTAGTCGTTACGTTGACGTAAAGCGACAGATGGCCATGGGACCGTGCATGGGGTGCCGTTGGCGGCTCCCCGTGAAATAGCTCATTGCGCAGATTGATTGTCGAATTCTTCAATCGGTCACCGAAGAGCTTCACTTCCGTGAAGCTCTGCTGTTCTGTCGTGATCGGGTGAAAAATGATTCGTCCAATGACTGCACTAGCTGATCCGGTAAGGGTGCATGGGGAATTTCCGGCTGTTTCCCAGACCGGGCGCGTGCAACGGTGATGGCGTCGCGGGAGATCGTGTTTTCCACGCTCATGCCCGTGACCTCCCATCGAACTGGCTGCGCCGGGTTGTGATGTGTCGGGCAATGTCGGGGCACTCCTCCACCAGTTCGCGAGCGAAAGCGGGGAGCCAACTGCGTGAGCAATGCAGGCCGTGTTCAATGACGGCCAGCTCATAGGCCAGGTGGATGCTGCATCCACCAAGCGACGAAATCGCTTTTCGGGCGGCGTCTTTGAGCTGGCCTTTGATCTGCGGATTCTTGGCCTTATAGGCAGCGAACCCGTCCAAGGGAGGAGGAGTGTCTCCAAAGCTGAATTCCGTCTGCCGAAGTCTATCGGGGCTTGATGATTGATCGTGATTTGTTTGCATACGCCAGGCGGCGCGTGTCAAAAGGGCTCATTGCAAATCAGGGCGTACACCTCGCAATTGGTTGCGGGAGTTGAACTTGAACTCGCGACCTCACCCTCGCCCGGCAGAAGCAGGCCCGGCACAAAACGTCAGGTTTTCGTCATTTTCATATTCGGGCGTTGTCTTGACCGTGGCGGTTCGGCTCGCTAATCTCGCCGCCACTTATGGACAGCGTTAGACTCGGCATCGTCGGCCTCGGCAACATGGGCAAGGCCCATCTCTCCAACATTCGCGCGGGCAAGGTGCCTGGATTGCGGGTCACCGCGCTGTGCGAAAGCGTGGGCACCCTTCCTGAACTGCAGGGGGATGAGGCGTCCTTCACGGATGTGAGCGCGATGATTCATTCCGGCAAGATCGACGCCATTCTGATTTGCACGCCGCACTTCTCCCACACAACCATTGGCATCGAGGCGCTGACGGCAGGCCTGAACGTGCTGGTGGAGAAGCCCATCTCGGTGCACAAGGCGGATTGCGAGCGCCTTATCGCGGCGCATACCGACAAGAGCAAGATCTTCGCCGCCATGTTCAACATGCGCACCAACGCCTGCTTCAAGAAGGTGAAGGACCTCATCGACAGCGGTGAAATCGGCGCCGTACGCCGCGTGCACTGGGAGGTCACCAACTGGTTCCGCACCAACTATTACTATGCCACCGGCGGCTGGCGCGGCACCTGGAAGGGCGAGGGCGGCGGCGTTCTCATGAACCAGTGCCCGCACAACCTTGACCTGTTCCAGTGGATGTTCGGCATGCCGCAGCGTGTGCGCGGCTTCTGCCAGTTCGGGCGCTTCCATCAGATCGAGGTGGAGGACGACGTGACCGCCGTGCTGCAATACGACAACGGCACCACCGCCACCTTTGTGACCAGCACGGGCGAGGCCCCGGGCCGCAATGTGCTGGAGATCAGCGCCGAGCAGGGCCGCATCACCGTGACGGATGGCGCCAAGATCCACTTCCAGCGCAACCGCCAGCCCATGAGCAAGTTCTGCATGGAGGCGGAAGCCGCTTTCGCCATGCCGGAGAGCTGGCACATGGAGATCCCGGTGGACGCCACCGGTGGCCAGCACGTGGAGATCCTGCAGAACTTCACCAACGCCATCCTCAAGGGCGAGAAGCTGCTCAGCCCCGGCGAGCAGGGCATCCACAGCGTGGAGCTGGCCAATGCCATCCTGCTCTCCACCTGGCAGGACAAGACCATCGAGCTGCCGATGAGCTCCGCCGATTACGAACGCATTCTCACCGAGAAAGGCAACTCCTCCACCTTCCAGAAATCCAAAGTGGTGGCCAAGGCCACAGCGGCGGATTTCGCCGCCAGCTTCCGTTAGCCAATAAAAAAGGCCATTGCCCGCTTTGGGCAATGGCCTTTTGCCTGGCTGGCAAAGGTGCTAGAAGTTCAGGCGCAGACTGCCGTACACGGTGTTGATGACCGTTGAGTCACGGACGTCTTTGATGACGTCATCTCCGAGCCTGACTTCAAAGTGGGGATGGTCCATGAAGGGGCGGATGGCAAGGCCGCCGTCAAGTTCCAGCAGGCGCGGGGTCACGGCGTCCTGGGCGGTGAAACGTCCGTCAGCATAGATATACGAGCGGATGGCGGGGATGTCGTAGGTGGCATAGGCGCGGGCGAAGAGGCCGGGATGGAACTGCTGGCCATTGAAGCCAATCAGATGCCCGGCCATGTCGCCGATGCTCAAGAAGCTGAGGCGGCCCACATCGTACGGATCAGCGTCACCGAAGTAGCGGCGCAGCTCCACCTTGCCGCCGTTGTCGCCGCCGCTGGAATCGGCAAGGGAGTTGCCGCGGTTCAAGTTGCTCATGGCGTACGCGGAGCCGCGCAGTTCAAAGCGCTCCGCAGGGTTCCACGCAAGGCCGTAATCCAGGTCATACTCACGTTTGCTGAAATCCAGGCCGCCCTGGGCCTTGTTGGTCACGCCGGCGGCGGAATGTTCGGCCCACAGCGTGGTGTCCGTAAAGATGTAGAGCTCCTTGTCGGGCATCAGTTCATAATTGACGTCAAGCTTGGCGGCAAACAGGGTCTTGAACTTGACTCCGTTGGGAGCCATGTGCTCGCCGTCAAAGCTGAAGGGCATGTCAATGTCGCCCCACGCCTGCTTGGCCTTTTTGGCGGGCTCGTCCGCCTGCTTGCCATCTGGGGACTGCTTCACCGCCGGGGCGTCGCCGCCAAAATTGATGCGCACGCTGCCATAAACATAACTGCGGGTGACATTGGCCTGGAGGTCCCTGGTCGCGTCATCGCCCACGCGCAGTTCGATGTTCTGGTGGGATTTGAAAGGTCGCATGGCCACCCCGGCGTTTACCTCGAGGATTTTTGAGGTGCCCGTCTTTTCCTGCATGTACTGGCCGTCGGCAAAGACATACGATCCCAGGACCGGCAGGTCATAGGTCAGATAGGCGCGGGCGAAAATGCCCGGCTTGTAGGTGAGGCCGTCGCCGCCGATGAGGGTTTTGGTCGGCGCGTAGCCAAGGCTGATGAAGGACAGGCGGCCATCATCGTAGATGTCCTTGCCGAAGTAGTAGCGCCCTTCCACCGCCGCCCCGTCGTTGAAGCCGAAGGGGGTGGTGGTTGAATTGCCGCGGTTGACATTGTTGTTGGCGAAGACGGAACCGCGGATTTCAAAGCGGCTGAAGGGTTGCCAGGCCAGACCAGTGTAGAGGTCGTACTCACGGGCCCCTGCCTTCTGCCGCTGACCGGTCAAGGCGTCGGTGGTGCGGTTTTCAGCCCAGTACTCAGTTTCGCTGAAAATGTAGAGTTCTTTGTCCGGGAGGATGGCGAGATTCAAATCCATCCGGGTTGCCGCCAGAGGATGGAAAGGCACGCCGTTTGGGCCCATGTGGGAGCCGTTGGCCATTCCCAGGAAATCCAGATCGCCCCAGGCATCAGGCCCCAAGGGAGGCAGGGCCACGGGGGATAGAGAAGGTTTTTTTGCGTCGGGAGCCGCTGTCGGCTGCGGGCTCTCGGGTGCAACGGCGGGTTGGGTGGCGCTTGTTGTCGCTGCCGGTTGAGTTGCCTCAAGCAAAGCGACTGCCGAACTTCCTTCGGGAGCCGTCACGGCTTGAACGCCTTCGGGAGCCGCCTGCAGGGGCAGCGCCAGCATCAGGCCAGCCATGGCGATCGCCAGACAGGTGGCGGAGCGATCGTTTGTCAAAGGGTTCGCCGCAGGCTGGGGGAGGAGTGTCATGGAAAATTGGAGAGGTCGGGATTTGCTGCCGAGGAATGAGAACCATTCCAGGCAGCCTGTTGACAACGAAACCGCGAGCGATCCCGGCATGAATGGTGGGGGAAACGCAGACGATTGTCCACACAAACCTGGATGACAAATCATTCATTCGGCACCGGGTCGAATGGTTGTGGCGCCCCACGATGGGATCAATAAGGGCGATGAAATTTGTGCCTGCGACCGTTGAAACCGTCGTCATATCCCCTGGCCCGTTCATCGCGGCCGGAGGCACCGGCAGGGTGGTGGCGCCAGGCGTCGAGCCTGCCACTGCGATAGCCTTCATCATAGGCCATCTCGTCCGCGTCTCGCTGTTCCTCGGGGTGCTGGGCAAATCCGTCATCGTACCCGGTTTCGAAGATGGCTTCGTTTTCAGCGAGCTCCTTGAAAGGGGCCAGTTTCTGCCGGTATCGTTCCCAATGCGGCGGCAGCGGGGTGAGCCGGTCTCTAAAGCCGCAGTTCCAGGCGATGTCGTAGAGCCGCCATTGGCTCTCCGGATTCGGGACCGGTGGCTCCGGGCGATGGCAGCCGACAGGCAGCATCGCCACCGCAATCATGCCTGCCAGCAGAAAAAACAAATTCGGCGGAAGGGAGGGATTTCGCCTCATGCCTTCCGCCGAATCGTCGTGGTTGCTTATTCACCCTGCCCCTTCAAAGCCAGGGTGTGGTGGCGCATTCCGATCAATGACCGGGGCGCTCAAGGAAAACGCTGAAACCGACCAAAGCGCCGACAGAGTTCAGGCCCTGGTTGCGGATGGCCGTGTCTGCATTGGAAAAGTGACGGAATTCGGCTTCAAGCAGCAGCGCGCAGCGAGGGCTGAACATCCAGCGCACGCCCACGGCGGTTTCGAGGTCGAACGACAGATTGGCACCGATCAGGCGCTGCACGTGGTTGACGCTGGGTGCATCGCTGTAGGCACCGCCAAAACCGAGCTGGGCGAACGGCACCAGAGTCGCGCCTGGCTGCACAAAATTGTAGCGCAGGAAGGCTTCGGAACCGGCGAAGTAATGGCCCGGGCCATCAAAAACAGGGCCGCCAAAGGCCCCCAGAAGCAGCTCCGTGTTGCCGCGGAAAAAGCCGCTGCCACTGGCGTCGGTGAGCATCCAGCCGTAATCGGCCTGGGCCAGAAGGTAGTTCAGGTTGGGCCGCCGGGCATTGTCCGGTGTGCCGATCGACCAGAAACCGCTCGCTCCAACGTCGATTTCGTTGGCACCCGCGACGTACGGATAATCAGAACTCGTCGGTGCCTGGGGCTGTTTGTCCACCGCAGAGGCTGCAACGCCGGCGAAAAGTGATGAGGAGGAGGCCAGCAGGGCGGCGGCAGCGATGATGGAGGAGCGTGTTTGGTTCATGTATGGTCAGTTTCGATTGTAATACGGGGCCGTGGACGGGAGGAAACAGGGAGCACGAGGCAAGATGTCATGCCGCAGAGCGAGCATCCAAATCGTCCCGGGCTGTCGATGGTGAG
>CAINXC010000462.1 GCA_903854655.1 uncultured Verrucomicrobiota bacterium | reverse complement strand
GGCTGGCAGACGCCGCGCATCGGCTGGGAGAGCGAGATCCCCCTGCGCCACTGGCATCAGAACGATCCCGGAGTGATCCCAAACCTGCTGCAGACCGGCGCGGGAAGCCCCACGGGCATGATGGTCTATGAAGGCGATCTGCTGCCGAGCATCTTCCACGGCCAGCCCATTCACTGTGATGCTGGGCCGAACGTGGTGCGGGGCTACATCACCCAGCCCGACGGTGCCGGCTACAAGGCAGAAATCGTCAACATCCTGGACGGCACCAAGGACCGCTGGTTCCGCCCAAGCGATGTGTGCGTGGCTCCCGACGGCTCGCTCATGGTGGCCGATTGGTATGATCCTGGCGTGGGCGGGCACGGGATGGGGGACCTGACGCGCGGCCGGGTGTTTCGCGTGACCGTGCCGGGGAGCGAGAAATATGAAGTGAAGAGCGTGAAGCTGGACAGCGTGGAGGGTGCCGTGCAGGCCCTGAAATCGCCCAACGAGGCGACGCGTTATCTTGCATGGCAGGCGTTGTCGAAATTCGGTGTCGAGGCGGAGCCGGCTTTGGCGAGCCTGTTCTTTGACAAGAAGGCGGAGCCCCAGCACCGGGCGCGGGCTCTGTGGATGCTGGGCCAGTTTGGCGTGGTGGAGTCCGACAAGCTTGCGACGGGCCCCCGGTTCAGCATCGCCGCCGTCCCTGCGGACGAAGACAAGTACTCGCTCGCTCCGCCTTTTGCGGAAGCTTTGCGGCTCGCCATCGCGGATGACGACGAGCGCCTGCAAGCCACGGCGCACCGGCTGATCCGGCGTCTGGGCGTGGGCACCAAGGTCCATCGGCCCGACAACCTCGCCGAAGGCCTGATCCGAAGCAAAACCGGACGGCGGGAATATGCCATTTCACTGCGGTTTGATGGCTCGGAAGGGGCCGACGGCTCATGGGCCGAACTGGCCGGCGGCTTTGGGGAATCGCATGATCGCTGGATGGTCGAGGCCCTGGGCATTGGTGCCGAGCTCCATTGGGAATCACGGATGAGATACCTTTTGAGCCACCGGCTTTCGGTTCCCCCAGGACCGGGCAACATGGACGAAATCGCCTGGCGCAACCGCGCTCCCATGGCCCCGAGGCTGATTGCCGACGGCGTGGTGAGCGGAATGTTCGGCAACAATCCCGGCACGTGGCTGACACCGCTGAGCTTCCTCCGTGCCCTGCAGCTTCAACCCGCCTCCAACGATGCGGAGGTGGCCAAGGCGGCGATGGCGATCTTTCTCAGAGCTGGCAATGAAACATCACTGGCCGCCACCGCTTTGCTGGACCCCAATGCGATTGCCAGCAACCCGGAGGCGAAGGAGCGGCTTGATGCGTTGCTGAAGCCGGTCATCGGCAAGCCGGAGTTTGTGGATCTGGTGCAGCGCCTGAACCTGACAGGGTTCGAAAAGGAGATGCTCGATTTCATCACCTCTCATCCTGATGCACCCGAAGCGGTGACGGCGGCACGGCTGCTGGCCGCGAATGTGGGTGGAACGGTGGCTTTCTTGCAGAAGGCGGATGAGGCTTCGGCGAAGTCCTTGGTCGTAGCACTGGGGAGAGTGAGCGACCGGCCCTCGGTGGCCGTGCTGAACCAGGCTTTCTGGCCGGACAAGCGCCTGGAGGTACGGCGCTCGATTGTTGAGGCGCTGGCACTGAGCAGCGAGGGCGGCAAGGCGGTGCTGAAATGGAATGTGGAGGGCAAGCTGCCGGAGGCTTTCAAGCTGACCGCCGCGCTGGCGCTGAGCCGCAGCACGGATTCCGCCTTGCGCCTGCAGGCGGCGAAGGAACTGCCGCTCCCGGTGGCGCCTGGGGCGGAAAAGTTCCCGGCGATTCCTGAATTGATGAAGATGGCGGGCGATGCCTCGAAGGGACCGGCCATGTTCATCCAGGCGGGCTGCGTGGGGTGCCATCAGATCAAGGGCCAGTACGTCAACTTCGGTCCCAATTTGAGCCAGATCGG
>CAINXC010000461.1 GCA_903854655.1 uncultured Verrucomicrobiota bacterium | reverse complement strand
CAACCACTTCCTCACCGCCTCCTTCGCCCCCATGCGCGGCCCCGGCTCCGAAGGCCAGGTGCGGCTCAATTTCCCCGATCTCGCCCGCGAAACCTTCGCCCAGGACAACTTCACCGCCGCCATCGACTGGGCCAACGGCGTCTACCTCTCCGCCTGCGCCCTGTTCCGCGGCGACATCAAGGCCAAGGAGGTGGATGAAAACATGTCCGCCATCCGCAAGACCATGAACTACGCCTCCTACCTGCCCACGCAGGGCGGGCTCAAGATTGGCACTGCGGACACCGCGCCGGAAGGCTTCGCCTCCAGCGGCCTCGCCCTTGTCAACCACACCGGCATCGCCGCCGTCTTCGAGCGCCTCATCGCGCAGTTCGACATCATGTTCGACAACCACGCCTACACCCACTGGTATGAAGGCGCCGGCGTCTCCCGCGACAAGATGGCCGAAGCCCGCCACTGCGTTTCCGATCTCGCCAAAAGCTACCGCGACGCCAGCTAGCCAGCCAGCCTCCGCCACCCCCGTGGACCAGAACCTCGAAAAGCAGATCATCGCCGCTTCGCGCAGCGTCGAGGAGGCTCGTCGTGTGGCGTACAACGACCCCTCGCGCGTCGGCGACCTCGTCGAGCACATCAGCGTGCTCGCCGATCTGCGCCAGAAGGAGGGCGATTTCCGCAAGGCTGAATCTCTCTACCGCGAGTCCCTCTTCCGCGTCAAGGACCTGCGCAAGCCCGATCCCGAGCTGCTCGCCGGCATCCACTCCCTGCTCGCCTACCTCTACGATCGCTGGGGCAAGCTCGAGCTCGCCGCCGACTTCTACGAGAAGGCCCTCAAGATCAGCGAGCAGCACGGCTTCCAGGACGCCGACAAGGCCGCCACCATCAAGAACAACCTCGCCATGATCTTCAAGGCCCTGCGCCAGCAGGCCAAGGCCGCCCAGTACTACCAGGAGGCCCTGGAGATGTTCCAAAAGCTCTACGGCGAGCACAACGCCAAGGTCGCCTCCGTGTACAACAACCTCGGCGTCCTCCACTACGCCAATCTCGACATCGAGGGCGCCCAGTCCATGCACGAGCGCGCCCTCGCCATCCGCCAGGCCCTCAGCCCCTCTGAGATCGACCCCGGCGACCTGTCGCAGACCTACATCAACCTCAGCGCCGTGTACAAGGCCACCGGCGACTTCCAGCGCGCCGAGGAATGCCACGACCGCGCCCGCCGCCTGCGCACCGGCCTCAACGGCTTCCACCCGAAGCCCCGCCGCTCCGCCTCCCTCCTGCTCGACCGCTCCGCGTAGCCGGTCAACGCCTAAAATTCTGGGTCTCCTCGCCCTCCCAGGGGCGGAATATGAAACAGGCCGCCAGCCTGTTCAATCCGTCACTCCCTGCCCTCTGCGCCCTGCGCAAAGCCCCATCAATGCGGATGCCTCTGCTCACGCGGCCCGCCGATGCCCAGCAGACGCAGGAACAGCTCGAAAACGCAGAAGCCGTGCGAACCCGAAACTACCGAGTTCACCACCACCAGGATGATCACCACGCTCCAGCAAGGGTGCACCCAGCGGGCCAGCCCGATTCCGAGCAGGACGACGATAGCTGACAGGACCGATACAATGTTTTCAATTTTCATGTTTATCACTCTTTCCAGTTTTTCACTTCCAACATCATCGAATTACTATCTTTATCACATTATTCAATACGTTTTTGATCTTTTTCTCACTTCTGATTGACTGCCTTGCGGTGTGACACTCTCCAGCATCCCCCGCCTCGCGACAATCCCCTCAACCGAGTGCTTTTTTCTCATCTTTGTCTGGTGACTCCGGCCCCGCCTTCGTGCCTTTCTGTGAGCCCCCGCTTCGCCCGTCGATCACCCAAACCGGGGGGCAAGGATTGACAATTTCGCCGAAAAACGTTATTCAATGGGTGGTCGTCGGCTGGCAAAATTAAGCCCTTGGCGTTCGCTGTATCGCAACCCCAAATCTTTGGCCGTGCAAACGAACCTTCCCTTCTTCATTCGCTGTTTGACCTGGACGCTGCCGTGCCTGCTCGGGGCGGGTTTGAATGCCGCTCCGCTGGCTTGGTTTCCTGGACCATCGCTGGGTTCAGCAAGGAGCGACGCTGCCACTGTCATTGCTTCGGATGGCGGCAACCTGTTGATTGCCGGCGATTCCCCGCAGGTGCAGGAACTGCTCGCGACGAGCCAGTACTGGAATTACGGGGTGGCGTTCTATGGCACCCAGATCGGGGCTGGCGCAGTGGGCGGCGGCGAGATGATCCTTGTTTACGGCGGCACGAACGGCACCACCTCCGTGAACACCGTGACCGGCTACAGCGCCAGCGACGGCACCTCCGCGCTCGCCCCGATGAAGGTGGCGCGCTCCTACCTTGGTTATGCGCGGGACCGCAGCGGGGACGCCTATGCCATTGGCGGCCTGAGCTCGAACCGGGCGGCGCTTGCCTCCGCCGAGCGTTACAACGGGGATGCCAACGCCTGGACCGCAATCGCCAGCCTTCCCTCCCCGCGCTACAAATTCCCAGCGGTGTTCGATGGCTCGACCTCCATCTATGTTTTTGGCGGGCTCACCAGCGCCACGTCGCGGACCGAAAGCGCGACCGTGCTCCGCTACACCGTGAGCACCAACAAGTGGAGCACCGTCGCCTCCATGCCCAAGGCCGTAGCCGGCAGCGTGGCGGCCATGGGTGCTGACGGCCAGATCTATGTCGTGGGCGGGCTTTCCGGCGGGGTGACCACAAACGTCGTCCAGGTTTACAATCCCAAGGCCAACTCATGGGCGGTTTCAACGCCCTTGCCGGAAGCTTTGAGCGCCTCCTCGATGGGGGTGGACAGCCTCGGCCGGTTGATCGTGATGGGCGGCAGGGACGCCAAAGGCAACGACTCGGCCGATGTCTGGCGCAGCCAGGAACTGGGAACGCCCGACAGCGTGCCCGTGTTTGCCACTTATCCCGCAACTTCGGCCACGTATCTGGCGCCCTACGTTTCCGCGATCAGTGCCACAGGCAATCCGCAGCCCACCTATCAGCTCGTGAGCGGCCCTGCCGGCATGACGGTGGATTCCTACAGCGGTGCCATCACCTGGACGCCGCAGGCGAACCAGATTGGCGCGAACCCGGCCACCCTTCGTGCCAGCAACTACGCGGGCCATGTGGACTGGAGTTTCACCATCACCGTTCCGAATCCGCCGCCGACACCTCCCACCAACCTGGCGGTGGTGAGCGTGACGGATAATTCCGTGACCTTATCGTGGGACCCCGAAAGCGCGGCCGTGGGGCCCGCCACCTACCGGGCCTACCTGCGCCACTCGATTCACAGCCCGCGAGGCAGCGGCGGCAGTGTCTGGTACACCCAGATTGGCGGGTCCACCACCGTCCCCACCCTCACCATCACCGGCCTCGCGCCCGGCCTCTCCCAGGCCTACTACATCGTCGCCACGGCCTCCGGCGGCACCACGGCTTACGGCCCCGCCATCGTCGCCACCACCACCGCCCCGCAAGGCCCGGCCTCCTTGACGCAGACAGGCCTCACCTCCACCACCGTCACCCTCTCGTGGAGCCCCTCACCGGGCCCGGCTCAAAACGCCGCCTATTCGGCGGTCACCAGCTACACGATCATGGAGCGCAAGGTCTCCGTCAGTCCGCCTGTGGATGTCCCCACCGTCACCAACATCACCGGCACCAGCGCCACCATCACCGGCCTCACCCCAGGCGGCTCGCATCTGTGGTGGGTCTCCGGAGTGGACGCCGCCGGCAACGGCTCGCCTCTGGGTTACCTCTACCTCAGCATCACCAATCCCAGCCCCTGAGGCAGCGCTCTGCGTCTGAGCACGCGCGCCCCCGGGACCGCCAATCTCCCGATTGGCCCGGCACCGACATTCCTGTCAGGACTTCGTAGCCTGTCGGCAGTCAAAAACAAACGGCGCAGCAGCAATCTCCCAAGGGAGCGTGGACACTTCTGTCCGCAATCGAACAACTGCGGCGCAGCCGCCACTCTTCACAAGGGTCGCCGCAGTCAGCGTGCAGTCTTCAAGGAAGATCTTCGCGGCTTCGCCGCCTGTGTTTACGATTGCGGACAGGAGTGTCCACGCTCCTTTGTCCCACCCCATCAGCCCGCCGCCGCCTCCGGAGCCCCAACCGCAGCGGAAGATGCCACCCAAGCTCGCCGCGAGCTTTCAGCGAGCGAGCGAGGCTTGGCTCCCCCACCCCGCGATCCCGGCGCGAACCGAGCACATGTCCTTGCCTGCCACCTTCCCAGAAGCGCCGAACCCCGAGCCCGATCAGTACCCTCCGGCCAGCGCCCCGGCCTCCTCTCACGGCAACCAAGGGCAGGGATCATGCAACAGAAAACACCTTCTCTTCTCTGACCCCGCCATTTCGCTTTTGCCCCCACCCGGAAGGCCGCCTTGCAAGACGCCGCAACCACCTCATACTCTGACTGAATGAAGTACCGCCTCAGCATCAGCCAGGCCGCCATCGACCAGCTTCGCGCCCTGCCCAAGGATCTGCGGCGGAACATCGGGTTCCGCATAGAGGGTCTTTGCGAAGACCTGCAAGGCGACGTCAAGAAGCTCAAGGGCGAGACCGCCCGCTACAGACTTCGCGTCGGCGGGTTCCGAGTGCTCTTCACGCTGGCAGGCGAAGATATTGAGGTGTATGCTGTCAAAAATCGAAAGGAAGCTTATGAGTGAAACCGCCGTGCTCGAACGAATCGAAACACTCAGCCGGACCGTGCGACAACTGGAAACCCGCGTGGAAGAGCTGGAGACCCATGAAGACCTCCGTGACCTTGAAAAGGCCATCACCGAAAATGGCAGCCAGCCGCTGGTGCCTTGGGACCAAGCCAAGGCCTTGCTCGATCTGGACTAGGCCCCAGTTCTGGAGTAACGGGGATTCATAAATTCAGGAGCACCCTGGGAACGCCACTGTCCCCATTGGCTCAGCCTCACCCCCCCGGCGCAACCGCAAATTCTGAAAGGTAGCGCCGACATTCCCACCACCCTCCGCTCCTCTTCTTAAGCCCCAACCGGGGCGAAAGATGCCACCCAAGCTCGCCGCGAGCTTTCAGCGAGCGAGGCCTGGCTCCCACGCCCGGCGATCCCGGCGCGAACCGAGCAGATGCCTTTGCCTGCCACCTTCCCAGAAGCGCCGAACCCCGCCCCTATCAGGATCCTACAATCAGCGCCCCAGTCTCCCCTCACGGCGACCAGGGGCAGGGATCATGCAACAGGAAATCCCTGACCACGGTCCCCTTCATTTCTCCGCCCGCCGTGACCTTTTACGCTCTTGCCCTAAACACACCGGCACTGTATCCTATCCCAATGCCTGCGGTAGCCCTTCAAGCGCACTACGACGGTGAGCGGATCGTTCTCGACGAGCCGTTCGACCTTCACCCGGACGCGCCTCTGAAAATCACGGTTCTCTCCCCAGCCTTGGAATCGGAAGCCGACACCGAGGAGGCTTGCTTTTGCGCCATAGCTTCCGGCGATGCCTTTGTCTTCCTCGCCGATCGCGCTGAAGACATCTACACCCTAGAGGACGGCGAGCCTTTCCATGATGCAGTTTAGGCCCAGAGCACCTCAAAGTCCGATTAAAATGAATTATCTTGGCCGAAACAATCAATGCCCATGTGGGTCAGGTTTGAAACACAAGAAATGTTGCATTGGAAGGGTTGATTGGAATCGCCTCTCGGACCGACCATTTTCGGAGGTTTTACCCTTTCTTTCACTGAGGGGCCGTAATATGGCATTTCTATCCGAGATATTTGCAGCTTAGAAAATCGACACGTGGAAATCCGATCTTCCATTTGCGGCCATCAAAAGAGCCTTCACACCGCAGGCTGTTCATCGCATATACTCCGCAATACCCAAGCTTTGGCCGAACTACAAAGAATTACCTTGCCTGTCATGCTCGCGAACCTCAAAATAGCAGTGCGCTATACTCTGGCAGCTATCAGCCAGAAGAAGTTTTCAAAGCAATCACCCGTCATTCCATCTATTCCGAGAGAATCTTGTTGACCGACCCATTCATGGATCCGCGACGAATTAGAGAACAGTATAACCCCCTGCAACACCCTGAGGAGTATCGAGCTACGACGATAAAATGGACTTACCTGTGACTAAGGCTATATCCTTGGATAGAAGCAGGAATAGTACAGTTTATTCGCCCACCTGCCGATTTTATCGATGGCCTGTGGCAAGAAGTATACAGCAGGCAAGACAGCCGGTTCGCTAAGTACCCAGAGCTGGAATCGATGATAGAAGAGAAAAGCAAGTCTGATATCGAGGCACTGATGGAAAATCCGCTTGATAACGGTATCTTAGAGCATTTTTTCCTTTCTCACCCTGATGAATACTACCGCGAGACATTCAATTCGGCGTTGAACCCTGGCCTTACGATCGAATCACTTCTTGAAGTTATTCATGAGAGACGAGATAAACATCCATATTACGTAGATCGCACACCTGGGCAAAATGGCGAGTGGCTCATGGAGAGCTCAGGAGCGTGTTATGAGCTCGCGAAAATTATATGTACACAAACTAACTCACACGTAATTACTAATATCGCCTCAAGATGGAGAGAAGTCGAATTGGACCGTGCGAATATCTCGGGTGATCTAGCCACCTGGAGCCCTTTTGCAAAGGCTCTTCAAAACGCAGAATTTCAAGTCCTTGGGAAGACGTCTCTTGATGCTGCCCTTACCTTGCGGAATGAAAAACGCATGGAGGGCATGCGATTGTTTTTTCGGAAGGTTTGGAACGCCTGTAAAGATCCTGATGAGTTTAGCGACTCAAATGCCCTTGAGTTGGCTGCCGAGCTAAATGAAAAGGTCGGCGAAGCAAGGTCAGAATGGGCCAAGATCGATCAAGATCTACTTAAATGGTTCGGGGGAACCGGAAGCATCGTGGCTGCTGGCTTCGCCGGTTTCCTGCCTGCGGCCGCAGCCGCAAGCTCCGCAGTCGTAGCGGGAGTCGTGGGGCTGGTTGACGCTAAAATGAAGAGAAAGGCACACCGTGAACGTTATCCAGCGGCGTTCTTTGGTTCATCCGGGAAGTTGGTGCAGAAGAACGTTGTTGGGCAATGTTTGGGAATGAGCCAGAGTTTGCTTTATCATGCGTTCGGGGTGCGCGAGGGCTACAAGTATCGGCGCACCGAGTATGTT
>CAINXC010000460.1 GCA_903854655.1 uncultured Verrucomicrobiota bacterium | reverse complement strand
ATCCGCCCCTCCTGGTTGATCCTCTGCCCGTCCGCCAGAATCACCGTTGGCAGACTCAGAGCCAGGAGAAGAAGAACCGAACGGCGTTGCATGAGCGCGATCATACGGAGTTCGCAGGGCGGGGGCAAGCACCAGAGATTGCCTGCCGGGAACGACTTTCTAACGGATCGCCAATCCCTGCCACCCACAGGCCGACAAGGGCTGGAAGGCGAGCCTCAAGCCGCACGATCAAATATCACGCCGCGATGGTGCTCCAAAAACTCCAGGCTCGGCAAGGCGGCATCATCAGGCAAATGGAGCGACTGCCCGACATATCTCCCAAAGTAGTCTTCAATGACTGGCTCGGCCAGTTCGTCGCGAAGTCGCCGGGACAATACCAGCCGCAGGTCCTCATCAAAGGCAATCAAGCCCCGATCAAAGGCCGCATCGTGGAGGCGCGACAAGCAAAGGCCATTGCGAACATTCAGGCGCTCTGCCGGATGCGAGGACCAGGGCAGGATGTGCGAGGCCACCAGCAGATCGCGGACGGCAAGCCCTGATACACCGCAACAACCGCCGAAGTTGTTGAGCACTGACTGCCGGAAGTATTCCTGCCCGCGCCTGAGCATGACATTCGCCGCCACCGCCGTACGCCCAGAGGGCGGCCCCTTGGAGGTGATGATACCCTTCTTCGGCAGGACCTCCAATTCAGCGTCTTCAGTCACATGGAAGAGCTTGCGTAGAGCTACTTCACTCTCAGGGGCGGTATCATTCAAGTCCGCGTGAAACTCACGCCACATGGAAACATCGAGCTTGCTCGCGCCCTCAAGGCCTTTGATGCCGCGCAGCTTGAGCGCAGGATCAAGCGAGGCAAAGTTGCAAAGCTTCATTGCCAGACTGCCCGCGCTCCGCTGCAACTTCTGCGCGACCTCAACAATGACCGGCTGCCGGGCGTGCATCTGTCCGAACGTCAACTTGTGATACAGATTGAGCGCGATGAGCAGCTCATCGCGAGTCCATTTGATACGAGTTGGCATAAGGTGAGGCGGAGGCGGTTGGGCTACGCGGGGTCGGGGTCCACCCATTCGATGTGCAAGGCTTTGCACAAGGATTGAACGAGTTCACGGTTTTCCACCTTGACCTCGATCTCCCACCTGTCCCGAGGCAAAGGCATCACGCTAAACCACTGGCTTGCATGCACGAGGGCACTTGATATCAGCATTGCCTGCGATTCCCCTCGCAAAGTGAAACGAGAGGTTCGAATTCCAGATGGGAGAGTCATGGCTTTGCTTGATGTCAGTGTTCTCGATTCGCTACCTTCTTCTGAATTCATCGAATTTCATGGCGAGAAACTCAGGATTTGGTCTGTGTTCGGCATACAATGGGAAGCGCATACGCATCCCTTCCAGGCGAAGCATTCCATGATCATACATGGGGCCGTCCCGAACCTCGGTGATCCGCTCGCTCAGATGAATGCGGCCGTCGGGGTCAATGCCCAGCAGGTTGGCTTCGTAGGCAGCGTGGTGGAAGGTGGACATCGCGATGCCATTGCGCACAGAAGCCTCACCGCCATCGGCATCCCGGATGATATGGGCCGCCTGAAGAAGATCGACCAACGGCAGGTTCGTGAGCGCGCAGCGCAACCCATAAGCGCCGAGCACCAGCTTGCGAAAGGCCTGCTGGTGGAGTCGTGTTTTTCGAGTGCCTATGCCGTACTCGGCCTGCAAAGGCTCCGAGACGATGTTTGACTGCTGGTCCTCCGCTTGGCTTGGCTGATCGAAGACAATGAAGACCTCTCCGTTCTCATAAGACAGGTGTTCAACGAAAACGGGATACAAGGCTTCGTAGAGCCCATCGGCGAGACCGCGAAAGAAGATAATGGGCAACCGGCGCGCACAAGCTCGTTCGAGCAGGCGGTTGTGATGGTTCGCCTTTCCATCCCCCTGGAGTTTATAGACCACGATGCCGCCGGCCAGCTCTTGATCATCGTACCGAGCTGTGCGCCCTGAGCGGGAAGGTTGTACCTGCCTGATGCTCAAAGCGGCTCCGTCCTCCACTTCCTTGGGCTTGAAAATACCAAGGGCTTTCGAAGCGAAGTGAATCGTTTGGCCATTCACCTCAAAGCCTTGGTGGATTTCGTTCCATGTCAGCACATTGGTGCCCTTGCTCTGGATCAGTCTCTGAAGCGCAATCCCTGCGGCAGCGCGAATCTGGTCACTGGTGGATGGCGACATGGGGAATAGAATGCCCGAAGGAAGAGAGAGGCGGTGGCTGCTTTGTTCGCAAGCGCACTTTGCGCTTCGTGCGCGATGATGCCACTCGCACTGAACAATTCACACTCTTTATCATGGAGACTGTCTCCATCGGGCTGCGACTTATTGTGGGAGTCAGAGGGGGGCGATGGTCACAACATCTCCCAGCGCTGCTGTGACTCATTCCAGTATTCGATGGCAACACAACCCCATGCTCCCTCACCGAAATCGTCCAGCGGGTCAAAGGCCTTGTCATCGTCACAACTGCTGGCGAGGCCCTCGCCATAAACGGCGCCATCATCACTGAGCAAGCGAAACCGATGAATCAGGCGGTGAGCTTGATCTTCGGTGAAATTCCTGCTGTAAACCTCCGCGCGGCGTCCTTCCGGAGCATCTGTCGAAACAAAATCACGGGTTAGCATCCACATGAAATCAAGGCGGGTGAGGATGTTTTATGGCGTTCATTCCCCCGACTATCGCCCACGCGTCCAGAGACTATGAGTCCAGTGAGACTCGTGGAGCGACCGACGGCATTTCTGTGCGCGACAGCGTTTTGGAGTGCGGTGCGCAAGAGCACCGCTTTGGCAGCATCCATCGTTGTGCGTTCCATTTCAGTGCCATCCTTGCCCTGGGCACCTTCCTCCGCTGATCCGCTCTGGAAGGGATGAAATTGTCGGCCCAACGAAAGCTCGGCTCGCGCGCAGAGCACTCCAAAACGCTTCGCGCCTTCAATGCACGTATTGAAAGCAGGTGATCCGCGCCATCCGTGGTTGACGACTCTAACATTCGCCTGAAGTGACCTGGGACGCCAGCCAGGCGGTGAACCCCAAGCAGTGCTGGCCGAACTTCCTCCCTCATAGGCCGCACTCCGGCGCCCTCATGGCATGTGAGAAGGTATGCGATCGTCGGCCCAACGAAAGCTCGGCTCGTGCGCCGAGCACTCCAAAACGCTCCGCGACTTCAATGCACCTCTTGAAAACAGGAGGGCTGGGTCATGCGTGACATGCAGCCATGTCTCACCTGCCCTCACGCTCCAGCGGCTCGTGGCGGGCGGTCAATTCCTCGAAGGTCAGGTGTCTGCCGGTGTCCATCCGCTGGGAGGCCCTGGCCACCTCGGCGTGATCGTTTGGATCAGTGGTGGGTGAAATGGATCCGTTCGATCCGTGTCATCCGTGGTTGATCTCAGGGCGGAGTCCTGCTCAGCGGCGAAGGTTGAGGGAAATCAACGAGGCCCCTTGGCCTGCAATGACGGCGCTGTGGGGATTGCCTCGCTATGCTCGCCCTTCGGGCGGCCTGCGGCCTGGGAACGCCAATCTCCCGATTGGCTCAGATGAGCGCTCTGCCTGAGCCAATCAGGAGATTGGCGTTCCCAGGTGACGGCGGAAGAAGCGGCTGGCACTGGATTTGCGCCAGCAAAATGTGGGTTATGGCGCGGGACGCAGCTCTTCCCTGCCGTGGTTGGCGGGCAGGAGACGGCGGGGTGAATCGCAAACCGGTTGCGGACAACAATGTCCACGCTCCCTTGCCGGTCATGACTGAAAAATCTCCTTCCACCAAGACAGCGATCATCACCGGCGGCGGCACGGGGGTGGGGCGGGCGACGGCGTTGCAACTGGCGGGGCTGGGGTACGCGGTGGCGGTGGTGTACTCGCGCTCGCAGGCCGAGGCGGAGGGGACGGTGGCGGAGCTGGTGGCGCTGGGCGGGAGGGCCCTGGCGGTGCGCGCGGATGTGGCGGTGGATGCGGAGTGCCGGGCGATGGTGGGGCAGGTGGTGGCGGCGCTGGGGCGGGTGGACGTGCTGGTCAATTGCGCGGGGACGACGGCCTTCATTCCTTTCGACAACCTGGACGCGGTGACGGACGAGGTGTGGGACACCTTGTTCCACGTGAACGTGCTGGGGGCCTTCCATTGCGCGCGGGCGGTGCGGGCGGCGATGCTGGAAAACGGCGGCGGGCAGATCATCAATGTCTCGAGCGTGGCGGCGAAGCTGGGCCAGGGCAGCTCGATCCCTTACTGCGCCTCGAAGGCGGCGCTGGACAGCCTGACGGTGTCGCTGGCGCGCACGCTGGCGCCGCAGATCCGGGTGAACGCGGTGGCGCCGGGCTTCATCACGGGGCGCTGGCTGGAGGGCGGCCTGGGGGGCGAACTACGAGGCGGTGAAGCAGACCTTTGCGAACTCGCTGCCGCTGGGCCGGGTGTGCGAGCCGGAGGACGTGGCGGCGTGCATCGTGAGCCTGATCACGGGCAGCACGATGGTGACAGGGCAGACGCTGTTCGTGGACGGGGGAATGATGATCGCGGGGTTTCAGGCGCGTGTGAGCTGAGCGCAGGGAGCAGGGCGATCTTCCTCTTCCTCTTACTCCTACTGGTCCTCGTTCAGACGGCACTGAATCCGCGCTGGACTGCGAATCAGGCGGGACGCATTGAGAGGCGGCATTGATCGAGAACGAGTAGGAGGAAGAGGAAGAGGAAGACAAGCGGCAGGGATGTCGCTTCCACTTTGCTGACGAAAAAGCCTCGAATCCCCGCCCGCTTTGCTCTTTGTTCAGCGATGCCCCTGACTTTTGCGCGCTACAAGCACGCGCGGTTCTCCGCGCGGTTCCCTGAATCGTTCCGCTACTCGCCCTCGCACTACTGGATGGCACCGGTGGAGGGCGAGGAGGGGCTGTGGCGGGTGGGGTTCACGAAGTTCGCGACGCGGATGCTGGGGGAGCTGGTGGACTGCGAGTGGCAGGTGCCGCAGGGCGGGGCGGTGGCGCCGGGCCAGGTGGTGGGCTGGGTGGAGGGCTTCAAGGCGGCGAGCGACGTGTACTGCGTGATGCAGGGGGCGTTTGAAGCGGGGAACCCGGCGCTGAAGGAGGACGCGTGCATCGTGCGCACGGACCCCTATGAAGTGGGCTGGCTGTACTCGGTGCGCGGCGAGCCGGAGCCGGACAGCGTGGACGTGCACGGCTACATCGAGCTGCTGGACAAGACCATCAAACGCATGGCGGAGACGACCCATGCGGAAGGGGACGAGAGCCTGTGAGAAGACCAGGGCTCAACCTAAAAGGAGGGATGGAAGACAGAGGAATGGGGACAGAGGAATGAAACACAAGCCTCCAATCATTTTCATCCTTTCACCCAACGAGTGACGGCATCTTTCGACAACAATCCCTGCTCCTTTATTCTTCTGTCCCCCATTCCCCTGTCTTTCATTTCGGTTTATAGGCTCAATGGCCGCCAAAGAGGCGCTTGAAGAAGCCGCCGACGCTGGGGCGCTCGGCCTGAGGCGGGGGGGCCTGCTGGCGGACGGGCTCGGCACGGCGGGCGTCCGAGTCGGTGTCGGGGCCGCTGCCCACGGAGCCGCCATTGTCCACTTCGGCCCTGGGGGCGGCCTTCTGGGCGAGCACGAGGGTGTCATCGGCGTTGTGCTCGATGTTGCTGAAGACCTCATGGACGATGGGGGCGGCGATGGAGCCGCCGCTGACTTTTTCGCCGGGGGAGCCTTCGTACACGAGGGCAAAGGCATAGACGGGGTTGTTGGCAGGCAGGAAGCCGGTGAACCAGGCGAGGTTGCGGTTGCGGGATTCGTCGGGATAGATCTTCCACTGGGCGGTGCCGGTCTTGCCGGCCACCTGGATGTCGTCCAAAGCGGCGTTGTGGCCGGTGCCGCCTTCGGCGTTGACGACGGCGACCATGCCTTTGACGACGGTGTCGCGGGCCATGGGCAGAAGATTGACCTGCTTGCGAACGCCGGGGTCCCAGGCATCAATGACGCGGTCGTTGTAGTCCTGCACCTGCTTGACGAGGCGGATCTTGGGCATGGCCTTGCCATCGGCGAGGGTGGCCATGCACTGGGCGGCCTGGAGGGGGCTGACCTCGACGATCTGGCCGATGGACATGCTGGCGAGCATGCCGGGCAGGATTTTGTAGCCATAGTGCTGCATGTAGAAGGCATCGGAGGGCAGCGAGAACTTGGCTTCCGGGATGGGCAGGCCCACGGGCTGGCCGAAGCCCATGCGATCGGCCATGGCCATGAGCTTGGCGGAGCCGGTGGCGAGGCCGGCCTGGTAGAACCAGGTGTTGCAGGAGCGCTTGATGGCGCCGACGACGGTGAGCATGCCCTCGCCGTTCTTGTTCCAGTTGTGGAAAACGCGGTCGCCGATGGCGAAGGAGCTGGCGCAGTCGAAGGTGGTGGCGGGGGTGATGGCGCCGCTATCGAGACCGGCGAGGGCGGTGACGACCTTGAAGGTGGAGGCGGGGAAGTAGGTGCCCTGGAAGGCGCGGCCCAGCATGGGGGTCTTGGGATCCTTGGTGAGCTTTTCCAGGTAGGAGGTGTGCAGGGGGATGAAGTCGTTGAGGTCGTAGCCGGGGTTCGAGGCCATGGCGAGGATGTCGCCGTTGCGGACATCGAGGATGACCATGGCGCCGCCGTTGGGCGCGCCGCGCTTGAGGGCGTTCTCGGCGTACTTCTGAATCTTGGCGTCGAGGGTGAGGACGACGTTGCTGCCGGGTTCGGCGCGGCGGCGCATGCCCTCGCTCATCGTGGAGCCGTCGGGGTTGAAGATGAGGTCGGTCATGCCGGGCTTGCCGCGCAGGCGCTCCTCGAAGGCGGCTTCGATGCCGGAGCGGCCCATGGGCTCGAGGATGGAGGGCTCGCCTTCGACGATGGGGCCGGTGGGCAGGGGCTGGCGCACGCCGGTGTAGCCGATGATGTGGCAGGCGCTGTCGCCCTTGGGATAGTAGCGCTGGTAGGTGGGCTGGAGCATGAGGCCCTTGCCCAGGAGGGGCTTGATTTTCTCCTGCTCCTGATCGGTGAGGCTGATGGTGATGTCGCCGGACTTGGAGAAGATGAGGGGCAGCCAGCGGCGGTCCTTGTAATGGGCCACGAGCTTGTCGTCCGGCACATCCCAGGTGGTGCCGAGGAGCTTGTTGGCCTGGTTGATGCGGGCGCGGCCGAAGGCGATGACGTCCTGGCGCTCGTCGGGACTGAGGACGGGGAAGTTGAGGGCGAGGTAGTAAACGATCTTGTTCTGGGCGAAGCACACCCCGTTGCGGTCCACGATCTGCCCGCGCGGGCCGGCGACCTCCAGCATCATGGTGCGCGCATCCTGGTTGGTGAGGACGGAAGCGGAGAGGTTGGGCTTGGGCTTGGGTTTGTCGGCCGGGGTGGTGCCTGATTCGTCCACCGGCACGGCCTTGTAGGTGAGGGGGGCGACGCGCTCGGTGGGTGGCGCATCGTCATCCCTGGACCTGCGGCGGGGCTCGGGCTCCTCCTTTTTGGTTTCTGGTACTGGCACCGGAACCGGCGGCGGCGGAATCACGGGCAGGGCCGGTGGCAGATCAGGCACCAGGGGGGCGGGGACGGCGGGCTTGTCGTCCTCCACGGGAATGGCTTTCTTGACCAACTGGGCCTGAACGACAGGCGCACAGACAAGCCCCAGGCCAAGAGCGAGGGCGGAGATGGGGGCCAGATGCGGACGCATGGTAAAGAATGCCGGACAGGCAGGGGCTGGTCAAGCCGGACGGAGGGTCACTTCCGCAGCAGCCAGAGGTTGCGGTAGCGGACGGGGTTGCCGTGGTTTTGCAGGTAGAGCGGGCCCTTTTCACCCTCCTGGGTGAGGGGGGCGGCGGCGGTGGGGTGGGGGATCTTCACCTCGTCGTGGATGAGCACGCCGTTGTGTTTCACGGTGATCCGGGCCTCGGTGGTCCTGTTGCCGGCGGCGTCGAAGGTGGGGGCCTGGAAGTCGATGTCGTAAGTCTGCCAGGTGAGGGGGGGCAGGCACATGTTCACCTCGGGCTTGGCGATGGTGTAAATGCCGCCGCACTCGTTGTTTTCGCCGCTGAGGCCGAAGCTGTCGAGCACCTGCACCTCGTAGCGGCTTTGCAGGTACACGCCGCTGTTGCTGCGGCCCTGGCCGCGGGCATCGGGCATGTAAGAGAGCATGAATTCGACGTGGAGCGTGCAGTCGCCAAAGGCTTTCTTGGTGGTGGCGCCTTCCATCAGCAGCCCGTCGGCGGTCATGCGGGCGCCGGGCTTGAAGGCGTCAGTATTTTTGCCGTCGAACAGGACCACGGCCTCCGCAGGCGGCGCGGCCCCCAGGGTGGGGCTGGCGCGGCGGATGCGGGCGAGCTTGCCGATGGCGGAGCCCTTGAAGTCCTGCAACTGGATCTCGTCGCCCTTGAGCGAAGCGGTCCAGCCGTTGGCGGAGAAGCGCACGGCACCGCTCACGCTCTCGCGCCTGCCACTGACCCGCTGGCGGGCGGGCGGCTGCCGCGTCCAGCCTGCGCCAGGGAGGCCGCCCGGGCACATCACGGCGTCAAACAGCCCCTTGCCCCAGGCGACGACCTGGATCGCGAGGTCCGATTCGCGCATCTTGCCGACGAACTCTCCCTGAACGGGGAAGTCATCATCCGTCTGCGCGGGGTCAATGCTGACCAGCGGCGGCGGCGGCTTGGGCGGTGCGGAGGACTTGGGCGGTGGTTTTGCCGTCGCATCAGCTCCAAGGGCCACCGACACGGCCACGAGCAGGAAACACAGGTGTTGAATCATGAGAACAGAGAATACGGATTCAACGGTGCCATGGACGACGGCATTTCCCTTTGCGCCACGAGGGCGCCGAATAAGGGAAATGCTCAGAGGGTTGCCAGGCCCGCGTCGTCAATGAAAAAGCCTTCCACATCCTTGTCCGGCAGGCCGCTGTTGCGGATGCCCTGGAGGCGTTTGCGGCTGGCCCGGGCGGAGGTGGGGCGGTTGGCCACGGCCTGGACAAGGTCCACCACGGCGGGCCCGGCCATCACAGCACCGGTGGCAAGCAGGACGAGGGCCGCGACGTTCGAGGAGCGGCGCTCCATGCCGCGCCCAAACAGAAGCCCAAGCGCGCAGCCAAAGGCGGCGGGAGCGACAGTGGCGGCGTAACGGGCGTAATCGTGTTCGTGATGGGGCTGTTGCATGGCAGCGCCACTATACGCCAAGCGCCCGCACCCTAAAGCGGAAAGTGCAGGGAGGGCGCAGGCGATTTGTGCGGCAAAGGATGTTCGCGACAGGCCCATCTTCTGCTATGGATGCGGCTGCATCTGGTGGATGACGGCGGCCATAAGCCGATCTATCATGCGCCCACCCAACCCTTCCGACTCCTCACCATGGCGACGCCTCCCCCTCCACGTTATGCATTGATTCTCGCTGGCGGCAGCGGCCAGCGTTTCTGGCCTGTCAGCCGCGACGCGCTGCCCAAGCAACTGCTCAGGCTGTTTGGCGACAAGACCCTGCTCGAGCTCACGGTCGAGCGGCTCAAGGGCATCGTGCCCACCAAAAACATCCTGGTGCTGACCAACACGCAGCAGGAGGCGACGGTGCGCAAGCTGCTACCGCAGCTCCCCAAGGACAACATCATCGCCGAGCCCGAGAAGCGCGACACCGCGCCGGCCATCGCGCTGGGCGTGGGCTGGGTCGCGGCGCGCGAGCCCTCGGCCACGATGATGGTGCTGCCCGCCGACCATTTGATCAAGGATGAGGCGGCCTTCAAGACCGTGCTGCTGGGCGCGGCCTTCGCCGCCGAGAGCAGCGGCGCGCTGGTGACCATTGGCATCAAGCCCACCTGGCCCTGCCCCAGCTACGGCTACGTGGAGCGCGGCCGCCGCGCCCTGCTCAACGGCATGCAGGAGAATGTGGCCGTGTACGAGGTGGCCCGCTTCCGTGAAAAGCCCAACCCTGACCTGGCGGAGCACTTCATCAACCAGGGCAATTTCACCTGGAACGCCGGCATGTTTATCTGGACGCTGCCCGCGATCTTCAGCGAGCTCAGCCGCCATGCGCCGGTGCTTGCTGATTTCGTGGCGGAGGTGCGCAAGAGCAAGGACTTCGCCGCCACGATCAAGAAGCAGTTCGGCAAGCTGCCCAAGCTGTCGATCGACTACGCGCTGATGGAAAAGGCCAGCCGCGTGCTCAATGTCGAGGCCACCTTTGACTGGGACGACGTGGGGAACTGGACTTCCGTGGGCCGCTACCTGGAACAGGACGCGCACGGCAACCAGCACAACTGCAAGCTCGCGCAGTTCGAAGCCGGGGGCAACATCGTCTTCAGCCAGACGGACAACCACATCGCGCTGCTGGGCGTGCAGGACCTGATCGTGGTTCAATCCAAGGACGCGATTTTGATTGCCAGCAAGAGCCACGCGGAAAGCATCAAGAAGCTGGTGGACGCGCTGCCGCAGGAACTGCGATGAGCGGTTGCTTTGCCACGATTCATTTTCATTCAGTGTTGTTAAGTCAGCAATCAGCCGAAGTGCCCAGTGCGTAGTGCTCAGTCCTGGGCATCAAACCTTCAAACCGTGCACTGGGCACTACGTACTCCGCACTTCTCCCCTCATGCCCCGCATCCTTGGCATCGATCACGGCACTGTTCGCATCGGCCTGGCGTTGAGCGACGAGCTGGAGCTCGTCGCCAACCCCCTGAAGACCCTTGCGGCCTCGCCGCAGGCGGTCGCCGAGATTGCACGGCTGGTGCGGGAGAAGCACGTGGCCCGGATCGTGATCGGCCTGCCGCTGCACATGAGCGGGCGCAGGGGCAGCGCCTCAGACCGCGTGGAGAAGTTTGCCGACCTGCTGGGCAAGGCGCTCACGCACGAGGTGCCCATCGAGTTCGTGGACGAGCGGCTGTCATCGGTCACGGCCGAACAGGCGCTCAAACGCAGCGGCCAGAAAGTGGACGCCAAATCCGGTGTGGTGGATCAAATCGCGGCGGTGGTGATCCTGCAGGACTACCTCAACACCCAGCGCGGACCCGAGGGCTTTCTGCTGCCCGAAACGGAGTTCGACATGCCATGGATTGAGGAGAACAAGGAGCGCCGCCGATGATGCCGGGTGACAAGCGTCGGCTGAAGCTCACCATCGCCTACGACGGCCAGCCCTGGCAGGGGTGGCAAAGCCAGCCCAACGGCCAGAGCATCCAGGATCAGGTGCAGCAGGCGCTGGCGCTTGTGGCGAAGGAGCCCATCATCATCGAAGGCTCCGGCCGCACGGACGGCGGGGTTCATGCGCTGGCCCAGATCGCCCACTGCGATGTGCCCGCCGCGCTGCGCATGGAGCCTTACAACTGGGTGCGGGCGCTCAACGCCATTCTGCCGCCCAGCATTCGTCTGCAGGCCTGCGAATTCGCCGCGCCGGATTTCCACGCCCGCTTTCAGGCGAAAGGCAAGGTGTACCGCTACCGCGTGTGGCGCGCCGACGTGATGAGCCCGTTCGAGATGGGCCGCGCCTGGCATGTGTTTGGTGAGGTGGACCTGGACCTGCTGCGCCACTGCGCCCGGCGCGTGGTGGGGAAGCACAATTTTGCGCGGCTGAGCGCCAATCGCGGCGATCTCAGCGAAGCCGCCCGTCGTGCCGACCCGAAGACCACCACCCGCATCATTCGTCGCGTGGATGTGATCGAGGGCCCGGACGCGCTCACGCTTGAATTCGAGGGCAGCGGCTTCCTTTACAAGATGGTGCGCATGATCACCGGCAGCCTGATCCAGGTGGCCAGGGGCCGCGATACCGAAGCCTGGTTTGCGGACCTGCTGGACAATCCCGCAGGCGTGAAAAGCAGTCAATGCGCGATACCCGACGGGCTGTACTTGGTGCGGGTGCTTTACTGATGGAGCACGGCCTGGATAAGGCGACGGCTTCTCCATCCCAGCTTTACCCGCCGCATTCACCTGCTATAGGCTGCAGCCGATGACCTCCCGCTCCTGGCTGCTGCCGCTGCTCGCCTCCTGCCTGCCTATTTCAGCCCATGCGAACCTTTCTGCGCTTGGCTCGGGAAACATTTCCACAGGGTCCTTGATCGTCACCGATTCGACGCTTCACCCGCTTCAAGAGCATCCCACGGTTTCCATTCAGAGCGAGGACCTGCATGTAAAGCTCTATGGGGATTACGCGACCGTGGACCTGACCTACCGCATGCGCAATGAAGGCCGCTCCACCACCGTCGAGGCAGGCTTCCCCTCACTCTCCGCAAGCTATTCGATGTTCAACCCGCAGGAATCCCAGGCGTCCCCGTCCGGTGTCTTGCTGAAAGGGAAACCGAGGGACCTGCAGGACTACAAGATCGGCCTGAACGGCAAGGATTTGTCCTGGCAGCTCTTTGCCATGGGGCCCGTGACTGATGAGCGCGCTTCCGCTTCGCAGGGCTGGCCCGGCGGGTGCAACAACATCAAGGAGTGGCTGGTTTCGAAGCTGCCTTTTCCGGGGCACGACGATGCCACCATTCACATCACCTACCGCTGCCCCTATTCGTCCTTCTCGTTCGCTGTGTCCGAGGATGACTCGGTCACCGACGCCACCTTCGCGTACATGCTTTCGACCGGTGGCAACTGGCGCGGCCCGATCCGCGAAGGCAGGGTTGAGATCGAGTGCGTGGGAGTGTTGCCCGCTCACATACGCATCGCTCCTGACAAGCGCTTCAAGCGGGCAGGCCGGTCGTTTGTCTGGGAGTTTACCGACTTGAAGCCAGGCATCGAAGATGACATCCGCGTGGTGACCGATCCAAGCCACAGGGAGCAGGAAGGCTACATCATGTACGGCGACCGCTGGTATTTCAATGACGCCCCCTGCACGGCAAAGGCCTCCTCGGAGCTGGTCGAAGGAGAGCGGCGTTTCGCGGCGCGTTTTCTGAGGTCGCCTTCAGATCGCCGTTCATCGGAGGGCTACCTCCCCTGGGCGGAAGGCGTGGAAGGGGACGGCATCGGCGAGAACATCACCCTGACCCTGAAAAAGCCGTGCCGGGTGGACGGTTTCTACATCAAGAACGGTTACTCGACGGACAAGGAGCTGTTCGCCCAAAACAACCGTGTCTCACAGTTCGAGGTGTCGGTGGATGGCCAGGCCTCCTTCCGGGTGGAAGTACCAGACACCGACAAGCAAGTCTTCATCCCTTTTACCAACGGCAGTGTGCTGGCCCACGAGGTGAAACTCACCATCGCCGGTGTGTATCGGGGCAGCCGGTACCGCGACACCTGTGTGAATCACCTCGCCCTGCGACAGGTGCTGGCCAAGGATCCAAATCTGAAGCATGCCCGATGACGCGGCGCCTTCCTGCCGAGCTGGCGCAGACTCGACAAAGGCATTTGGCGAGGTTAGGATGAACGCATGTCCACGCTGCTTGAACCCTCAGCGCCCATTGACCAGACCCCGCGCCTGGAAAATGGAGATCAACTGACGGCGGCAGAGTTCCTGCGGCGTTACGACACGATGCCGGAGGTCAAGAAAGCCGAGCTGATCAATGGCATCGTGTATATCGCATCCCCCGTTAGAATCGAGGAGCACGGTGAACCCCATGCCACGGTTTCTGGCTGGCTTGGCACCTACATGATCGCCACCCCTGGAGTGAAAGCTGCGAGCAATTCCACGGTGCGACTGGGCGCGGACGATGTGCCGGAGCCGGACGCATTGCTTCGCATCCTGCCGGAATACGGCGGACAGTCGCGGCTGGACAAGAAGGGCTACCTGCGGGGAGCCCCCGGACTGGCCTTTGAGGTCGCGGCCAGCAGCGCCTCCATCGATGCCCGGCAAAAGCTTCAAACCTACCGCCGCGCAGGTGTTTCCAGGTCTGTGGCTGAATGCAAATGCGCTGCTGGCAGATGACGGCGTGGCTCTCATGGCAACGCTTCATGAGGGCACGAGCAGCCTTGAGCATGCGGCCTTCGTACAGCGCCTGGGAACTGCGTTCGCAGGCTGAACCCGGGGGCTTCGCTCCGCCGAGGTTCGCATTGCGCCGGAGGCCTCAACGACTACTTTCTTCACCTCTCACTGGCGTGCTTCCTGCGTGCCTCACCTCCTCTTTTTGCCATGTCCGACATCCCCGAAAACCCTTTCCTCGACACGCTCATCACACGCCAGCGCGCCGAGCCCTGCACCATGGTCATTTTTGGTGCCACGGGCGACCTGACCAATCGCAAGCTCATCCCCGCTCTCTACAATCTCGCCGCCTCCAGCGATCTGCCCACGCAGTTCAAAGTACTGGGCTTCGCACGCCGTGAGAAGACCGACGAGGAATTCCGTTCCGAGCTGGAGGAGGGGAACAAGAAATTCTCCCGCCAGGGCCACAACGCCGAGCTCTGGGCCTCGTTCGCGCAGAGCATCCATTACCATTGCAGCGAATTCACCGATGCGAGCGGCTACGCCTCGCTGAAGTCTGTGCTGGACAAGTT
>CAINXC010000459.1 GCA_903854655.1 uncultured Verrucomicrobiota bacterium | reverse complement strand
CGTGCATGGGCTCGAAGATGGCGCGCATACGGTAGTAATCGGCCTGCTCGATGGGGTCGTACTTGTGCGAGTGGCACTTCACGCATTGCATGGTCACCCCCAGCAGCGCACGGCTGGTGTGTTCGATGGTATCATCCAGCCAGGTGGTGCGGTTGAACAGAAAGTAGCTGCGCGCGAGGAATCCCGTGGCGCGCAGGTTGTCCCTATCCTCCGGTGCAGCTTCGTCGGCGGCGAGCATCTGCACGATCATCTGGTCGTACCCCTTGTCGGCGTTGAGGGATTCCACAATCCAGTCGCGCCAGTGCCAGAGATGCTTCTGGCTGTTGCGCAGTTGGTCGCCCAGGCCGTACCAGTCGCAATAGCGCCAGATGTCCATGAAATGTCGCGCCCACCGCTCGCCATACTGCGGCATGGCAAGCAGACGGTCGACCATTTGCCGTCGGGCCGCAGGCGATGCATTTCTGGCAAATTCCGCGATTTCCTCCGGCGACGGCGGCAGGCCGATGAGGTCCATGTAAACGCGCCGCAGCCAGACCTCCGGCGCCGCCTCGGGTTGCGGAAGCAGGTGCTTTGCAGTGAGTCTTTCTGCAAGCAGGACATCGAGCGTTTTGCCGGAAGATCTGGGTGCCTGGTAGGCCCAGTGGGCCCGTGGGTCGGGCTCGGGTGCCTCGTCCACAGGACCGGTGGCACCGGCTGCAAGCCAGCCTTTGATCCGGGCGATTTCATCAGCCTTGAGCGGGCTGCCTTCGCCTTCCGGCGGCATGCGTTCCTTCTTGTCCTCGGTGGTCACGCGTTTCAGCAGAAGAGGTGGACCCTCGTCGGCTTTCAGGATGCTCCCGTCGTCACCGCCTTTGCGCATGGCTGCCACGGTGTCCAGCCGCAGCCCGGCCTTTTGTTTCAATGCCCCGTGGCAGGCGTAGCAATGCGCCTTGAGCACAGGCTTGACGTCCTTGACATAATCCACCCCCTGCAGCAGTTGCGTCAGCAGGACCTGCGCGAGACACAGAAACAAAATGCGCTGAGAGAGTCGGGCACGGGCGGTCACAGCAAGCAAGGCCGGTTGGGTTCAAGGGAAACCTACGTCGGGAAGCGGGCTCGGCTATCCTGGCGTTTGTTGTTCGCCCAGAAAACCGGCTCATCGCCGTCCAGATGTGAGATTTGCATGAAGAAGACCGAAGCCGGGTTCCGTACCTGTTTCCCGCATGAGAAAATCCAGGGATCGCCGAACAGTGAAACCAGTGAGGATCGAGAGTGATGTCGGCTGACCTCCCCGCTGCAGGGGCCGCACCACAGCCGGGTCATTCCTCCTCCCGCAAATGGATCATTTGCGGGCTGCTGCTGCTGGCCTCGGCAATCAACAACAGGGACCGGCAGACGCTGGCCAACGCCTCGGTGCGCATCACAAAGGAGTTTCGGCTGTCGCAGGAGCAGTATGGCAACATCGAGGCGGTGTTTGCCTATGCCTTCGCCGCCGGCTCCATCGTCTTTGGCTGGCTGGCGGATCGCTTTTCCGTTCGCTGGCTTTATGCCGGGGTGCTGATGATGTGGTCGCTGGCAGGTCTGGCCACGGGTTTCGTGCACAATGAGCACGAACTGCTGCTGTGCCGAATGCTTCTCGGCTTTTTCGAGGCCGGGCATTGGCCGTGCGGGATACGCACCACGCGCACGCTGCTAGATGCGCGTGAGCGCTCCTTGGGCAATGGCGTGCTTCAGAGCGGAACCTCCATCGGGGCGATCATCACACCGCTGGTGATGCAGGGACTCATGACCCGGGAGCTCGGCAGTTGGCGCGTGGCGTTCCAGGTCGTCGGCGTGATCGGGCTTGGCTGGCTGGTGCTGTGGCTCACGTTGATACGTGCCGCAGACCTGCCGGTGCCGGAGCGACGCAAGGCGGTGCAGGAGGAGGGGGACAGCCTGTGGCGGGCGCTTTTCAGCCGCCGCATGATGATCATCTTTTTCGTCATCGCCGCCATCAACACCACCTGGCAGATCCTGCGCGCCTGGCTGCCGAAGATCCTGCAGGAGGGCCGCGGCTACGGCGAGCGTGAGACCCTCTGGTTCACCTCCGCCTGGTACCTGGCCACGGACGTGGGCTGCCTGGGCGCCGGTGCGCTCGCCGTATGGCTGGCGCGGCGCTGGCTTTCGGTGCATCAGGCGCGGGTGGCGGTGTTCGCGGGCTGCGGACTGCTCTGCGCCTTGTGCGCGGTCACGCCATGGCTTGCCAAGGGCTGGCCGCTTCTTGCCGTGCTGGTGCTCGCCGGCGCCGGCTCACTCGGAGTTTTTCCTCTCTATCACGCTTTCACACAGGATATTTCCGCCCGTCACCAGGGCAAGATCACCGGGATCGCCGGTGTGGCGGCCTGGGTGATCCCGGCCCAGGCGCAGCGGTTGTTCGGCTGGCTGGCGGACCGGACGGGCTCTTTCGATTCCGGGCTGCTGCTGGCCGCTTTTCTGCCCCTGATCGCAGTGCTGCCCATCTGGCTCGCTTGGGAAGGCAGGAAATGCCGGTGATCCGTTCATAACTCGGCGCCCAACATTATAACTTAACACTTTTCACCGTGTAACTTATGTCCACCACCCGCCGCTCTTTCCTCTTGTCCGCCGCCGCCGCTGTTGCATCAGGTGCCGCCGCCTCAGAGCCCGCCGTGCGTCGCAAGAAGGTGGCGCTTGTCTGCACCGAGGTGTTCCGCCTGTCCCACGCACAGCACTTCCTCGACCGGCTTGCCCTGGGCTACAACTGGGGAGGACAATGGCTTGCACCTGAAGTGGACCTGGTTGCCATCTATGTCGATCACTTCCAGAAAAACGACCTGGCACGGGCGCGGTCAAAAAAGTATGGCATCCCGATTTTCCCCAGCATTGCCGATGCCTTGACGATGGGCACCGGAAAGCTTGCCGTGGACGGGGTTGTAATTATCGGTGAACACGGAGACTATCCGCGCAATGAAAAAGGGCAGGTGCTCTATCCCCGTTACGAGTTCTTCAAGCAGGTGGTCAAGGTCTTCGAGACAAGCGGCCGCAGTGTTCCGGTCTTCAACGACAAGCACCTTTCCACCGAGTGGGCAAAGTGCGCCGAAATGGTCGCTGATTCCAAGCGGCTGAACTTCCCGTTTCTTGCGGGGTCTTCGCTTCCGGTGACCCGCCGCCTTCCGGCTGTGGATGTGCCGTGGGGCTCGCCATTGGTGGAGAGCGTTTCCATCGGCTACGGCGGTGTGGACAGCTACGATTTCCATGGGCTCGAAACTGCCCAGTGCATGTCGGAGCGACGTCGCGGCGGCGAGGTGGGAATCAAAAGCGTGCAGGCCCTTCGTGGCGACAAAATGTGGCGGCGCGTCGCCGGTTCTGAAACCACACAGCGCCTGCTCGTCGCGGCCCTCACCCGCAGCCACTCCCTCCCGGTCGAGGAAGGATATGAAGCCGCGCCCGTGAGTTTCGAGTGGGCGCGGCGAGTGTTTCCAGATGCGTTTGCTTACTTCATCGAGCATCGCGACGGCTTTCACACCACCTATTTCAGTCTTCCTATCAGCGACTTCAACTACGCCGGGCTCAATGGCGAAACGGGCGGGATTACCTCCTGCCAGATGTACCTGCCCATGCCCGGTCACGGCCCCACCACGGCTGACTTCTTCAATCCCTTGGTGCACAATCTAACACGGATGGTGAGAAAAGGCAGCGCACCGTATCCTGTTGAACGCACCTTGCTTACTTCCGGCATGCTGCTTTCAGCCGTCGATTCGCTTCATCGAGACGGCGCGCTGGTTGAAACACCGGAAATGGAGGTTCGCTACACTGCGCCGAAGGAGTCCTTGTACTGGATGGAGTGACTCCGATGAAATCAAACGGCGGCGAGCGAAGAATTCAAACCTCTCGGATTGGCTTGGATTCCGCTCTCCTGAATCGCCTCGGTTGTTGAGGTCCGAACCTTTTCCGGGTTCGGAAGGGTGTCCGTGGCCATGCTTGTATATCAACAAGTATCCATTAAATATTTATTTATTATGGATGGACAGGGAGGCTTTTTGGCACCAGGGGT
>CAINXC010000458.1 GCA_903854655.1 uncultured Verrucomicrobiota bacterium | reverse complement strand
TGCCCTCCGGGTAGAATCTATGTCGCCGGAGGCAAATGCAGAACATGCGGCCGCTCAGGGAACCTTCTTCTTCTCCTCCACCTGCGGTATCTGCCGCGCGAGCGCCTTCTCCCGCGCGATCTGGATCTCCTCGTCGTTCAACGAGAACCCGGTCTTGCCGGAGGCCATCAGATTGATGCCGTCCTGCCGGTGCGGCAGGCCCAGGGCGTGCCCCAGCTCGTGCGCGGTCACGCGCGGCAGCGGCTCATCCATGCCGCCCTCCACCCGCGACAGCGCCGCCGTGTCCTTCACCGCGATGGCCTCGCCGTAGTAGAAGCCGTTGGGCCCCAGGTCCTTCACGTAATACACATTGAGGGCCGTGGGGCTCAGGCTCTCGCGGGGCACGGCGGCCTTCATCAGGGCGGCGTCGTCCTTGAGCCTGGCGGCCGGGGAAAGATCGCGCGCCTGCGTGTGCTGGATGGGCTCCAGCTCAAAATGAACCCCGGCCTGCGCCCAGATCCGGTTCACCTTGCCAAAGATGCGCTGCACATCCGCCTCGGTGAGCGTGGTGTTCAGCTTGGGATTCGTGGCGGACTGCATCAAATGCACCCGCACGGGCAAGTTCAAAACGGGTTCGTCGCCGGCCGGCCGTTTCACCGCCGGTGCGCCCGAGGTGACCAGCACATTGTCATAACAACTGATATGCCCTGGGGTGGCGGAGGTGCTGATGGTAAGCGTGAGATCCGTGCCCGGCGTCGTTTTCGGCAGGCGCTCCTTGCCGATGAAGGCGGCGACCTGGCCCACCGGCTGGGCGGTGGCGCGGCACACGCCCTGCTCGTCGATGGCGAGCTGGAGGTGATTCCACACGTCGTAGTGGACCGGGGTTGCCTCGTCGATCCAGCGGCTGCCGTCCCAGAGCCGCCACACGCCGTTGCCGGTCATGGCCCCGGCAATCATCCTGCCGCTGCCGTCCTTCCAGCCAATGCTGACGCCGTGCGGATGGTGCGTGGCCGTGTTGGGCATGATGGAGGGCACGCTTTCACCGGAGCGGACAAACAGGTCGAGATCGAGCGTGAGCCGCGTGCCGGTCTTCAAAACGCGGGGCGTTTTGGCCGTGATGGTGGCACCGCCGCCGGCCCGCAAGGACTGGGCGCCGGGGCCGTACGAGGTGTCGCTGATGACCACGCATCCCGGCGGCAGATTCCAGGCGGCCAGGCCGGTGGAGGCGTTGCGAGGGTAGGATTCGAAGTCATCGCTGAACTCCACCTTGGCACCGCGTTTGGCAAAGGGTGTGGCGGGCCGCCAGTGCACCGCGACATCATCCAGAAAGGTGATGTTGCCGGGCGCTCCCTCCGGCACAAACAGCACGCTCTTGAACTCCTTGAACGAGGGCACGGAGACGGGCAGGTTCACGCCCGGCAGCTCGACCGTGCGCTCTTTCGGCGCGCTGATCGGCACCTGCGCCCACAGCGGGGTGGTCTGGCCGTCGCCCATCAGCCCGCCGTAGCGCAACTGGTCAACATCCACATCCAGGGTGAACTTCTGCCAGCGCCCCACCGGCAGCACGCCGCGCGTCTCCACCCAGACGCCCGCGCCATGCAGCGTGCCCGTGGAGTAGGACACCTTGCCATCACCCGGCGCCACCTTCAGCCCCGCCTCGAACTCGCGGTTGTCGCCCTGAAGATAGGCGGCGATGGAGCTCTCGGCGGATTTGCGGTAGAGCCAGAACTCGAAGTTGCAGTGCCCGCTGGTCATCGAGGTGTCCACGGCGGCCGCGTACTTGCTGCGATCGGGCGAGGAGTTGTGCCAGCCGATGAGCGTGCCGCTGCCGTCGGCCGCGCGCGTGAGCTGGATGGCCTGCCCGGTCTTGCCGTGACGGTAAAGGGATTGCGCGAAGGGTTTGGCGTCGCTGCCATCCCCCAGCCGCCACCACGCGCCGGGGCAGGCCCGCAGCTTGGGATCGTAGGCGAAGCCGCCCCAGCCGCCCGAGGGCATCGCATAATCCTTGGGCGACACTGTATCAAAGTTCTGCTCGATGAAGCGGATGTGGCCAAACTCCCGCGCATCGTCGTGCCACTGCTGCCAGCGCTCGTACCAGGCGAGATGGTAGGCGCCATACCACGCATCGCACTGCGTGGCATCCGCGCCCGCAGGCACGGGCGAGGGCGTGAAAAAGTACGGCGGGCCGCCCACGGAGATGATCTCGATTTCAGGATGCTTGCTCTTCTTGATGTAAGCCTTCAGCTCCTCGTGGGAGACGGTGCCGACCCCCGCTCGGGCGTTGGTGAGGTAGCCCTTCTTGTCCGCGTTGTGATCGAGCGTGGCCTCGAAGAACACCGGTGAAACCAGGCAGTCCACCAGCCCCTCATCCACCCAGGCGCGCCAGTCGGTGCGCCAGTTGCCCAGCGGCGGGCCGATGTGCTCCCCGGCGAGCGTGATACCGATCTTGATCTGCGGATCGACGGCGCTCAGGCCCGCACGCAGCTCCCGGTACAACTGCGTGAGGTAGCCGCCGCGCAGATCGCGCCACTTTTCCACCAGCGGATCGTTGGGATTGAAGGCGGGCGCATCCACGTCGAAGCGCGGATCAGTGAGGATGTCCACGCCGTTCAGGCGCTTCATGTCATCAACCACCGGCTGGTTGAAGCCAAAGCGGTCCGCCTTGTCCGCCGGATCCTGGAGCTGGCTCACCTCGCTGCGCATGTTGGCGATGAAGCGCTTGATGCCGTACTTCGTCGCCATGTGGACGAACTCCGCGACCTTCGCGCGGCGCGCCTCCGGGTAGGCGTACTCCGGCACCATCCAGTACTTGTTGCCCCGGCGGTCCACCGTCACCATCTCCGGGTGCTCCAGCAGCGCCTTCGAGACGTAGTTCCACGGCACCATGCGCCCCGGACCCGGTGTCCCCGCATCCTTCGGCGCGCCGTCGCTGTAGATGTGCGGATGATACACCCAGAGCTCCAGGCCCGTTTTTTGCGCCGCCTGCTGCGCCGCCGCAAAGTAATCGAAGTGCGCCGCCAGATCGTCGATGTGCTTCCACATCAGCGCCAGCGGCGCGTTCATCTGCACGCGCGGGTTGCGCTCAATGAAGGGCGCATACTGCTGCAAGTCGCTGCGCAAAAACACGCCCGTGAACCCGCGCCCCTTCCAGAACTTGAACATGTTCTCCATCCCCGTCGCCGAATCCATCGCCGGGTCGATCCCCTCCGCATAGACCGAAGCATAATCGCCCCAGCTCGGGATTGTGTAGAGCTTGGGGCCTTGCGCCCCGGCGGCGACCGGCTCCGCTCCGTGCGCAGCAACGAGAAGACTGAAAAGGATGGGCAGAAGGCGTTTCATTGCGAGAACAGGTTGTTACGGCCGCCAGCGGTGATCTTCCATGAATTTGCGGTGAGAAATACGACGCAGGCCATTGAGCGTGGAGGAAAGGAGGATAGCGCCGCAAGTTCCATGATGAACCGTCATTTTGGGCGTTCGCAAGGAATGTCGCGGCAGCGTTTTGGAACCGTAGCGGAGCGGAGATAGCCAGCCGAAGGCTGCCCGAAGGGCGAGCGTAGCGAGGCAATGCTCGGCGTGTGAGCCGAGCTTTGGTGTGCGTCTTTGGAGCC
>CAINXC010000457.1 GCA_903854655.1 uncultured Verrucomicrobiota bacterium | reverse complement strand
TGGTCAGCAACGGCCAGGCGGCGCGGAGCTTGCGGCTTTCCCGCCGCATCGCTGACGATCAGATTCGTGCCGCGCACGCCGATGCGATCGATCTTTCCGGCAAGCCGCCGCCGTGGCGCTTCACCTGCCTCATAGACCGCGAAGCGGATGCTCGATGATCCTCCATTGATGGTCAGAACGCAGGGTGCGGAAGGAGTCATGGGCCGGCCTCCGCCGCAGTTGAGTACTTGCCCAGGGTTGCGAGGCTGTTGCACTTCGCCCGATGCTTGAGCATGGCCTGCGCCGCGTTGACGTTTTCTGCAGAGCCCCCCCACGTTTTCAGCGCGCTGTCCTGCAAGGCTCGGCCATACGAAAAGGTGAGCTTCCAGGGCAGGTTTCCGGCGGTGCTTATCGCGTTCAAGCGTTCGGTCGCAGCCTGCTCGCTTTGCCCGCCGGAGAGAAACACAATCCCTGGGACGGCTGCTGGCACGGCACGTAGAAGAGTGCGCACGGTGGCCTCTGCAACCTCCGCTGTTTCACCCTGCGTTGGGCAGTCTTTACCGGACAGGACCATTCCAGTTTTGAGCAGCATGCCCTCAAGCGCAACTTTATGGGCAAACAAGGACTCGAACACCTGGATCAAGGTCACAGTGATGACCTCTTCGCAGCGGGCGAGGGGATGGCTTCCATCCATGAGCACCTCCGGTTCCACGATTGGCACCAACCCGGCCTCCTGGCTCAGCGCCGCAAACTGCGCAAGGGCTTCGGCGTTGGCCTCAATGCAGGTCCGGGTGGGAATCTGATCACCGATCTTGATGACTGCGCGCCATTTGGTGAATCGGGCTCCCAGTTCCCGGTATTCCGCCAGGCGCTCGCGCAGGCCGTCCAGGCCCTGCGTTATTTTCTCGCTGGCAAAGCCTGCCATGGCGACGGCTCCGAGGTCCACCTTGATGCCTGGGACAATGCCCTGCCGGGCCAGTGCTTCGGGAAAGGGGATGCCGGTGCTGGTCTGCTGGCGCAGCGTCTCGTCAAAAAGGATTGCGCCGCTGATGAACTCGTTCACGCCGGGCGTCGCGAAGAGCATTTCACGGTAGGCGCAGCGGTTTGCTGTCGTGGAGGGGATGGCGAATTCCTTGAACCGCCTCTCGATGGTGGGGAAGCTCTCGTCTGCCGCCAGGATGCCTTTGCCAGGAGTCAGCAAGGATTGAATTATCGAGGACAGGGAGATCTCTTTCATGGGTCAGATGCTGGCCGTTTGCGGGATTCAATCGCGACCTCTTCTTCGGGGCAAGTCCGTGCCTGTGCCATAGGGTGTTGACCCCAGGCTCAAGGCGGCACTTTGGTTTAAAACTCCAATATGACAAATATTTTAATTGATAAAAATTATTGTTTTCATTATAATTAGCGAAACTCGATGGGTTTATCGCCTCCGTGCTCAGGGCGATGTCTCTTCGTGTTCTCAGTAGCGGGCTGCCACTGGACAACCGGTGGCATGCCGCCTGTCCATCTTCGGCGCCACTCACAACTATGAAGCTTTATTTCTTCCCCTCATCGCTGTCTCTCCCTCTCGCCTGTTCCCTGCTGCTGGCAACCCTCGGCGCCCGTGAGGCTCAAGGGTGCGCCTCCTGCGGCTGCTCCCTGAGTTCAACCTGGGACACCTATGGCTACTC
>CAINXC010000456.1 GCA_903854655.1 uncultured Verrucomicrobiota bacterium | reverse complement strand
CGCAGGAGCAGCCCGCTTCGGCGCACTTCTCCAGGTCGCCGTTGTCGATGATCGGCGCGAACTGGCTTTCTTTGTAATACGGGAAGTGGCCGCTGGTCTTGTACAGCTCCAGCTTGCCGATGTGCGGGGTGAAGACCTGGCTGTAGCCCTGCTTGCGCAGCTCCTCGCCGATGAAGTTTTGCAGCTCCTGGCGCAGGATGGCGCCCTTGGGCATCCACAAAATGAGACCCTGGCCCACCTGCTCGTCGATGGCAAAGAGGCCCAGCTCGCGGCCCAGCTTGCGGTGGTCGCGCTTCTTGGCTTCCTCAAGCTGGGTGAAGTGGGCTTCCAGCTCTTCCTTGGTGGCGAAGGCGGTGCCGTAGAGGCGCTGGAGCTGCGGCTTGGTCTCATCGCCCATGTAGTAGGCGCTCGCGACCGAGGTGAGCTTGACGTTCTTGCACTTGCCGCTGTAGCCCACGTGCGGGCCGGCGCAGAGGTCGATGAAATCGCCATTCTGGAAGCAGGAGATCTGCTCGCCTTCCGGGATCTTGTCGATGAGGTCGAGCTTGAACACGCTGGGGTTGCCCGGGCGCTCGCTGAGACCGCCGAGGCGGCCGCTCTGGGCCATGGCGATGGCTTCCTCGCGGCTGATGCCCTTCCAGTCGAACTTCTGGTTCTCCTTGGTGATTTACTTCATCTCCGCCTCGATCTTGTCGAAGTCGTCGGGCGTGATGCGATGGTCCAGATCGAAGTCGTAGTAGAAGCCGATCTCCACCGGCGGCCCGTAAGCGAACTGGGCGTTCGGCCAGATGCGCAGGATGGCGGTGGCCATGATATGGGCGCAGGAGTGGCGGAGGCGCTCGATGTCGGACATCTGGGCGCGTTGTTCGAGGGTTTTGCGTTCGGTGGACATGGGAAAGGAGTGAAAAGGGGTAAGTGAAAAGGGATGAGGGCAGAAGCAAACGAAAGGGGCGGTCAACCTTGACGCGAATGGCTCGTCTTGCAAAGCAAACGCATCTTCACGTCACGCCCCTGGACGTTCCAACCTTGTCACCTTCCTCACCCTATCGCCGCCATGCGCCGCTTCAGCGCGGCCCGCACCAGCAGCGATTCGCCAATGTTTTCAGCCGTCAGCAGGCCCACGAGCTTGCCGGAAACGGGGTCCATCACCGGCAGGGCGGGGCTGGGGCTGTCGCGCAGGTGGTCCATGGCGATGCCCAGGTCGATCTTGGGCTCCAGGTAGCCTTCGCAGGGCTCGATGATCAGTTGTGCCGGATAGTCCCGGCCATGCTCGGCCAGGGCGCCAATGAGGCTCCTGCGGGTGACAAGGCCCAGGATGCCGCCATGGCCATCCTGCACGGGGAAATCGTGCTGGCTGCCAGCCACCAGGAGGTCGGCGACCTCTCCCAGCGTGGCATCGGTCGGCAGCACGTGGAATTCCGTCATCATCGCATCGCTCACGCGCAGATCGTGAACCTGCTCCTGCTCCTCCACCACAGACGCCTCCTGTCCGGCGGCGTAGAAGACGAAGAAGGCGATGAGCAGAAGCGTGGGCTGAAAGGAATGATTGACCAGCATCAGCATCACCACCAGCAGGGCGATGCCCTGGCCCAGGGTGGCCGCCCAGCGGGTGGCCTTCACATAGTCGCCGGTCACCATCGTCAACAGGGCGCGCAGCACGCGGCCGCCATCCATCGGGAAGGCCGGAATCAGGTTGAACACGACCATGAGGCCGTTCCACCACATCAGGTTCTCGAAGAAATGCCCCGGGTGCCCCAGGTCTCTCTCGCCGTCCGCGCTGATCTGCGCGCCGCGCGCAAGTGCGATGACCAGGGCGATCGCCACATTGACCAGCGGGCCGCAAATGGCGACCACCAGCTCCTCCGAGGGCTTGCGCGGCATGCGCTCCAGCCGGGCCACGCCACCGATGGGCCAAAGAGTGATGTCCGGCGTCTTGATGCCGTAGCGGCGCGCCGCCAGCACATGGCCGAATTCATGCAGCAGCACGCAGAAGAACATGGCGCAGACCAGCAGCACAATGTCGCGCGCGCCTGTCGCCCCCTGCCCCGCCGAAAGCGCCTGCGAGGCGACGAACATCAGCAGCAGCAGGAACGAGGCGTGGATGCGAACCTGGGTGCCAGCAATGGTGGCGATGCGGAGAGACCACTTCATAGGGGGTGGATACGTACGCCAGCCTGGAAAGGCAAGCAGCGAATGGCAGGGCTTGGCTCAGGAGTCCTGGGTCGGCTCACCCAAGCCCCACGGCATCGCGGACGCGGGCCAGCGTCTTGCGGGCGACCAGCCGGGCCTTCTCGGCACCTTCGGCCAGCACACGGTCCACGTAAGCCGGATCCGCCACGATCTGCGCGCGCCGCTCGCGGAAGGGCGCAAAGAAATCCGTCACCCCTTGCAGCAGGCGCTTCTTGAAATCGCCGTAGCCCACCCCGCCGCGTTCGTGATCCGCCACCATCGCCGCGTAATCCGCCGCGCTGGCGACCAGTTTGTAGAGCGCCAGAATGCTGGAACCCTCGATGGGCTTGGGCGCTTCCACCGGCGTCGAGTCCGTCTTGATGCCCATGATCTTCTTTTTCAGGGGACCGGGCTCCTCGAAAAGCTGGATCGTGTT
>CAINXC010000455.1 GCA_903854655.1 uncultured Verrucomicrobiota bacterium | reverse complement strand
CGATCAGGAACGATACTGGGCGCGGCCCAGGCCAGAGATCGTGGCTGTCCGGAAGGGTGGCGATCACGGGTCAGCTCGGCTCGCCGCAGACGACGGCGTTGGTCGAGCCTCGCGCCTTCACCATGGGCTTGATGCGTGCCGCCGAGGAACAAGGTGCCGAGCTGCGGCACGGCACCGTCGTCGAGTTGGTGCGGGGACCGACCGGCGCGATCGGCGGCATCACGCTCGACAGCGGCGAGACCGTCGACGGCGATGCCGTGGTCATCGCCATGGGACCGTGGTCGATGCTGGCGACGCGTTGGCTGCCGCTGCCGGCGGTGTACGGCCACAAGGGCCACAGCCTCGTGTTCGAGACCGGCGATGCATTGCCCGCAGAGGCACTTTTCCTCGAATATCAGGAGGCGAGCGGCGAGATCCTGACCCCCGAGCTGTTTCCGCGCGCCGACGGCACCACCTGGGTGTGCGCGGTCTCGAGCGCCGGAGCGGTACCCATCGATCCGGCCGACGTCGTGCCCGACGACGGCGCGCACGCGCGGCTCGAGGCCATGTGCAGGAACATCTCGCCGGTACTGGCCAGGGCGCCGATCCTGGCACGCCAGGCGTGCTTTCGGCCCGTCACCGAAGATGGGTTACCGCTCATGGGTCAGGTGCCGGGCGTTAGCGGCGCCTACGTGGCGACCGGTCACAGCGTATGGGGCATCCTCAACGCGCCGGCGACCGGGGAGGCAATGGCCGAGCTGATCCTCGATGGCCATGCGAGCCATGTAAATCTGGCGCCGTTCGAGCCGGGGCGCCTCCAGACGCTCAGGCGGGAGAAGCACCGCTGATCCTGAGCGCCACGTTCTTTGTACCTCTCTCGAGCCCACTCATTACTCAATGCTGTAGCTATTGGCGCGAGCGGCAAAGTCTGGCTGCGTACCTCCAACTTCGTCGCAATGCAGCTCGAATATCCAAGGTGAGGCGGTGGGAATTGAACAGGGCACGCGAGGCCCGCTCGGGGCCGGCCACGACCATCAAACTTTGAGGCCCCCTTTGGAGTCTTTTTTATTTGGTCATTATGTAATTGAAGAAACAGACCAATGCACGATAGCGAGATGCCGCGTGACAGGCCGGCAGAAATTGAAATGACAGAGGAGAATCGAAGCGAGGCTACGGGCCTATTCCGATTGGGTAGCCGCGTGGAGGAAGCTGCCGGGCTCGTTGTTCAGGTGTTCAAGGCCATAGCTCACGCTAAGACATCCACCACGAAGCGCGGTCAGGCAGAGCGCCCAGCGGTTCTTTAGTGCGGGGAACTTGCTGGCAACAGAACGTAAGCAATGCGGCAATGGCAAAGAAGCGCCTAGCCGGGTTTTCAATTATGTCCTGCGTTACCATTTTCTCTTCCCACATCGCGTAGGTGTAGTGGAACAACGAACACGCTTGCGAAATTTCTTTTGTCTTGAAATCTACATTGAGTTTGGCATGAGCGAATGCGTTTCTGATATGCCGCATACTGTCTAAATCGGCACGAATTAGTTTGCCGTAAAGGCCCAGCGCATATCCAAACTTTATCTTGTTTGAGAAGGTCGAGAGCGGACCGTTAACGCCATCACTGAATAGCTCTCTGTCCTGATCACTACTCAAGGCCACCAAACGAGATTTAATGGCGTCCTGAAGGGCATCATCGATAACAGAAACGGCCGCCAGCGCATCGCCTCGATTGTGCCCTGTAGTGGCAAGCGCCTTGCCCATTAGCACAGAGACGGCATTACCCTCGGGCCTCTCTTTCATCAGCTGCTTGAGTCCCCTAAGCGCAGTCTCTCGCCCCACAGGCTGCGGCTGCTTCGTAGGCTTACTCATGGTATCCTCCCCCGATGACACCCAAGCAGCCTGCGGACGATTACCCGCCACAGCCGCGCAGGCTCCACAAACAGCCACATTTTCATGTCATCCTATAAATACTTGAAGGGCTGAATAGGCTGGAACGATCACATCGATTTGGAATTGCACGACGCTATCGAGGACTTGATTGATGAGGGTGCAATCGAGAATCTGAGCAAGGAATACGGCGTCGCCCAGCAAGTGATTCATGACGGGTATG
>CAINXC010000454.1 GCA_903854655.1 uncultured Verrucomicrobiota bacterium | reverse complement strand
CTTTTGCAAGGTGGCGGTCATGGCCCACGGCACGTGCTTCCAGATCATTTCATAGCTGTGGACGCAGGCTTCCAGGGCGTAGAGGAAAAACAGCACCAGGCCGGCGCCGATGCGCAGGGGGGCGATGGTGCGCAGGTGGTGCAGGCCGGGGCCCTCCGAGTTGGCTGAGGGACTGGGGCCGTAGGACGTGAGCATGGGTTACAAATCGGGAGAAAGGGTGATGATGTCGCCGGCGCCCAGCGGGCAGCCGTAATCGGCGGCGGCTTCGGTCTGATAAAACCGGCGGACGCCCTTCTGGGTGACGTACACGGCCTGGGCCCGGGAGCCTGCCCGGCGCCCCCCTGCCTGGGCCACGGCCTCGTGCAATGACAGGCCCTTGTACAAGGGCATGACGACCGGCGAGGGGACATCGCCCTCAACGGTGACAAGCGGGGTGTTTTCAATGGAGACAACGTGCACGTGCACCCTGCCCACGGCGCTGCCATTGCGGCGGAACACGGATTCCACCAGCCGCTGCGCTTCGGGAATGGTGTGCCCGCCGAGCCTGGCCGAGCCGTACTTGCCAAAGTCGGCGATGCCCTGCCTGTCAATCATCACCAGGCCGTTGAAGAGCCTGGAAGGCTCGATGGCGCCATCGTACACGGCGAGGCGCAGGGTGTGACCGTAGCCCAGCGTGCCCTTGTAGTTGAAGGGCATCAACGGGTCCTGGGCGGAAACGGTGTCACCTGAGGGCCCCACGCCGGGGATGATGGTGAGGGACTTTTTGACGGTAGTGCAGCCGGAGGTCGTCACGAGCAGGAGACCAGCGAAGAGGAGGTGAAGCGTGATGCGTGGCATGGTGGTAAATTTACCTGCATACATCGCCAGCGGCGTGCCAATGACAAGCCGGAATCGAGGGCACCGGCCCGGGATCACGCTGCGAGCACTTTGCGGCGGCCCTGCTCGGCAAGGAGTCGAGCCAGTTCGGGCATGTAGCGCGCGATCTCATAGGCCAGCACGTCGGTGCTGGTATCTTCACGGTGCCGGCGGGCGTCGCGGCTGTCGGCATCACCGGCCAGCATCGTGTCGGCGAACCAGCCGCTGCCGGTCGCCGTATCGAATTCAAGGATCATGGTTGGGGAGGGAGTCATTTGATCTGTGCCCAGGAGCCGCTGTCCTGGTCTTGTTTGAGCACCTTGCCGTCTTCGATCTTGAACTGGCGGCGGGGCAGGCCGTGTCCCAGAAGGTCCTCGATGCCCTTGCTCAGGATGGTACGGGCTGCTTCGGCGGGACTGGCACCGTAGGTCCCCCAGGTGGTGAGGTCTTCCAGGTAGGCCTTGATCTGCGGCGTGACGGCAATCGTCATCGTCAGTGATTCAAAGGTGTTGGAGGGTCTGGCCATTCGGGATTAAAACTCGATTATAATACCATTATTACTCTTGATTCACCAGGGATCAAGCTCTCAAGAGGTTGTTTTCGAGATTTTAACCGGCGGATGGCTGGTTTTTGTTTAACTTATCTTAAACAATGCGCCTTGCGCGTCTCATTCCGACGGCTGGCGGGGTGGCCAGGGGCCAATTCCGCTGCATTCTGTTCAAGACATTTGCGCAATGGGTGCCTATGCTCTGCGATTCCGAACGCTTTCCCGCCTCATGTCATCCGCCGCTGACCTCTCCGCCTTCCGTGACTTGTTCAACTCGCTGAAGAGCGAAATGCAGAAAGCCATCGTCGGCTACGACGAGCTGCTCACCGAGGCCCTGCTGGCGATCTTCTCCGGCGGTCACGTGCTGTTGGAAGGGGTGCCGGGGTTGGGCAAGACCTACCTGGTGCGCACGCTCTCCCAGGTGATCGGGCTGGAGCCGGGGCGTGTGCAGTGCACGCCGGACCTGATGCCTGCGGACATCCTGGGCACCCACATCGTCAACGAGAACGAGCATGGCCGGCGCGTGCTGTTCTTTGAAAAGGGGCCGGTGTTCAAGAACCTGCTGCTCGTGGACGAAATCAACCGCGCCACGCCGAAGACCCAGGCGGCGCTGCTGGAGGTGATGCAGGAGCACGCCGTCACCACCGGCGGCGAGCGACATCCGCTGCCTTCGCCGTTCTTCGTGCTGGCGACGCAGAATCCGATGGAAATGGAGGGCACCTACCCGCTGCCGGAGGCCCAGCTCGACCGCTTCATGTTCAAGATCAAGGTGCCGTTCCCGGACCTCGCCTCGCTCGTCGAAATCTCCCGACGCACCACCGGCTTCACCGAACCGAAGCTGAACATGATCATGAAGGGCGACAAGCTCTCCGCCTTGCAGAAGGAGCTGGCCGAAATGCCGGTGCCTGATCCCGTCGCGATTTATGCCGCGCGCCTGGTGCTGGCGACCCATCCCGAGCAGCCGGACGCCGTGCCCGATGTGAAGCGCTATGTCTCTTACGGCAGCAGCCCGCGCGGCCTGCAATCGCTGATTCGCGGCGCGCGCGTCTGGTGCGCGGTGCGCGGCGGCACCAGCGTGTCCTGCGATGACGTGATTCGGCTGGCAAAGGTGACCATGCGCCACCGCATCATCCTCAATTTCGAAGGCGAGGCGCAGCAGGTGAAGGTCGATGACGTGATCGACAAGGTGCTGGCGCAGGTGAAGACGCCGGCGCAGGAGGCGATGAAATGACCAATGACCAATGACCAATGACCAATGACCAATGACCAATGACCAATGACTGGCGCAGCCCCAAGCACAAAATGTAGATGGAAGCAATGAGTCACGACACCAACGGCCCTTGTGCCATCAGGGTTCGGTTCGTCATTGGTCATTGGTCATTGGTCATTCCAAGGCTCCCCGCTCCATCGAATGCCAACGCCCTGACATGACATCCCGCCGTTTCGCAAGCCTCCCTAGCTCATGCCTGAAGCCCTTGAACGCGAAGACCTCTTCGACGCCGCCTTTCTGGACCGGCTGCGGATGCTGGCGCTGCGGCTGCGCAAGCGGCGGCAGTTGATGCGGCGCGGCTCGCAATCGACCACGGCCACGGGCTTCACGCGAGAATTCAAGGACTACCGGCACTACACGCCGGGGGAGGACTACCGCGGCATCGACTGGCGCTTGTACGCGCGGCTCGACAAGCTTTTCGTCCGGCTCTACGAGGAGACGCAGGAACTGAACCTGCACATCCTGGTGGACACCAGCGGCTCCATGGCCGCGCCTCATGCCGAGAAGCGCCGGCAGGCGCTGCGCTTTGCGGTGGCGCTGGCTTATCTCGGCCTCAGCGGCATGCAGCGGGTGAGCCTGTACTCGATGAACGATGGCATCAAGGTCGAGCTGCCGCCCTTGCGCGGGCAGGGGAACATCGAAAAGATCATTCAGGCCGTGCTGCATTTCAGCTTCGGCGGCCTCACGGACCTGGTGAAGTGCTTTGAGGAATTCCGGCCCTCGCGGCAGCGCTTTGGCGTGATTTTCGTGATCTCTGATTTTTATGGGCGCGACGTCAACGCCGCCGAGGAGGCGGTGGCCCAAGCTTCGGCCTGGCCGGGAGAAAGCCACTTCTTGCAGGTCATGCATCCGGAGGAGCGTGCGCCCGCCATTGAAGGCGAAGTGGAGCTCGCGGAGGTGGAGACCGGCGAGCGCCGCCGCTTCTGGATCACGCGCAAGGAGGTGGGCCGCTACACGGAGGCCTACGACGCCTTTGTCGCCAATCTGGACCGCGCTTGCGTGTCCCGGCAGATCGACTTCATGCAAGCCCGCACAGATGAACCGTTTGAGGAGCGCTTCCTGGAGCTGCTCACCCGTGGCTCGGCGCTGGCGGGAGCGTGATGGAAAGTGAAAAGTGAAAACTGAAAAGTGAAAAGAGAAAAGTCAAAACTGAAAAAGGTTCATCCGGGAAGTTGGTGCAGAAGAACGTTGAGAGGAGGCAATGAACGCCGGAGGGCAGCGCTCTCCAGGCACAGCGCTGCTCCATGGTGACAAGCCGTGCAACGCCTGCGAGG
>CAINXC010000453.1 GCA_903854655.1 uncultured Verrucomicrobiota bacterium | reverse complement strand
GCTTTTTGCGAACGGGTTGCCCTGTCTCGCTCCAATGCATCAGCTCGGTTTCGCGTCCAGCCTGACCCAGCATGCGCAAGCGCCGCGACGTGTACATCGAAGAGGAGGTTGTCATTTCGGAGATGCGCGTGAACTGATCGCCACTCGCATCTTCCTGCTTCATCCACTCGTCGATGTTGATTTGCTTCATCAGCGTGGCTGAACGGATCGACCAGGTGAGCAGCACGCGGCGCGCCAGGTTCACGTCGCCGATAGCGAGCAAACCGGCGCGGTCGCCTGTGACTTCGGATTGGCGCGACCAGGCCATCAGCGGCATTTCGATGGCGTTGCTGATCAGCTTTGTGGGACTGATGGAGTTGAGCAGTCCACCGCCCAGCAAGCCTGTGTGCGCGCCCAGATCGCCGGCGACAAAACGAATCACCGTCTTCCACAGGGCATGACCCGCGCGACAGTGTCCCATCTCGCGAGCCAGTACGAACAGCAGATCGTCATCGTGGAAGTTGGTGAGAATCGCAGTGCCCAGCACGATGAAGGAGCTGTTGTCCGAGCCAAAGGTGTAGGTGTCCCACATGTGGTCGCCCGAGACATAGACATCGGGCATGTGCGGCATGCCGAGGATTCGAGCAGCCAGGACCGCCTGCTTCCACACATTGGGAAGCTGGTTTGGACCAAGACGAATGCCGTTGAAGGTGGCTTCAACCCACGGACGGCCGACTTTGTCGGAGGCGAGGCGCGCGACGGTGTTGAGCGCGGACATGTTGTGCAAGGTGTTCATCGCCTGACCATCCTGCGCCCACAGGAAGACCGAGCGTTTGAGTTCGTAACCGGGAAACAAAGGACGCAGCCATCCGCATTCCGAGCAGACATCTTCGTCGGGGCTCAGATTTACGCCGAGGCCGCCGCAGTGCTTGCAAGTCGATGGCGGCGGAACTGGAAAAGACGGAGGTATGGGCGCTGCGGCGTGGTCTGCGAAAGCCTCAGGCAGTGGTGTTGAAGCGGGCGGTGGTGGAGCTGAAGTTGGTGCCGAGGCCGCAGGCGCTGGTGGGGCGGGTGCGCGCTGGGGCATCAGCATGGATCCGCACACGCTGCAGAACTTCGAACCCGCAACACCGGCCCCGTGTCCTTGCGGGCAGATCAGCGGAAGAGTGGTGCTGTCCATGCGGCTTCCCTTTCCGGTCACACCGGACGTTCAGTGGCTGGAGATCAGAATCGGGGAGAGTTTGAATATATCAGCCAGCAAACGTTCGCGCTGCAAGTGCATGGCAGCTAGAGTACACGCGCTACGGGTTTTGCAGTGTAAAAATTGCGCGGTTACCACCCCATCTGGCGCATGCGCTCCAGGATCAGGCCGCTGTACCTGGTCATGTGCTCGGGCCGCCGCTTCAGCGGAGCGGGTAGAATCGCGGCCAGCTCTGCCGCCTGTTGCCGGCCCAGATTGCGTGCCCCGGTTTTGAAGTAGTAGCGGCTCGCATCCTCCGCGCCATACACGCCGGGGCCCCACTCGACCACGTTGAGGTAAAGCTCCAGAATGCGCCGCTTGCCCAGCACCAGTTCGGCCACCG
>CAINXC010000452.1 GCA_903854655.1 uncultured Verrucomicrobiota bacterium | reverse complement strand
CAGTAGCGACGTCGCTACTGTTGCCTTGCAGACTGCCCCCCGAATCCCATTATGAAGAGACCGCAACGTCGCAGTCTCCAGACTGCCGCCCGGCCACCGCACCGCCCTCAATAGCCCGGTGCCCCAAATAATTCCGATCACTGGAGACGGCAAGACCAAGGCGCCGAAACGCAGGCTCGCCTAGCTGGCGCAAATCGCTATAGTGTACTCTGAACGGCCATCCACCCGCGGGCGTGAGCACTGTAACGGCAGAGACCGCAACGTTACGGCCTCCGCCCACTTCCCTGCGCGCGCAGGGGCCAGGGCTAGCGCTTATGCTGAAGCTGGTGGCCCACTACCCCGCGCGCGCAGGGGCCTGGGCGAACGTCAGCGAGATAGGGCACATTGGAATGCCACTTCCCCGCGCGCGCAGGGGCCAGGGGCCTTCGATGTGGAGGCCGCGTTGCTCGGTCGCCACTTCCCCGCGCGCGCAGGGGCCAGGGCTTGGGAGCGCGGCATGCATTCCATCCCTGGCTCACTTCCCCGCGCGCGCAGGGACCAGGGCTTTCGCCAGAGACCGCGACCTCGTGGTCTGCCCGCCTCCGTGCCCCCCTTTTGTATCTCTACGCCGATCTCATCAAGCAGCAGAAGGCCCCCCGGTTCTACCTCCCGGCCAATGCCGATGAAGACATCATCCATGGCCACGGCGGCCAGCAGCTCATCAAGGAAGGCAGCCAGGAGGCCTGGAAAAAGATTCCCTGGGATCACTTCGGCGACTGCTCCCTGCGCGGCGTCCTCGCCATGCTCATCTGGCGCGCCGATCAAGGCCGCTCAGCCCCCGACATGCCCGTCCAGCCAGGTCGCGACTACCAGCTCAAGCCCGCGTGAACACCCTTTGCGCACGTGCGCAAAGGGTGTGCAACACACCGTGATTGACATCGCCCGCCCATCACATGGACGCCGATCCCATCATCATCGCCGAGCTCGTCGCCCAGTACACCGACGATCCCGCCGGGCTTGAGACCATCCGCAAGCAGGCCTTCACCGCCTACGCCGCCCGGCAGACCACCAACATCATTCTCAACTCCCGGGGTCGCGATGCCTCCACCTCCGCCGGCATTCCGCTCAACACCCAGGAATCCCAGCGCGCCTTCATCCTCGCCTGCCAGATGGCCGCCCGCAGTTTCCGGAAGCAAACGGTGTTCAGCCGCCCCCCTGAGTGACTACCCGCGCGCGCTTCTTTGGTATTTGTGCCAGCACGGCACGGCAGCCCGGCGCACCAGCGTGACAAGGGATGCTGCTCGTTTTGACACGCAGCAACCTATCCGCCTCCACCCCCGTCGACGCGCTCCGACTGCGCTAGACCCGCAAGCCTGGTTGCAATGGCCCCAAATCAACCAAATGCGGCTTTATAGACCGCGTAGGCCACGTAAAGGACCAGTCCAACCCCGACAACCCGAACAATCCCTCTCCCCACGCATTGAAGCATCCACTCGTTGTCGCTCGCAGCGCGCCCACGGCATTGAGGGAATCGGCTACAGCGGGCGTAGGATGTTCTCCCGCCGTTGCGGCTGCGGTTGCGTTCTGTGGCAACCTCGGTCTTGGCCCCGCATACTGAACATTTGGAGTTGTCAGGACGTTTTGTGCCAAACGATCCACAAACGGCCAAAACAAAGACACACCCCGCCCCAAACAGGATCAACAGGCACAATGCCTCTCCTGAATGACGATAGCGCAAGAAGGCCAAGAGAGGCACAATACTGTTGGATGTGAAGTGCACTCCTCACTCAATCGGCCCGCACCCATTGAAGCAAGCTGTTGTTCACGGCCGCCCCATCAACAGCCTGGTGCACCCGCCAGAATCGACCCGTGCGACTAACGAGAGGCAATTGCGACGTCGCAACTGCCCCACCGCACCCGCCAAAATCAACCCGTGCAATGAATCGTTGCACGGGTAGCCATCGCCAAATCACCCCCCAGGATCACCGTCCCCCGGTGCCAGCATTGGTGACCACCCGCTTTACCCGTGCAACTACCCGTGCAATAAACCGCTCATTTTGGCGCATTTCCCTACATTTCCGGGCACTTTAGGCTTTCACGCCCAAAACATCAAAAAGCCCGTAGAACCTTGATTCTACGGGCTTTGAAATTGGTTGCGGGAGTTGGATTTGAACCAACGACCTTCAGGTTATGAGCCTGACGAGCTACCGGGCTGCTCCATCCCGCGATTGGATGTGGGCTGTGAGTGT
>CAINXC010000451.1 GCA_903854655.1 uncultured Verrucomicrobiota bacterium | reverse complement strand
GGCCAAGAAACCGCTCATGAAAAATGAATCTCTCAAGGAGCGAGTGAAAGCCGATTTGGCCGAAATCAAAGCCCAGCCAAGATTGGTCCGCTCCTTTTTTGGCGCTCCAAGTGTAGTCTATGCAACGGACTGATCAGTATGTCGCTAACTATGCCAACGGTAGCAACAATGTGACGGTGATCAATGGAGCGACCAACGCGGCCACGTCCGTGCCCGCTGGCTCGCAGCCAACCGCCATCGCGGTGAATCCGGTGACGAACACGATCTACTCAGTGAACTACGGTAGCAACAATGTGACGGTGATCGACGGGGAGCAGAATGCAACCGCTGCCGTGGATGTCGGAGCAGCCGCGTCTGACGTCGCCGCGAACCCGCAGACGAACATGATTTACGTTGCCAATTCTGGCAGCAATACCGTCACGGCGATCAATGGCGTCACCAACGCCACCGCCACGGTGAATGTGGGGACCACTCCGGAGGCGATCACGGTGAACCCGGTGACGAATATGATCTACGTGGCGAACAACGACGACGGAACGGTGACGGTGATCAATGGGGCGACCAATGCCACCGTGACCGTGCCCGTGGGAGCGAACCCAACCGCCATCGTGGTGAATCTGGTGACTAACATGATCTACGTGCCGAGCCTCTCCAGCAACAATGTGACGGTGATCAACGGGGCGACCAACGCCACCACGACCATCACCGTGCCGAATGCGGGCGCGATCGCGGTGAACCCGGCGACGAACCTGATCTACGTGGTCAGCGAGGGCTTCAGCGGGTCCGTCACCGTCATCAACGGGGCCACCAATGCGACCACGTCCGTGCCCGTTGGGTCATTCCCAGATGCCATCGCGGTGAATCCGGTGACGAACACGATCTACGTGGCCAACAGTGGTAATGGCGGGTCCGTCACCGTGATCAACGGGGCCACCACTGCGACCACCTCGGTGAGCGCGGGCTTTAAACCCACTGCCATCGCGGTGAATCCGGTGGCGAACATGATCTACTTGGCGAGCCCTACACTCAACCACGTGACGGTGATCAATGGAGTGACCGGCGCGACCAGCAACGTCACGGTCGGAACCAGCCTCGCCGCCTTGACCGTGAACCCGGTGACCAACAAGATCTACGCGGCGAACAGCGGGAGCGGCACCGTGACCGAGATCGATGGAGCGACGAACACGACTCAAACCATCACGGTGGGAACCACCCCGGTCGCGCTGGCCTTGAATCCTCTCACGAACCAAGTGTATGTGGCGAACAACGCGAGCGGCAATGTGACGGTGATCACGCCCGGGCCGGTCGGCTCCTCCAATCTTTTCACGGCCATCACGCCGCTGGCGGGCAATGTGAGCTACTCGGCGACGCCCACCTTTGCCTTGCAGGCCACGAGCTTGTACGGGCCCACGGCGCCGCCCGTGCAGGAGATCTGGTACCAGGTGGACACGATGACCGGCCCCTGGCAGCTATTGAGCGTGGTCGATGGCGCAGCCAGTGCCAGCCTCAACTCGCTGATGTACGGGCCGCACACCATCTTCGCCTTTGCCACCGATGGCCAGGAAGCCACTTCGGTCATGCTGGCGAGCAGCCCGGTCATCGGCAAGATCAGCGCCTATTCGTTCATCTATGGTGACACGACGCCGGTGGCGGTGCCGCCGGCGGTAAGCCTCGTCCGCGGAACATCCGCCCCGGTGACGCTCGCCGGCTCCGGATCGAGCGCCATCACCTACACCCTCCTGACCCAACCGACCCAAGGGACGCTGACTGGCACAGCGTCGAACCTCACGTACACGACCAACAACGCCACTTACATCGGCGCGGATTCGTTTACTTACCTGGTGGGCGACGGGCTGGAAAATTCGGCTGCCGTGACGGTTTCAATTCAAATTATCGACCAAGTGCCCGTGGCAACCGGCCAAAACCTGGCCACGAGCCGGGCCACGCCAGTGGCGTTTACCTTGAGTGGAACAGGGCTCAATGCGCTCACCTACACGGTGGCGACGCCGCCCGCCAACGGACAGATCACCGGCTCTGGCACGGCCCTGACCTACACGCCGAACGCGGCCTTTGCGGGCAACGACAGCTTCACCTTCACGGCGAACGACGGCATTGAAAGCTCGGCCCCGGCGACCGTGACCATCGCCGTGGTGGAGATCGCGCCGACGGCGGCCGCGCAAACGGTGAGCGTGGCAAGCGGCGGAGCCGTGGCGGTGACCCTGGCAGGGCTGGGCTCAAGCTCCCTGACTTACAACATCACGACGCCACCGGCCCACGGGACGCTGAGCGGGACGGCCCCCGGCCTCACCTACACGACCAGCAATGCCACGTTCGTGGGTGCTGACAGCTTCGCCTTCACGGTCAATGACGGCGTGGAGACCTCGGCCCCGGCGACGGTGTCGGTTGCCGTGGTGGCAGTGGGAAGCCTCGCGGCCACGGCGCAGAGCGTGAGCGTGGAGCGGGGTGCCAAGGCGACGATCACGCTCAGCGGCAGCAGCCCGCGCGCGCTCACCTACACGGTGGGGACGCCGCCGGCGCACGGAACCTTGAGCGGGACGGTGCCAAATCTGAGCTATGCCGCCGGCGCAATCTATGCGGGGAGCGATTCCTTCACCTTCACGGTCAGTGATGGCGTGAACATCTCCGCGCCGGCCACCGTGAGCATCACCGTCCTCGACAGCCCGCCAATGGCGGTGAATGACGTGTACTACACGGCAAGCAGCCTGCTCACGCCGTTCACGCTGCCGGTGCTGGCCAACGACACCGACCCGGAGGGGCGGGCCCTTACGATCACGGCGGTCACGAGGGCGGGCGAGGGCAAGGTGTCCGTCGCGGCGAACCAGCTCTCGTTGATTTACCAGCCTGAAGTTTCCTTCGCCACCAGCGGCCTTGCGGACACCTTCACCTATACCGTGAGCAATGGCGACAAAACCGCAACGGCGCAGGTCACGGTGCTGAATCCGTTTTACCATCGCCAGGGGAATTTCGACGGGCTGGTGACCGCCGGGACCACGAATGCGGGGTATCTTGCGCTCACACTTGGCAGCGCGGGCACCTTCACCGGCTCGCTGAATGTGGATGGAGCCGTCTCGGCCTTTCATGGCACCTTCAGCAGCTCCGGGGCGGCCTCCGTCTCGATCGCCCGCAAATCGCCGCTGCTGCTCCAGCTTCAGTTCAACGAAGCGGCCGGGGCTTCGATTACCGTGAGCTTCCTTGATGGAGTGAACTCATATGCCGGCACGCTCGAGTCCCAGGTCGCCGTCTCCGCCCTTAACTCTGTTGCCCAGGCCGGTCACTATACTGTGATCATCCCGCCCCCCGCGCCCCTTACTGGGACTGCGGCCACGGCAACGGCCACGGTGACCGGCGGGGAAGTGAGCGGCTTGAATCTGACCGGTGGCGGATTGGGGTATGTGACCGCGCCGCTGGTCGCGATCAGCGGCGCTGGCTCCGGCGCCACAGCGGTGGCGATTGTGAACACCGCCACTGGCAAGGTCACCGGGCTCACCTTGCTCACCCCCGGCTCCAAGTATGGAACCAGCCCGGTGACCGTGACGATCAATCCCCCCGCCGACAGCCTGCCCGGCGGGACCGGCTGGGGCGCGCTCACGGTGGGCGCCACCGGCGTGGTGAGTGTGACCGGCCAGCTCGGCGATGGAACAGCCTTCTCCTGCTCCGCGTACTTGAAGGCAGACGGGACTTTCCCGATGTACGTGCCGCTGAATGCCACCACCACCCTCGGCGCGCTCTTCGGCACGGGCGCATTCCAGAACATCCCCAATACCAGTGACCTGAGCGCCGGGCTCACCTGGCACAAGGCGGCGCAGGCCAAGGCGGGGCTCTACCAGGCGGGCTTCAACACGCAGGTCACCTTGCTGGGCTCCTACTATCTGGTGATGAAAGGCGCGTCGGCGCTCGCCTTTTCGAGCGTCACCACGCCGATTGGAACTGTCGGCCTCAGCGGCGGCAATCTCAGCCCTGAGATCAATGACTCCATTTCGGTTTCGACGGCGAATGTGGTCAAGGAACTTGGGCTGGGTGCCGATCATCTGAAGCTGACCATCAATGGAACCACGGGGCTGATCACCGGAAGCTTCCTCTCCACCACCACCAGCACGATCACCGGTGCGGTGTTTCAAAAACAGAACCTGGCCGCCGGCTTGTTTACGCGTGTGAACCTGACGGGCAATTTCACCCTTGATCCGCAGTAAAAAGCGCCTTCCCGGCCGACTGAAGTCGGTACACCAGCCGCGCTTGCGGGGCGCGGGGAGGTGCAGTGATGACTCGGTTGACGGAGTGGGCTCGGCAGTTCGCGCCAGAGTTCTGGAGCGCGTGCGATTTATCGCCGCTCTGGCCTGGAAGCAGGACTGTGGTGAAGTCCTATGGAATCTCAAGCTTCTGGATCATGCCTGCGACCGATCGCCATGGGGGAAAGTGGCTCACCCGGAAAGTTTGGCGTTCATGGTATCAACACCTTGGCTGGCTTTGCAGCACTCAAAACCGCAGCAGGGTCGGTTGGAGTCTAGCCTTTAGGCGATCACCGGCGGACGGTCGCGAGCGATGCCTCGATGAACCCCCGAGCGTGACCACGCTCGGGGGTGATCGCGTGAACGCTCCCGACTCCAATTGACCCTGACAGGCGGTGGACAAACACAATGGCCTTGCCATTGGCGAACTGATCAAGCTGGCAAAGTTGCAGCTTATTTCTGGGCCACGAAGTCAAACACCAGCACCTTCTCCAGGAAGGGATGCAGGATGGACTTGAACTCGTCGTGGGCGGGGTGGGGGAGATAGACGTCGAGTCCGGCCTTGTCCTTGAAGGTGACCAGGAAGCAGTGGGTGAAGCCGTCGTTCTTGTTCTCAGGGCTCACATTGGTGCCCCACTCGTAGCCGGTGATGGTGGGGACCTTGGTGCTGAGGGCGCGGAAGGCATCCTCGACGGTCTTCACCTGCTCAGGGGTGGTGCTGTCTTTGAATTTGAACAGGACGACATGGCGGTAAACGCCAGCATCCCCGGCTTGGGCGGAACTGTGGGACATGAGGGTGATGATGCCGCAGGCGAGGGCGATGGACAAGGCGAGACGTTTGATGAGGTTCATAAGGAGGCAGGGATGGTAGAGGGAAAGCGAAGACTGGGAAGCGGGAAATGGAAGCGTACGGGGAGTGGGTGGACCGCCACGGTTGTGTCCTGTCGGCTTGGTCAGGCAGTCGTGTCCGGCCATCGCCAGCCAAGATCCGGGGTTGAGAGCCAGGAGCTTCCATGCGCAGCAGCGGAGCACTGGAGCGGAAGTGTGGCGCTGCGCGCGATGGTTTTCGAACCCCGTCGAGGGCGACGGTAGCCACATTCGGCAGGGGGGGGCATTTTGCGAGATTCCTTCGCAAGAATTAACTTTCCATGTCATCAATATTGAGTACATTTGCGATAATAATCATAAATTTAGACATGTTTAGCTCTCGCTTTACCCCGCCCTCGCCCCTTCCGCCGCTTGCGCCAAAGCTGCGGTTCTGGGCGGTGCTGTGCATGATGGTGGCGGGCGTGCTGGCCGCTGCCGGCGCGGCTTCCGCGCAAACGATGTCGGTGGGCCATCTGATTTACAACGACGCCAACGGCAACGGCCACTTCGACGACGGCGAAGGCGCGGGTGGCGTGACGGTGCAGATCTGGCTGGCCACCGGCGACCCGAACAATCCATACGTGCTGCAGGACACGCAGACCACCGCCAGCGACGGCACCTACCTGTTTCAAGGGCTGGCCACAGGGACTTACCATGTGACGGTGGCCGCGAGCAATTTTGACACGGGCGGCCCATTGGCGGGTTTTGTCTGCATGCCCTTTGTCGAAACGAGCGGTGACGCCAGCACAGGGCAGAAGGGGCTGTTCAATTTTTCGCCGGCCTCCAACGGCATCAGCACGGCGGATTTTTCAGTGGCCCCAGGGTTTGGTCCGGGCGGCACCAATTCCGATCTGACTCAGGACATCGGCGCCTACTACCCGCTGGGGATTGGCAACGTGGTGTTTGCCGATACGAACAGCAATGGCGTGGCGGATCCAGGCGAAGGTGTTCCCGGCGTGGATGTGCAGCTCTACAATGCGGGCGACACACCGGGAGTGGACCCGCCATTGGGGGATCTGCTGACCGATCTCAACGGGCAGTTCCTGTTCGGCGGCTTGCAGGCAGGGAGCTACAAGCTCTACATCCCAGCCTCGCAGTTTCAGGTGGGCGGCCCGTTGACCGGAGCGCTATCAGTTGCCGGCACAGGCAATCCCAATGCGGGCGATGACGGCAACGATGACGGCATTGATGATCCGCATCCCGAAGTGAACGGCATTGTGAGTGTGACGGTGGCTCTTTCGCAAGGCGTGGCGGTGCCCTACTTCACGGCCAATGGCGAGGTGGACCTGACCGTGGACTTTGGCTTTGTCCTCCCCTCCGGCAAGGTGGGCGTGGGCAACCTTGTGTTCATTGATGCCAACGGCAACGGCCATTACGATGATGGCGAGGGGGCGGGAGGGGTCACCGTGCAATTGTTTGCGCAGGGGCAGAACCCTCTCACAGATACTCCCGTGGCTTCCGTGGTCACGGCCGGCGATGGCAGCTACCTGATCAGCGACCTTGATCCCGGCAGCTATTTCCTGTTTGTGCCGCCGAGCCAGTTCGCCGTGGGCCAGCCGCTGTTCTCCGCGCTCTCGGTACCCGGCACCCAGGCAGGGGATGACGAACTGGGCGAGAAGGGCATCGACGTCCCCTACCCAGAGGTGTCGGGCGTGCAGACCGCAGTGTTCACCCTCGCCGTTGGAACTGAGCCTACGGATGCGGACATTGAGCTGGGCTACAATGCCGCGAGCGATGATTTTCAAGATGCCAATGTGGATCTGACCCAGGACTTTGGGTTTGTGCTGCGGGCGATGAACCCGGTGAGCGTGGGCAACCTGGTTTTCGTCGATGCCAATAACAATGGCCACTACGATGCGGGTGAAGGCGTGGCCGGGGTGCAAATGCAGCTTTTCCACGAGGGGGACGATCCGAACACCGCGACACCCGTTGCCTCGCAGCTTTCGGGTTCGGACGGTGATTACTACTTCGGCGGACTGACACCCGGGCGCTATTTTGTGCATGTCGCGGCGGCTTCCTTTGCCACCGGCCAGCCACTGGCCGGACTGCTCTCGATACCTGGCAACGGCGGGGACGATGGGAACGACGACGACGTGGACGAGAACGGCATCGACTCGGCAAACCCATGGGTCACGGGGATCAGCAGCGTCGTTATCACCCTGGCTGAAAACACGGAGCCGCTGGATTTTCCGTATGGCACTGAAACAGGCTTTCGTGCCAAGCAGGATGATGACTTTGACGGCAACGGCAACATGACCATTGATTTCGGCTTTGTCGGCGGCTGCCCGACGCTGACGGTTTTGCCCGCGACAGTGGCGGGCGGCACGGTGGGGGCCAATTTTGGCTCGGTAAGTTACACGGTCACCGGCACTTCGGGGACAGTGGTCTGGAGTATCACCGCCGGGGCGCTGCCTGCCGGTCTGACATTGAGTTCCCAGGGCCTCTTGAGCGGAGTTCCAAGCCAGGCCGGAAATTACAATTTCACGGTGAGCGCCACCACTGGCGGCTTGTGCCAGGGATCACAGGCCTATTCGATGACGATTGCTCCGGCAACGGGCAATGTGGGCGTGGGCAACGCCATCTACTTTGACGCGAACGGCAACGGGGTGATGGACTCCGGCGAGGGTGTGGACGGTGTTCTGGTGCAATTGTTCAACGAGGGGGACAATCCGCAGACGGCCACGCCGCTTGCCTCGACGGTCACAGCAGGGGGCGGCCTCTACCTGTTCAGCAATCTGTTCCCGGGCCGCTACTTCATTCACATTCCCACTTCGCAGTTCAGTATCGGTGCCCCCTTGCAGGACCGGATTTCCATGCCGGGTGTGAGCCCGGACAACGGTGTGGACGACAATGTGGTGGGCAACGACAAAGGCATTGACGCGGCCGATCCGACGACCACGGGCATCAGCAGCATCGTCTTCGCCCTGGCACCCGGCACTGAACCGGTGAATGGCCCGGCAGGCACTGAAACGGGAGTCGCGGCGACCGAGGATGATTTTGCGGATTCGAACTACAATCTGACGATCGACCTGGCCTTTGTGCGCTCGCCACAAACCTCCGTGAGCGTGGGCAATCAAGTGTTCAAGGATGCCAACGGCAACGGCAGCTATGATCCGGGTGAGGGCGTGGATGGCGTGACGGTGCAGCTTTTCGCCGCCGGGGCCGATCCGCTCAGCACCTCTCCGCTGGAATCCACGGTCACCGCCAATGGTGGCCGTTACAGCTTCACCGGCCTTGCGGGCGGGAGTTATTTCGTTTTCATTCCTGCCTCGAACTTTGCCGGCAGCGGCGCGCTGGCAGGCCTTTTGTCCGACCCCGGTGTGGGACCGGCGAACAGCCTGGCGGACCAGGGCATTGATGCGCCGGCTCCGGCCACGAGTGGTATTTCCAGCGTGGTCGTTTCGCCCGTTCCTGGCGGCGCTCTCGCCAGTGCCACTGTCGATCTTGGTTTTTATGACCCTTCCACTCCGGTCATTGGCGTGGGCAACCTGGTGTTTGTGGATTGGAACCACAACGGTCGCTATGACGCGGGCGAAGAGGCGGCTGGAGTGGTCGTCCAACTGTTTGCCGCCACGGCTGATCCCCTGACTGACACGCCGCTGACATCGACCGTGACCGATGCGCAGGGTGCGTACCTGCTGACCACCAACGTTGCCGGCGATTACTTCGTGTTTGTTCCGCCTTCCGAGTTCGCCAATGGCAAACCTCTCAATGACTGTTTTTCGATGACGGGCAACGGCTCTGACAGTGCGGTTGATGATGATCGTGACGAGAACGGCATCGACAGCCCGCATCCTGAGGTCACCGGCATTCGCACGGTGTCCATCCACCTCCAGGCAGGAACCGAGCCCACCGATGCCACCGGCGAAACCGGTTTCGAGGCCACTTCCGATGACGCCAACGACGCCAACTTCAACCTGACCGTTGACTTTGGTTTTGATCCGAGTGCGCAACCTTTTCTTATCACGCCCCCGACGCTGCCTCCGGGCGCCCTGGGCATCGCATACAACCAGGCGCTCACCGCGTCGGGCGGCACCGCTCCCTACACGTGGGCGATTGCTTCCGGGGCCTTGCCGGACGGGGTGGTGCTGGGCAGCGACGGCTCGCTGAGCGGGGCCGCATCTGCCGAAGGTACTTTCAACTTTGTTGTGACAGTGGCGGATGCCGGCGGGTTTCAGGCCGCGGCCAGCTATCAGGTCATGATCGGAGCACCGCCCACGGTGGGTGTTGGCAACGCCATTTATGTTGATGCCAACCACAACGGTGTTCTCGACAGCGGCGAAGGCGCCGCCGGGGTGGTGGTGCAGTTGTTCAATGCGGGTGATGATCCGCTTTCCGCCACGCCGTTGCAGCAGACCATAACCTCGTCACTGGGGCTTTACAGCTTCGACGGCCTCAATGCGGGGGCCTATTTCATCTACATTCCTGCCTCGCAGTTTGCGATCGGCGGCCCGCTGTTCGGGCTGATCTCCATCCCGGGTGTGAGCGGCGATGATGGTGTGGACGACAATTTGCCAAACAACGACAACGGCATCGACTCCCCCCATCCGGAACTCACCGGCATCTCCTCCATTGTGTTCAATTTGCAGCCGGGGACAGAGCCGGTCGATGGCGGCACGGAAACAGGCTTCCACCACGCCGATGACAATGCCGAGGACGCGAACTTCAACGCGACCATCGACCTGGGCTTCCAAACCCCGTGCCCCACGATCACCGTTACGCCGCCCAGTCTGCCGCCTGCCACGGCGGGCTTCGCATACAGCCAGGCCTTCCTCGCTTCTGGCGGTGTGGGTCCGGTTGTGTTTTCCATAGCGGCCGGGGCGTTGCCCGCAGGTTTCCAATTGTCTGTCGAAGGCGTCCTGTCCGGCACCACAACGGCACTGGGCGTCTTTCCCTTTACTGTCCAGGCGATGCAGGGCGACGGCTGCTCTTCCAGTCTGATCACCTCCCTTGCCGTCAACGGTCCGCTTGGCGTGGGCAACCTGGTCTTCTTTGACGCGAATGGCAACGGCCATGCCGATGCGGGCGAAGGCGTGGACGGGGTGACGGTGGAATTGTATCACAGCACGGACACTCCCGGCGCCACCAGCCCGATCTCAACCACGGTTACCGCCGGCGGTGGCTTCTATCTTTTCGACGGTCTGCCTCCTGGCGCCTATCTGCTGCATGTGCCCAGTGCCATGTTTGCCCCCGGCGCTCCTCTCTGGGCGATGAAGTCTGTGTCCGGAGCCATGATTTCGGGCGATGATGACGTGGGTGAAAAGGGCCTGGATGCCGTGGATCCCACTGCGACCGGAATCAGCACCGCTGTCTTCACTCTGGCCGCAGGCACAGAGCCCACCGATGCGACCGGAGAAACCGGCCTCGGCGGCACGGCCGACAATGCCCGCGACGCGGATGTGGATCTGACGCAGGATTTTGGCTTTGTGGATGTGGCAGGCCTGCCCGCCACATTCGCAGACTGGGCGACCGCCAATGGACTGAGCGGTGGCAGCGGCGCGCCTTTGGGCAGTGCGGATGGCGATGCCTTCAGCAATCTGATGAAGTACGCCCTGGGGATGAATCCAAGCTCCGGCGGCAACAACCCAGGCGCTGCCTTTACGGTCACCAAAAACGGGACCAGCGGCAAGATGGATGTAACGTTGCACCGTCGTCACGGCGGGGAGGGGGATCTGACCTACACCTTGCAGGTGCTGCCCACGCTGAACGGCGCCGCGTGGACGACTTCGGCCGTCACGCCGACCATCGTGGACAACGGGGACGGCACCGAAACATTGACTTTCAGCAGCTTGGACAACGACCCGGCGCTTGTGGGTTCCAATTATGGCTTTGTGAGGATTCTTGTGTCACTCGACGCGAATCATGATGGTGTTCCGGAAGCCACCGACACCTCCCCGATCCTCGGCTGGCAGCATCGCGCGCTGGCTGTTCAAAATCAGACCTACGCAGTGCCGTTTGTTCTTTCCCCCGTGTTTACAGGCACCGTAGGGGCCGTGGCTGGCAATGCCCTGGATGTCACTACTTCGGTGGGGACCGGCAATTTCGCCTCATTGCTGACGGCCGGACTGAGCTACTATGTCGAGGTCATGGCGGGCAACAACCAGGGGCAGCGCTGGGAGGTGGATGCAGCCAACAGTTCGGCGACTGGTATTGCATTGCTGCCTGGTGATGCTCACAGCACCCAGAATACCGTGCCGGCCAGTCTTGTTGGTGACCTGATCGCGGTGCGTCCGCACTGGCGGGTGGCGGATCTGTTCCCTCCGGCCACTTATCACGCCACGAACAACGCCAGCACGGCGGACCAGATCCTGGTGTGGGATTCGGCGGGCGGTGGTTACGTCACACTTTGGCTCGCGAATTATTTTAGCCAGGCGCACTGGCATAAGGTGGGTGACGCGGTGCTCACGGATACTGAGGATAATCGCATCATCGGACCGTGCGATGGCCTGTTTGCCCGCCCCAAGCTGTCCGCCGTCAACGCTTCCGCCATGGGCCAGTTGCGCACCTGGAAGGTGGCCTGCCCGCTCGTCGCAGGCGCCAATTTTGTCGGCAATCCCTTCCCGGTGGGACAGAGCCCGCTGGATCGCAGCATGACTTTTGCGAATGGCTTTACCGCGAGCACCAATCCCGTGAACGCCGACCGGATCTACTTCTGGAACGGCGATGCGGCGCCCACAACGGGATACACCACCTACCATTTGCTCAAGCAGGGCAGCCTCGAAATCTGGAAAATTGTCGGCAGCACCGATCTCACCACGAACTACGGCACGCAGACGCTCTTCATGCCTGGCACTGCCGCCTTCATCAACAGCATCCAAGGCAAACCAGACTGGGTGATCCCCGCTCCCAGCATTCCGTGACGCATTCTACCCCCAACCGGTTTGCACCACAGACCACTCCTATGAAAAGCCGCTATCTCATCCTCCTCACCTTCCTGGCGATGTCCGCCCCGATGGTCCATGCCACCGGCATCGGCTGGGGCAACACGGCGTTCGATTCGCTGAAGATGTACGACAGCAATGGAAACTTGTTGAACAACTCTTACACCTTCGAACTCGGTGTCTGGGCCACTGGCTTCACCCCCACTGCGGCGAATGTATCCCTGTGGGCGGCCAACTGGGAAATCATCTCAACGGCTTCGGCACCGAGTGCGAACGGCTGGGATTCCCTGAACGCCAATGACCCGAACGTGAACGACCCGTCGCAGAACCAGCAGTTCTTCTCCCAGTCCATCAATTTCAATGCCAATGGCACGGTGCAAAACGGCGGACCAACAGTGTTCACGGCCGGCCAGCAGGCCTATATTTGGGTGTTCAACAGCCAGGCTGTCGCCGCAGGCAGCGAATGGGCCTTGGTAACCGACGTCGGCAACGATGTGTGGCATGTGCCCGATCCTTCAGGAGTGGTCAATCAGCCTGTGCTGTGGAACCTGGATACGGCCGACACTGCGGTGTTTGGTTCGGCCAATGGCGTCGCCGGGGCTGGAGACCAGGTGGTCGATCCAGGGGCTGACCGGCTCCAGACTTACAATCTCTCCACTGTGGTGGTTCCGGAGCCTGGCTCCGCCATGATGGTGCTGGTGGCTGGAGTGCTTCTTCGATTGCGTCGGAAGCAGCGTCTGGCCTGATTTTCGCCTCCCTGAAACGGAGGCGGTGAGATTCCGCTGGCCCCCTGAGAACAGGCGAGCGGTGTGTGGTGAAAGCGGCTGCCGGGCGGGTTTCCCGGCAGCCGCCCTGCCTTGACGGGCGGGTTCACGAGCCTGCTTGTTTTCTGGGTGGCAGGTCGCGAAGGGCAAACAACGGCGACGCGGCCTCGCGTAATCGTCGTGCTCCGTTCTTGCGCCTCGCTCCAAAGCACTCCCGGTGGGATTGAAAAAGGGTTTCCACCCACTCCCGGCTGC